>DATAZV010000324.1:0-50974 GCA_036271855.1 Burkholderiales bacterium
CCATATCCTGAACGCCAGGAGCTTTCCCGAGAAGGTGCTCGCCGAGCGCAAGGGCGAACTGGAAAAGCTCAAATCCGCCCCCATCATAGTGAGTTGCGACAACGGCCAGAAGGCCGGCGCCGCGGCGCAAAAGCTGCGCGACATGGGCTTTGCCGACGTCCACGTGCTGCAGGGGGGCTTAAGCGCCTGGCGCGAGGCCGGCCTGCCGGTTGCGAAGTAGCCCGATGTCGGCGCCCGGTGGGCGCCGCGAAGCCGACAATCTGTTACTGATTCAAGGACTGTTATGCCTGCCGTCACCATGTACGCCACCGCCGTCTGCCCCTTTTGCATCCGCGCCGAGCAATTGCTGCGCTCCAAGGGCGTGACTGAAATCGACAAAATCCGCATCGACCAGGATCCGGCCCAGCGCGACATCATGATGGAGCGCACCGGGCGCCGCACCGTGCCGCAGATCTACATCGGCGAGCAGCACATCGGCGGCTGCGACGATCTCTACGCCCTGGACCGTGCCGGCGGCCTGGAGCCGCTGCTCAAAGGCCAGGCCGCGTAAGCCGCGCCGACTCTTCCTCCGGTTTTCCCTTTTCCGGCCGCCGCGATGCGCGCGGCCTCTTTTCCTGAAAGCACTCCATGGCAGAACAAAACGCAGCCCCCAGCGCGGTCGACGAGACCCAGCCGATCCTCAATTACGAGAAGATCTACATCAAGGACATGTCGATCGAGATTCCGCATGCGCCGGCGATTTTCCTCGAACAGGAAGCCCCGACCCTGGAGACCCAGCTCAACGTCGAGGGGAACAATTTCGCCGAAGGCCTGTATGAAGTGGTGGTCACCGCCACCGTCACCACCCGAATCAAGGACAAAGTGGTGTTCCTGGTCGAACTCGGCCAGGGCGGGATTTTCCAGATCCGCAATTTCCCGGCGGACCAGATCGACCCGCTGATCGGCATCCATTGCGCTTCGGTGCTCTACCCGTATCTGCGCGCCAACGTCGCCGATCTGATCACCCGCGCCGGCTTTCCGGCGCTACACCTGCCGAATGTCAACTTCGAGGCCTTTTACGCCCAGCGCCAGGAGCAGGCACAGGCCGCCGCCGACGGCGCTAGCGCGCCGACCACCATCATGAGTCCCACCCACTAGGCGGCGCGCCGCCTGCCCGAGGAGCCGATCGCCATGAAATCTGCATCCATCGCCACCGCCTTTGCGGTCGTTGCCGGCGTCCTGGCCGGCGCCGCTGCGCTGCCGGCCCTGGCCGCGGAGTACCGCGCGGTGGCCGAGCCGGCGATTTTTTACGATGCGCCGGCGATCCGCGGCAAAAAGCTGTTCGTCGCCCCCAAGGGCATGCCGGTGGAAGTAGTGATCAGCATCGAAAACTGGGTCAAGGTGCGCGACCGCGGCGGCGACCTGATGTGGATCGAGCGCAAGGCCTTGACCGACAAGCGCACCGTGGTGGTCAGCGTGCCGGCGGCCCAGGTGCGCGACAAGCCGGACGACGGCGCCCGCGTGCTGCTCGATGCCGCCCAGGACGTCAGCCTGGACCTGGTCGAGCCGGCGGTTGCCGGCTGGGCCAAGGTGCATCATCGCGATGGCGTGGTCGGCTATGTGCGCGTCAGTCAGGTCTGGGGCCTGTAGGGTGCGCATGACTTGTCTGTCATGAACGTCGGCATCCTCGGTGCCGGCGCCTGGGGCACTGCCCTGGCCGGCGCGCTGGCGCGGCGCATGCCGGTGACGCTGTGGGCGCGCGAGGAAGGCTTGCCTGCCGCCATGCGGCGCGACCGCGAGAACAAGCAGTTCCTCCCCGGCATCCCCCTGCCCGAGGCAGTCGAGCCCACCGAGGATTTCGAGCTTGCGGCGCGCGCGCAACTGGTGATCGCCGCCACTTCCGTGGCGGGCCTGCGCCCAACCCTGAAGCGCCTGAAGGCGTTGCGTTCGGACGTGCCGGTGATCTGGCTGTGCAAGGGCTTCGAGCAGGGCACCGCCAGGCTGCCGCACCAGGTCGCGCAGGAAACCCTGGGCGAGCATGCCACTTGCGGGGCGCTTTCCGGCCCGAGCTTTTCCGCCGAGGTGGCGCGCGGCCTGCCGGTGGCGCTGACCCTGGCTTCGCCTTCGCTGGAGTTCGCCGCTTCCGCCGCCGCGACCCTGCACGGCGGCAACATCCGCGTCTATTCGAGCAACGACTTGGTCGGCGTCGAAGTCGGTGGCGCGGTGAAAAACGTGATGGCGATCGCCGCCGGCATCAGCGACGGCCTGGGCCTGGGGCACAACGCCCGCGCCGCCCTGATCACCCGCGGCCTGGCCGAAATGGCGCGCCTGGGCACCGCGCTGGGCGGACGCACCGAAACCTTCATGGGCCTGACCGGCATGGGTGACCTGATCCTCACCGCCACCGGAGACCTGTCGCGCAACCGCACTGTCGGAAAAAAAATCGCCGACGGCGGCAAGCTCGACGATGTATTGGGTCACCTCGGGCACGTCGCCGAAGGCGTGCCCACCGCGCGCGAAACCCTGGCGTTGGCGAAAACGCTGGGCGTCGAGATGCCGATCACCGAGGCGGTCTGCGCCGTGCTGTTCGACGGCGTCGATGCGCGCGAGGCGGTGTCCGCGCTGCTGTCGCGCGATCAGCGCGCGGAATAGTTACGCGGGAGCCACCGCTTCGCGGCTCTCCGAACGTCAGGCGCCGCCGGCGAAGCCCAACTGGCGCCAGGCTTCCAGCACCACTACCGCCACCGCATTGGAAAGATTCAGGCTGCGGTTGTTCGGGCGCATCGGAATGCGCAGCCGGTGTTCGTTGGCGAAGGTGGCGAGCAACTCTACCGGCAAGCCGCGCGTCTCCGGCCCGAACACGAACACGTCTTCATCACGGAATTCGATTGCGCTATAGACCCGGCTGTTGCGCGTCGACAGCGCAAACAGGCGCTTGCCCTCGAGCACCTTCGCACAATCCGCCCAGTTCGCATGCACCTGCAGACTGGCGTACTCGTGATAATCCAGCCCCGCGCGCTTGAGCTGCGCGTCTTCCAGCGTGAAGCCCAGGGGCTCGACCAGATGCAACTGCGCGCCGGTGTTCGCCGCCAGGCGGATCACGTTGCCGGTGTTGGGCGGAATCTCGGGTTCGTAGAGGACGATGTGCAGCATGGTGGCGGGTGCCGCGCGCGGGTCAAATCAGCAGGCGCGGATTGTCGCATGCTGCCAGGCCGCTCGGCGTCAGTCGAAAATGCCGAGCACGTCGAACACGCCGCCGGCGACATCGGCGACATCCAGCGCGGTATCGGCCAGGTCAAGCACATCGCCCAGCGCGCTGCGGTTCGGGTCGTCTTCTCCCAAAGGGGCCGCCGCTACCGCGCCTGCGGCCAGTGCGCCCGCGGCCACCGCGCCGCCCGTCCTGGCGGCGACAGGCGCCAGCGGCTGGTCGATGAATTGCAGCGCAATTTTTCGTGTGGCCGCGTAGTCGGCGCCGATGCCATGCGCGGCACAGTATTCGTCAAACTCCGGGCCGGTGCAAAAAATTGCCATCGGCCAGCCGGCCCAGCCGACCGAAAAACTGGCGGCGGCCACCGCCGCTCGGACTTCGCCAGACGAGTACATCTTGCGCCGCCCGTGTGCCGCGTTCAGGCGCATCGCGGTCTCCGAAATGACCATGCGCTTGAAGCGGTCGGCGATCAGCGGCAGGGGCGTCGTTGGCGTGCTCATGCGGGTATATTACCCCCAGGGCGCGCCGGGGTATCCCGCAAGCAGATGTGCAACCTACGCTTGCAATCCCGCCTCTGCGCACCCAGCTTACGGCTCATGATTCCCTTATCCGTCCTCGACCTCGCGCCGATTGCCCAAGGCAGCAACGCCTCGCAATCCTTTCGCAACACCGTCAGCCTGGCGCAGCATGCCGAGGCGCTGGGCTACCGGCGCTACTGGCTGGCTGAGCACCACGGCATGCCGGGCATTGCCAGCGCGGCTACCTCGGTGCTGATCGGGCAGGTGGCGGCGCATACCAAAAGCATACGGGTCGGCGCCGGCGGCATCATGCTGCCGAACCATTCGCCGCTGGTGATCGCGGAGCAGTTCGGCACCCTGGAGGCGCTGTTCCCCGGGCGCATCGATCTCGGCCTGGGCCGCGCGCCGGGTTCGGACCAGACCACGGCGCGCGCCCTGCGCCGCAAGCTGGAGGAGGACGCCGACGAATTTCCGCGCGACGTGGTCGAGCTGATCAACCACTTCGAGGCGCCCGAGCCGGGCCAGAAAATCGTCGCCGTGCCCGGCGCCGGCCTGCGCGTGCCGGTGTGGATCCTCGGCTCCTCCCTGTTCGGCGCGCAACTGGCGGCCCATCTCGGCCTGCCCTATGCCTTCGCCTCCCACTTCGCGCCGCAGGCGATGATGCAGGCCATCGAAATGTATCACCAGCTGTTCCGCCCTTCGGAGTTCCTTGCCAAGCCCTATGTCATGCTCGGCATCAACGTGTTCGCCGCCGACACCGACGAGCAGGCGCGCCTGCTCTATACCTCGCTGCAGCAAGCCTTCGTCAACTTGCGCAGCGGCCGCCCCGGCATGCTGCCGCCGCCGGTCGCGGGCTATACCGAGCAGCTCGGCGTGCAGGAAAAGGCGCTGATCGCCAGCGCCCTGTCCTGCTCGGTAGTCGGCGACCCGGACCAGGTGCGCCGCGGCGTGGAGGAATTCGCCAGCCGCACCGGCGCCGACGAACTGATGGTCACCGCGCAAATCTTCGACCACGCCGCGCGCCTGCGCTCCTACCAACTCACCGCCGCAGCCTGCGGGCAGAGCGCTGCGCCGACACCATGAGCTACGAAAAACTCAGGCGCGCCCTCGATGCCGGGTTGTTCGATCCGGAACTGTGCGAGATCGTTCCCCCGCCTTCGGAGGCCGATATTGCCCGCGCCGAGCAGGCGCTGGGCGTCGCCTTCAGCGCCGAGCATCGCACCCTGCTGCTCGAATGGGGCGGCAGCGATCTGCACGAAATAGTGATTCACGCGCCCGACCAGGTGCATGTGAACGAGGGCCTGGTCGAATTCGCCGCCGATTACGCCGGCAACCTGTTCCACTACGCGCCCGATGAAGGCGGCGCGGTCTACGCCGACGACGTGCAAAGCGGCGAGACCATTTTCCTTGCCGCCTCCCTGCCCGAATTCATCAACGAGCTGCTGCTGGGCGCCAAGGGGGAAGACTTCTACGGCGAGGATTGGGTGCGCGAACTGAAGGTGCTGGGACTGGCGTAACCGTATCCGGCCACGCCATGCGCCTTTAGTTCAGCGCCGTCGCCAGCCTGCGCCGGTAGGCCGAGACCAGGTCGGCAAACTGCTCGTTGCCGCCCAGCATGGCGAACACATTGAGCATCGCCTTACGGGCCGCTTCCTCGTTCCATTTGCGGTTGGTGATGACGATCTCCAGCAGGTGATCCAGCGCCTGCTCGAAATCCCCTTCGGCGATCAGCGCCTGCGCCAGGTCGTGGCGCGCCTGCGCGTCCTTCGGGTTGGCGTTCACCTTGGCCAGCAGCTCCTCGGTGGCGGGCAGGTCCTTCACCGCTTCGAGCGTGACGATGCGCGCCTTCAGGCTTTCCAGCCGGGCGGCGTCCTCGCGCGCCTCGGGCTTTAGCTCGACCATTTCCAGGTGCTGTTTGGCGGCATCGAAGCGGTCGGCCGCCAGTTCCAGTTCGGCCAGGTCCATGCGCGCGCCCATCGAGCCGGGGTCCAGGGCCAGCGCGGCCTTGAGCGCATCGATGGCGCCATCGAGGTCGCCGTTTTGCACCTTGTACGCGGCTTCCTGGCGCTTGGCATCGGCCGGGGTCAGCGGGGCGGCAGGCGGCGCCTGGTTTTCCAGGGCGGCGGCGGCTTCCGGCATCGCCTGGGCGAACATTCCCAGCACCTTGTCGAAAAACGCGCGAATCTGCGGCTCCGGCTGCACGCCCAGGAACTGGTCGGCCAACTGGCCGCCAACCAGGGCGGCGACGTAGGGAATGCTGCGCACCCGGAAGGCGGCGGCGATTTCCTGGTTTTCGTCCGAATTGATCTTCACCACCTTGACCTTGCCGGCGTATTCCCCCGCCAGCTTTTCCAGGATAGGGGTGAGGGCGCGGCAGGGGCCGCACCAGGGGGCCCAGAAGTCGATCACCACCGGCTGGTGCATCGACGCCTCGATCACCTCCGTCTCGAAGGTCGCTGTAGTGACGTCCGTGGTGGCGTTGCTGGTGGTCGCTGCGGGGGCGTTTGGTTGCGGGGTCATGGCCTTGCTCGTCTTGTTGGAATTTGAAGCGGAATTCGATAGATGGGCGCCCGGCGCGCCTGTTTCAAGCCGCGCCGGCCGGACAGGAAGCGGATTTTAAGCCTTCGCGGGCGCCATCGCCGCCGGCAGGGTGCGCGCCAGCACCCAGTTGGTGACGCGCACCGCGCCGGCCTTCTTCAAAGTCCTGGCCATTTCGTTCAGGGTGCTGCCGGTGGTCATGACGTCGTCGACCACCGCCACCGAGAGGCCATCGAAGCGCCGCGCCGCCGTGTAGGCGCCGCGGATGTTCTTCGCACGCTCCTTCCACGGCAGCTCGGCCTGCGGCGGCGCGTGCTTGTGGCGCGTCACCGCCTGCGCATCCAGTTTCAGGTGGTGCTGCCGCGCCAGCAGGCGTGCCAGCGCGTGCGCCTGGTTATAGCCGCGCTCGGCCAGGCGCGGCGCCGCCAGCGGCGTGGCGATGACCAGGTCGACGGCGGCGTTTTCATCGTTCAACGCCTCTCCCAGCAGGGCGGCGAAGCTGCGCGCCAGGCCCAGCCGACCCTGGTACTTGAAGGCCTGGATCGCCGCGTCCAGCGGATAGCCGTAGGCCAGCGCCGCCACCGTGGCATCGTAATGCGGCTTTTCGCTCAGGCAGCGCCCGCACAGGTTGCCGGCCGGCGAGGGCAGGGCGCAGCAGCGGCAGCGTGCCTGCGGCAGGCGCGGCAGGGCGGCGCTGCAAGGTGCGCACAGGGCCGAGGGACTTGCCATGCCGCAGAAATAGCAGTCCTGGGTGCGCATTTGCGCCAGCAAGGCGCCCAGCATGCCGCGCATGCCGGGGGCGTCGGAAGCATAGGCGGGGCGACTCATGATGGCGCGCCCCGGCCTAGACCTCGATGCCGCGGTAAATCCAGTCCACCTCGAAAAAATTCTCCGGACCGCGCTGCCCCGCCAGATGGTTGCGCAGGTCGCGCGCGCCGCCGCCGGCATGGCAGACGTGGCCGAAAAAGCGCGAAGTGAGGGTGATGCGCGCGGCGCGCAGATAGCGCGCGTCCTCGTAGGACTGCAGTGTCTGATTGACCGGCGCTCCGTTGCGCGCAGCCATCTTCGCCGCCAGCACCACGCCGTCTTCCATCGCCATGCAGGCGCCCTGCGCCAGGTATTGCAGGGTCGGGTGGGCGGCGTCGCCCAGCAGGGTGACATTGCCCTGGGTCCAGCCGGCGGTGGGCTCGCGGTCGCACATCACCCAGCTGCGCTCGGTGGAAATGAAGCCCAGGGCGTCGCGCACGTAAGGCACCATGCCGGAGAAGATGCGCCGCACCTCATCCATGCTGCCCCAGTCGGCGCGGCCCTGCTTGTATTCCTCGCTCTCGATCACGCAGACGTTGTTGAGCACGGTGCCGCCGCGCAGGCGATACTGCACCAGGTGCAGGTTGGGCCCGACCCAGATCACCATGTCGTCGACAAAGCGGGTGTCGCTCACCTTGTCCATCGGCACCACGCCGCGATGCGCCACATGGCCGGAGACGCGCGGCTCGCCGTCGCCGATGATCTGCTGGCGGCCCGCCGAGCGCAGGCCATCGGCGCAGATCAGCATCTCGCCCTCGACCTCGCGGCCATCGTCCAGCGTCACCTGCACCCGGCCGCCGTCCTGCCTGAAAGACTTCAGGCCGCTGGAGGTTTCCAGCGACACCAGCTCCGGCTTGTCACGGCAGGCGTCCAGTAGCGCACCGTGCAGGTCGCGGCGGTGGATTACCGCATAGGGCCATTTGTACTGGTGGCGGAACGCCCCCTTGAGGTGGATGCGCGACACCTCGCGGCCGTTGGTGGCGTCCTGCATCACCAGGTTATTGGGGAAAAACGCGGTCGCTTCCAGCGCCTCGCGCACCCCCAGGCGCTCCAGCATCTCGAAGGCGTTGGGCCCGAGCTGGATGCCGAAGCCGATTTCGCCGAATTCCGGCGCGCGCTCCAGCACCCGCACCTTGAAACCCTTTTGCGCCAGCGCCAGCGCGGCGGAAATGCCGCCGATGCCGCCACCCGCGATAAGTATGGTCATGTTGTTTCCTGAAGCAATGCATAGTTGATCAACATCACGTGCATTGTACGTATGCCAACCGGATTTGCCTTCATGCATCGCGGCATGCGGGGCATGCGGCGCGAAATGACAATAAATGAGGGTGATTTTTTGAAAATATCTTGCCGGTTACCACAAGCGTGTTGGGCAAGCGTCCCATGCCATGGGCTTTTTCGGGCGCGCGTCGACCTTGACCCCGACCTCGAAGCCGCACGCGGCGCACGGGCATGCACCAATCTGTCCAGGGTGTTGTTCATCCTGGTGACTAACATACGCAAGTCGGTCAACTAAGTGTGGATGATTTGTATGCGATCCGCGGGATGGTGTAACCCCGCTGTCACAAAAGATTCATAACATCCTCGCAGGCCCGTGCGGGGGACAAGTCAGCTCGCGCGCGCGGGACGTATTGCATTCGCATGCGTCCTTCCCGACCTCAAGGAAACTGCGCATGATCAACCTTCCCCGCCGCCGCGCCCTCGAACTGATTGCCGGCGTCCCGCTGCTGCCCCTGGCGGGCGGCGTGTTGCCCGGCCTGGCCCGTGCCGCCACCTTCGGGGCCGCGCACGACATGTCGGTCAGCTTCACCTCGATGCCGGCGCCCAGCCTGGCCGACCCGGCGGCGATGGCCACCACCAGCGTCAGCTCCTCGCTGCAGGTGCGTCACGGCAAGGGCGCGGTACGCAGCTACAAGCTGCAATACGAAACCTTTTTCATCACCGGCACCATGGTGCCCGACGGCCGTGGCGGCAGCACCCTAGCGGGCGGCTACTACGACATCAGCGGCAAGCCGATTGCCGACTTAAGCGCGGCCGACAAGCGCCAGTTCTTTTCCGACTCGCCCGACGGCACTTCGCTGCTGACGCTAAAAGACGCGAAAGTGCCCGGCGTCAAGGGCAATACCGTGTTCGCCGTGGTGCAGTTCGAATACACCACGCGCGATAGCGGCGGCGGCTCGATGTACGCCCGGCTGCCCTCGCCCTTCGCCGTGCTGACCCTCGACCAGAATCCGCAGACCGGCGCCCTGTCGCTGGTGAAATACCACAACGTCGACACCGCGCCGGTGCACGGCGTGTGGATCAGCTGTGGCGCCTCGCGCTCGCCCTGGAACACCCACCTGGGCAGCGAAGAATACGAGCCGGACGCCACCGTGATCGCCAAGGACGCGCGCTTTCGCGACTTCAGCAAAAACCTGTTCGGCGATGCGGAAAAAGCCAACCCCTATCACTACGGCCACATCCCCGAGGTGACGGTGCATGCCGACGGCAGCGGCAGCATCAAAAAGCATTACTGCATGGGGCGCATTTCGCATGAGCTGGTCGAAGTGATGCCCGACGAGCGCACCGCCCTGATGGGCGACGACGCCGCCAACGGCGGCCTCTTCATGTTCGTCGCCGACAAGGCGCGCGACCTCTCCAGCGGGACCTTGTACGTCGCCAAATGGGCGCAAAAAACATCGGAAGCCGGCGGCTCCGCCGACCTGTCGTGGATCAAGCTGGGACACGCCGGCAGCGAAGACATCAAGGCGCTGGCCGACGGCCTGCAAGCGCGCGAAATCGTCGATGCCAGGACGGAAGATCCGAAGGACGCGACTTACACGAAAATACCTTACAACGGCAAACCCAACTGGGTGAAGTTCACCCCCGGCATGGAAAAAGCCGCGGCCTTCCTCGAAACCCATCGCTGGGCCGCCGTGCGCGGCGCCAGCATGGGCTTCACCAAAATGGAGGGGGTGACCGTCAACGCGCGCGACAAGACGGCGTATCTGGCGATGTCCTACATCCAGCCGCCGATGAAAAACGGCTCCGGCGGCATCTCGGTGATGGGCCCGAATGCCGGCGCGGTCTATACGTTGAAACTCGACGGCGGGCAAAAGGACGAAACCGGCGCCGCCATCGACAGCCCCTGGGTGCCGGTATTCATGTCGGCCATTCCGGCCCTGCTCGGCGAAGACCTGAAAAGCCCGGACGAGCTAGGCAATCTGGCGCACCCGGACAAGGTTGCCAATCCGGACAACCTCAAGTTCTCCGAGGCCCTGCGCACCCTGTTCATCGGCGAAGACAGCGGCCTGCACGTCAACAACTTCCTCTGGGCCTACAACGTCGACAGCGGCCAGTTGTCGCGCGTCATGTCCGCCCCCGCGGGCGCGGAATCCACCGGCCTGCACGCGGTGGACTACGTCAACGGCTTTGCCTACATCATGAGCAACTTCCAGCATGCGGGTGACTGGGAGTTGAACACCGACCCGAAAACCGGCGCGGTCACCGGCGGGCTGCACGCCAAGGTGGTAAACAAGCTCGACCCGATGGTTCGCGCCAACTACCGCAACCGCTATAGCGCGGCGGTGGGATATCTGGCGGGGCTGCCGCATCCGGCCTAGCCAGCCTGGCACCTTGCTTCGAGGCGGCGGTCCGGCATGCCGCTACGCCGCCATGGTGAACTGGGAAATATCGCTTAGCTCGAGCCTTGACTCGGCGGCGCTGATCTGCCGTACCGCGTCCTCGAAGCCGTCATGGCCGAAGGTCTGCTTTTCGATGTCCTCGAATTTTTCCGACATCTCCTTGTAGGCCTTGTCGGAAAGCGAATCCTTCCATGCGATGAAGACAATGGTGTCCTCGCGCGCCGTGTGGTGCTCATACATCAGCTCGAAGGCGTCGAGAGCGCGCGCCAGCGGCGCCACGGCGGCGCCGGCGATACGGCCGTTGCGGGTCACGCTCATCACGTAGTCGTTGAGGGCGCGGCCGCGGTCGTGCTGCTGCTGCAACACGTCCGGATAGGCGGCGGCCGGCTGTTTGAGCTTGCGCACCGCCGGAAAGATGAAGACCTCTTCGATCTTGCGCTCGTGATAGTCCTCGCCGAAGGAGCGGAACATCTGCGCGGTTTTCAGCAGGGCATCGGCCGGCACGGTGCGCGGGTCGTGGCGCAGGCGCGCGGCCGCCGCGCGGTAGACCAGCAGGGCGCGGCGCAGCACGCCGTGCTCGCGCATCAGGTCTTCGGCGGCCTGCACTTCCTTGGCGCCCTCGGCGCCGGCGGGACGCGCGGCGAGTGCTGCCAGGCCGGCGCCGCCGGCGGCAGCCAGGCTCAGAAAACGCCGGCGGTCCTGCGGCTTGCTGTTGATGTTTTCTTGCATGGCTGGATCCGTTTTTTCGCGCGCGGCCGGCGGCCGAAGTTGCAGCACCGCGCCCACCATAAGTCCGGCCGAAAACAGGGTCTGTCGGCACCGGCGCAATGCGCTGTCGGCGGATTCCGACAGCGCATTGCGCCTTGCCTCAGGCGGCGCGGACGCGCCCCTGCACCAGGCGCACCTTGCGCGGCGCGGCGATCCAGATCGCCGCCGCCGACACAACGCAGCAAGCAATGGCGAGCAGGAAGGCCATACGGTAGCTGCCCGTGACGTCGTGGATCACGCCGGTGACCCAGGGGCCGGCGGCGCCGCCGCCGATCAGGGCGACGGTGAGGGTGCCGAAGACGGCGCCGAAATGCGGCCCCTCGAAAATCTCGGCGGCGATCGGCCCCATCACGGCCACCGCCGCATAGCCGAGGAAGCCTTGCGAGACCAC
The DNA here is from genome assembly GCA_036271855.1 of Burkholderiales bacterium. Lineage (GTDB taxonomy): Bacteria > Pseudomonadota > Gammaproteobacteria > Burkholderiales > JAEUOS01 > JAQGMJ01. Next base: position 11,833 of record DATAZV010000324.1, read on the forward strand.
CATCGCGTACAACAGCGCATTCGATGGCGCGTGTTCCATGGCGATCAGCGCGGCGTAGCAGATCACGAAACCCAGGCAGGCGATGGTCCACACCCACTCGCGGCCGATGCGGTCCGACAGCGCGCCCAGGCCGATCTGCCCGGGAATGGCGACCGCGCTGACCAGGCCCAGCGCCCACGCCGCCGTCAGCGGGGCGAAACCAAGCTCGGTCAGGTATTTGGTCTGGTGCACCTGCACCGCGTACCAGGCGTAGACGACGCAAAAGTACGCCAGCATGAGCCACCAGAAGCGGGCGGTGGAGAGCGCCCGCGCCAGGGTCCACTCGATGGCGGTCCAGGCCGGGTCGGCGATGTTCGAGGCCAGTCGCTTGGCCTCGGCGGCGGCATGCGAGTCGCCGTCCGGCAGCAAACCGAGGTCTTGTGGGCGGCGGCGCACCAGCAGGGCCAGTGGGCCGATCACCAGCAGGATCAACAGGCCCATCACCGAACACGAGGCGCGCCAGCCGTCGCGCACGATGATGCCTTGCAGCCAGGGCAGCAGGATGATCGCGCCCGCCCCGGCGCCGGCGAAGGCGATGCTCATCGCCAGCCCGCGGCGGCGCACGAACCAGCTCGGCAGGAACAGCGAGTGCGCGGTGTAGGTCATGAGATTGGTGCCGCTGCCGACCAGGATGCCCAGGGTGGCGTAGAGCTGCCAGGGCTTTTCGATCAGCGGCGCCAGCAGCATGCCCAGGCTCATCAGGACGACGCCGGTTTCGATCACCACGCGCGGGCCGCGGCTGTCCATCAGGCGGCCGACCAGCGGGCTGATGATGGCCGAGACCAGGAAGCCGAAGGAAAAGGCGCCGGCCGCCAGACCCCGGTCCCAGCCGAATTCGCCGATCAGCGGCGGCAGCAGCAGCGAGAAGGCGGTGCGCGCGGTGACCGCGATGGCCATGGTGACAAAGGCGACGGCGATGATGATCCAGCCGTAGTAAAACGGCAGGCGCGAGGACCAATGCCGGGGCGCGGTGTCCATCGGGTAGCGGCCTTTGTCGGTGTGGATGGCGGGGCGGCGCCGTAGCGGGCCGCCTTTTGTTCCGCGCAATATACAGGTGCGCCTTGCGCCCGGCCAATTACGCCGCGGGTAGCCGTGGCGTAAAAAAGGGCCGCGATCGGCGGCCCTTTTGGTCTTTTACGCCGGTCAGCGCGGCTACAGTTTTTCCATTTTTGTTTCGGCGACGACCTTGGTCCACTTGTTCACTTCGGACACCACCAGGTCGTGGAATTCTTCCGGGGTGCCGCCGCGCGAGTCGATGCCGAAGTCGGCGAACTTCTGCCGGATATCGGGCAGGGCCATGGCGGCGTTGATTTCACGGTTCAGGCGTTCGATGATGGGGCGCGGCGTCTTCGCCGGCGCGGCCACACCGTTCCAGGCGATGACGTCGTAGTTGGCGACGCCGGATTCCTTCACCGTCGGCACCTCGGGCAGGCCGCGAAAGCGGCTGGCGGCGGTGACCGCGATCGCCTTGATGTCGCCGTGCTTGAGCATCGCCAGCACCGGCGCGCCGATCTCGAAGGCCACCTGGATGTCGCCGCCCCTGAGCGCGGAGATCAGCGAGGGCGTGCTCTTGAACGGCACGATCGAGGCGGGGGTGCCGGTGACGGCCTTGAACAGGGAGGCGGCCATGTTCTGCCCGCTGCCTACGCTGACCGAGCCGATATTGAATTTGGCCGGATTGGCCTTGGCCTGCGCCAGCAGGTCCTGCACGCTGTTGACCGGGCTGTCCTTGTCGGCCAGGATGATGACGGTGAAATAGCCCATCGCCGAGACCGTATTGAAGTCCTTGATGATGTCGAAGGGCAGGGTACGAAAGAGAGCGGCGGACACCGCGTTGCCCTGGTTCAGGTGCAGCAGGTTGTAGCCGTCGGGCTCGGACTTGGCCACCAGGTCGGCGGCAACGATGCCGCCGGCGCCGGGGCGGTTGTCCACCACGATCTGCTGGCCGAGCTTGGCCGATACTTTTTCGGCCACCATGCGCGCGGTGATGTCGGCGACGCCGCCGGGGGCGTAGCCGACCACCAGGCGGATCGGCTTTTGCGGCCAGGCGCCTTGCGCGCTTGCGCCCGGCGGCAGGGCGCTGCCAAGGGCGAGAGCGCCTGCGCTTTTGAGAAAGTCGCGCCGGCGTGCGGGCGCCGGATTGAGGTCGGTCTGTTTCATTGTCTCTTTCATTTTCGTTTTGCTCGCGTCCATGGGGACCGGGAGGGGATGATAGCCAGAGCCGGCCTTGCAGGCAACGCATGGGCGGGATTCGCCCGCCGCGGCATTGTCAGCGCGGCGCGGCCGGCGCCGGCCCGGAAGCCTGGTCGCGCGGCGCCGCCGAGGCCGGCAGGCCGAAGACGCGGTCGAAGGCCCAGGCGAAAGTGAAGGTATAGCCGAGAAAAAAGATCACCAGCGTGAGGTCGAGCAGCAGGGCCTGCATCAGGCTGATGCGAAACCACCAGGCGATCAGGGGCACCAGCAGGGCGACCAGGCCCCCTTCGAAGCCGATGGTGTGGGCGATGCGCCGCGCCAGGCTGCGGCCGCGCTTCACCTGGCGTTTCTCCCAGGCTTCGAACAGATGGGTATAGACGAAGTTCCAGGTGACGGCGACGGCCGAGGTGGCCGCCGCCAGCACGCTGGAGTGACCCAGTTCGTTGCCGGAAAACAGCGCCAGGCCGAAGGTGGCGCAGACGATGGCGATGGCCTCGAACAGGGTGACGTAGACGATTTTGCGTTTCAGGCCTTGCATGGTGCGGGGTACTTTTCTGGCGGCGGTGCGAAATGGCGGTGCGTATTGTCCCTGATTTGGCGCCGTGGGCGGGTTGTACAATCGCGCCGTGACTGATGCGCAATCTCCCGGCGGCGCGGCGCCGGAACCCTTTTACGCCGACCGCGCCGCGCTCAAGCGTAATTTCGGCCGCGCCGCGCCCCTGTTCAGCCAGGCCGACGCGCTGCACCGCGAAGTCGGCTCGCGCATGCTGGAGCGCCTGGGGTACATCAAGATCGACCCGGCGCGGGTGCTCGACTCAGGCTCGGCCACCGGCGGCGCGCTGCCGGGTTTGCAGGAGCGTTATCCGCGCGCGCAAATGCTGGCGCTGGATTTCGCGCGGCCGATGCTTAGCGCGGCCGTGCCTGCGGCTGCGCCCTGGCATGCGCGCCTGGCCGCCAGCTTGCGGCGCCAGGCTGCTCCGCCGCTCGGCGTGCAGGCGGACATGGCGCAACTGCCGTTTGCCGGCGGCGCGCTCGACCTGGTGTGGTCCAACCTGGCGCTGCACTGGCTGGACGATCCGCAGCCGGCGATCCGCGAGGCGCAGCGGGCGCTGGCCGTCGATGGCCTGTTCATGTTCAGCACCCTGGGGCCGGATACGCTGATGGAATTGCGCGAGGCCTTTGCCGAAGCGGCGCAAACGCCGCAGCAAAAGGCGGCCTGGCACGTAAAGCGCTTCATCGACCTGCACGACATCGGCGACGTGCTGGTGGGCGCGGGTTTCGTCACCCCGGTGATGGACATGGAAAAGCTGACCCTTACCTACGAAACGCTGGACGGCCTGTTTGCCGACCTGCGCAACAGCGGCTCGGTGAACGCGATGCTGGGGCGCCCGCGCGGGCTGCTGTCGCGCGGCCTGCTTGAGCGGGTGCGCGCGGCCTATGAGACGCGGCGGGCGATGCGTGGCGATGCGCGGCTGCCGGCGACTTTCGAGGTGATCTATGGCCACGCCTGGAAGGGGCGGCCACGGCGCACGGCGGGGGGCGAGGCGGTGATGAATTTCGTGCCGCCGGCGGAATACCGGGCGAAGCGCTAGAGACGCGATATCGTGCGCTGCAATATGGTTTTTTGTGACTTTTTTGGCATATCCGGCGGGAATGGCAAGGCACTTAAGGGGCCGATTACCCTTGCTGGGAATGCGGGTACGGGGAAGGCTGATATAATCCGCCGGTTTTGGTAATCAGGCCGGGGTTTGCCTGGAAGGTGCGCTGTGCAAGCAGTCGAATTCGACGCCGCGATGGGTTGGGAAGCGCGGCCGGAGCCCCAAAAGGGTGCTCTGGCGCAAGCTGCGGCGGTGGAATTTGTGCTGCGGCGCAACTGCTGGTGTTTGGCGCCTGGACGGCAGCGAAAAGGGATTTGCGCGCGGCGCCGGCCGCAGTTGGGGCGGCGAAGCGTGGAACGCGAAGTATGCGTAATTTCAACATCAAGACTAGCGTGACGAGGACATGATGGCTGTATCGACTCACTTGCGGAAACTGGCCGCACAACTGGGGGTGGCGGCTGGTGCCGCGGCGTGCGGGGCAAGCGCGTTTGCCGCCGACATGGTCGGAGGCCCCGCCGAACTGCAGCTCAACCTGCAGCGGCCGGTGACCGAGATCGCCGACCAGATCTACGATCTGCACACCGGCATGCTGATCGTCTGCCTGCTGATCTTCATCGCGGTGTTCGCCGCGATGTTCTACTCGATCTACGCGCACCGCAAGGACAAGGGCCACAAGGCCGCGACCTTCCACGAGAGCACAACGGTGGAAATCGCCTGGACCATCATCCCGATGATCATCGTCATCGGCATGGCCGGCTTCGCCACCCGCACCGTGATCGCGATGAAGGACACTTCCAACGCCGACCTGACCATCAAGGCCACCGGCTACCAGTGGAAGTGGGGCTACGACTACATCAAGGGCGAAGGCGAGGGCATCAGCTTCTACTCCAGCCTGTCGACCCCGCGCGCGCAGATCGAAGGCAAAGCCGAGCGCGGCAACGAGTACCTGCTGGAAGTCGACAACGAAGTCGTGGTGCCGATGAACAAGAAGATCCGCATCCTGACCACCGCCGACGACGTGATCCACGCCTGGATGATTCCGGCTTTCGGCGTCAAGCAGGACGCGATTCCCGGCTTTGTGCGCGACACCTGGTTCAAGTCGAAGGAACCCGGGATTTTCCGCGGCCAGTGCGCCGAGCTGTGCGGCAAGGAACACGGCTTCATGCCGATCGTCGTGCACGTGATGACGGATGCCGACTACACCAAGTGGGTGGCCGACAAGAAGAAGGAAATGGCCTCCAAGCAGGAAGACCCGAACAAGGTCTGGACCCAGGTCGACCTGGTGAAGAAGGGTGAAGACGTTTACACGAAGAATTGCGCCGCCTGCCACCAGGCCAATGGCAAGGGCACGCCGCCGGCCTTCCCGCCGCTGGATGGTTCCAAGACCGTGCTGGGCCCGCTGGACAATCAGGTCGCGGTCGAGTTGTACGGCCGTACCGGCACCGCGATGGCGGCGATGGGCAAGACGCTCTCCGACACCGAGATTGCAGCGGTCGTCACCTACACCCGCAATACCTGGACCAACAAGGCGTCGGTGGCGCTGGTGCAGCCCAGCGACGTCAAGGCCGCGCGCGGCTGGGATGCCGCCAAGGTGACGGCGCTGACCGCCAAGCCGCAGTAAGCACGAATCGACAGTACGGCAGCAGCACGCAATACGGCAACCGAACATATTTTTGAGTTGAGGTAATCATGAGCGCAGTTCTCCCCGGCCACGGTCACGACGATCACGCGGACGATCACGCCCACGGTCACGACGATCACCACCATGGCCCGCCTTCGGGCTTCATGCGCTGGGTGATGACGACCAACCACAAGGACATCGGCACCCTGTACCTGTGGTTCTCCTTCACCATGTTCCTGACCGGCGGCATGCTGGCGCTGACCATCCGCGCCGAGCTGTTCAAGCCGGGCCTGCAGATCGTCAACCCGGAATTCTTCAACCAGCTGACCACCATGCACGGCATCATCATGGTGTTCGGCGCGATCATGCCGGCCTTCGTCGGCTTCGCCAACTGGCAGATCCCGCTGATGATAGGCGCGCCCGACATGGCGTTCGCGCGCATGAACAACTGGTCGTTCTGGCTGCTGATTCCGGCCGCGCTGCTGCTGATCATTTCCTTTTTCGTGCCGGGCGGCGCCACCGCCGCCGGCTGGACCCTGTACGCACCGCTGTCGACCCAAATGGGCATCGGCATGGACATGGCGATTTTCGCCCTGCACATCATGGGCGCTTCTTCCATCATGGGCTCGATCAACATTATCACCACCATCCTCAACATGCGCGCCCCCGGCATGACCTTGATGAAGATGCCGATGTTCTGCTGGACCTGGCTGATCACCGCCTACCTGCTGATCGCGGTGATGCCGGTGCTGGCTGGCGCCATCACCATGACCCTGACCGACCGCCACTTCGGTACCTCGTTTTTCAACGCGGCCGGCGGCGGCGACCCGGTGATGTACCAGCACATCTTCTGGTTCTTCGGCCACCCCGAGGTGTACATCATGATCCTGCCGGCCTTCGGCATCGTCTCGCAGATCATCCCGGCCTTCGCGCGCAAGCCGCTGTTCGGCTACGCCTCGATGGTTTACGCCACCTCGTCGATCGCGATCCTCTCGTTCATCGTCTGGGCGCACCACATGTTCACCACCGGCATGCCGGCGGCGGGCCAGTTGTTCTTCATGTACGCGACCATGCTGATCGCCGTGCCCACGGGCGTGAAGGTGTTCAACTGGATCGCCACCATGTGGCGCGGCTCGATGACCTTCGAGACGCCGATGCTGTTTGCGGTGGGCTTCATTTTCGTGTTCACCATGGGTGGCTTCACCGGCCTGATCCTCGCCGTGACGCCGATCGACATCCAGCTGCAGGACACCTACTACGTGGTGGCGCACTTCCACTACGTGCTGGTGGCGGGCTCGCTGTTCGCGCTGTTCGCCGGCACCTACTACTGGCTGCCGAAGTGGACCGGCCACATGTACGACGAATTCCTGGGCAAGCTGCACTTCTGGTGCTCGGTGATTTTCTTCAACCTGACCTTTTTCCCGATGCACTTCCTGGGTTTGGCCGGCATGCCGCGCCGGATTCCCGACTACGCTGCCCAGTTCGCCGACTTCAACGCGGTGGCTTCGATCGGCGCTTTCTGCTTCGGCCTGTCGCAGCTGATTTTCCTGGCCGCCATCATCAAGTGCATCAAGGGTGGCGCCAAGGCGGCGGACAAGCCGTGGGAAGGTGCCGAAGGCCTGGAGTGGACGATTCCCTCGCCGGCGCCGTATCACACCTTCGAAACCCCGCCCCAGGTGAAGTGATTTTTCGGTGCCGTCCGCGCAGGTGCGCGGCGGCAGCGTGAGCGTGACCGCCATGGAACAGAAGAACCCGCGCAGCAACCTCAAAACAGGACTGATCCTGGCTTCGGTCGCGCTGCTGTTTTTTTTGAGCGTGATCCTGCGCCGGGTCCTCGGGTGAACCGGCCATGAGCGACATTGTCCAGACCGTGGAAGCGCGCGCGAACAATCGCGACACGCTGAAAAAATTGCTGGTGATCACGCTGTTGATGTTCGGTTTCGGTTTTGCGCTGGTGCCGTTTTACAAGAAGATTTGCGAAGTGACCGGGGTCAACAATCTGGACGGTTCGGACGCGCCGGCGGCCAATACGCAGGTGGATTTGACGCGCAAGGTGGCCATCGAGTTCGACGCCAACGCCAATCACCTGGCCTGGCAGTTCAAGCCGATGACCAGCGGCCTGACGATCCACCCGGGCGAATTGACCACGGTGATGTACCAGGTGACCAACACCGAGGACCATGCGGTCACCGGCCAGGCGATTCCGAGTTATGCGCCCAGGCAGGCGGCGGCCTACTTCAAGAAGCTGGAGTGCTTTTGTTTCACCCAGCAGACCCTGCAGGCGCATGAGACCAAACAGTTTCCGGTGGTGTTCGTGATCGACCCCAAGCTCAACCAGTCGATCCAGACCATCACCCTGTCGTATACGTTTTTCGACGTAGCCGGGGCCGGCAGTGTGCGGGCACCGTCATGAGCGAGCCTGGGGAGCCCGGCGCAGTGGAGCCAGGCGGGGCTGGGAAGAATGAAGCAGGGGATGGGCCGCAGGCGAAGGCCTCTCCCTTGCAGGTGCTGCGGGCGGTGCTGTGGTCGTTCATCGGCATCCGCAAGAGTTCGGGTTATGCCGACGACGTGGCGAAGATCAGGCCGGTGCAGGTGATAGTCGCCGGGGTGTTTGTGGCGGCGCTGTTTGTCGGCAGCCTGGTGGTTCTGGTAAAGTTTTTGACTGCGAAGTAGGTTCGGCAAATAAGGTTACGCCATCTTTCGAAAGATGGCGCAAGGAGAGAAGTTAATGAGCGCATCGCACGCACCCGGCACCCAGTCGGCCTATTTCATTCCCGCCCCTTCGTCGTGGCCGATCAAGGGCTCGTTCGCCCTGTTCTGCATGGCCATCGGCGCGGCCACCTGGTTCAACGACCTGCCGCCCGGCCCCTGGCTGGTGGTGTTCGGCTTCGCGATGCTGGTGTACATGCTGTTCGGCTGGTTCGGCACGGTGATCGGCGAGTCGGAAGGCGGTGAGTATTCGCACAAGGTCGACGTTTCCTTCCGCTGGAGCATGAGCTGGTTCATCTTCTCCGAAGTGATGTTCTTCGCCGCCTTTTTCGGCGCCCTGTTCTACGCCCGCAATATCGCCATACCGTGGCTCTCCGACCTCGACAACAAGCTGCTGTGGCCCGACTTCAGCGGCCAGTGGCCGACCGCCGGCCCCGAGGCCTTCGACAAGTTCGGCAGGATGTCGCCGTTCCCGATTCCCGCCATCAACACCCTGCTGCTGCTGACTTCCGGCGTCACCCTGACCATCGCCCACCACGCGCTGAAGGACAACAAGCGCGGCGTGCTCAACCTGTTCATGTTCTTGACCATCCTCCTGGGCGTGTGCTTCCTCGGCCTGCAGGCTTTTGAATACCACGAGGCGTATACCGAACTGGGCCTGAAGCTGACCAGCGGCATCTACGGTTCCACCTTCTTCCTGCTGACCGGCTTTCACGGCTTTCACGTGACGGTGGGCGCGATCATGCTGACGGTGGTGCTGGTGCGCTGCATGAAGGGCCACTTCAAGCCCGACCACCACTTCGCCTTCGAAGCCGCCGCCTGGTACTGGCACTTCGTCGACGTGGTGTGGCTGGGCCTGTTCATCGTGGTTTACTGGTTGTAAGTTCGTCCAAAAGTACAAACCTACTTTTGGCCGGCTTGTCCAGTTTGAGAATCGACGGCAAAGCCGCCCGATTCTCAAACCTAAAAGGCCACGAAAAAAGCAAAAACGCCGCTACGTAGCGGCGTTTTTACTTTGGGTGCGCTCGCTAGAGCGGTACATGGTTGGGAACGAACCAGCCCATGTAGTAGCCAAACATCAGGAACAGGAATAAAGCCAGCGAAAGGCTGATACGTACGGTGAGGGCATTGACTGTGCGCTTGGTCTTGCCGCCGTCCTTGACCAGAAATACCAGGGCCGAACCCAGGCTGATGAGGATGGTGATGAGAATGACGATGACGATGATTTTCATGGCTGCATGTCCGGTGTTATGGGGCGACCGCTTTGCCCCTGCTTTGCCCCATATTGTGCCCGCTTTCGGCTTTGCGGACTGATAGCCCATGACGCTGCGCCTGCGCGCCCGCCCCAAATTCAGCCTGGTTCCGGCGCTCGCCGCCGCCGGGCTGATCGCGCTCACCATCGGCCTGGGCAACTGGCAAAGCCGGCGCGCGCTGGAAAAAGACGTGATCGAGGCGCGCCATGCGCAAACCCGCGACGCCGCCGAACTGGCCATCACCCAGGCCCCGCTGACGCCCGACGAAGTCGACGGCCGCCGGATATCCGCGCGCGGCCAGTTCGAACCCGGCATGACCATTTACTGGGACAACCAGATCGTCAATCATGTTCCGGGCTTCGCCATCATCGCCCCCTTCAAGCTGGCCGGGTCGGAGAAGCGGCTGCTGGTCGACCGCGGCCTGCTGCCCGCCACCGGCGACCGCTCGCACCTGGCGAGCGTGCCTGCGCCGGCCGGCGAAATGGTGCTGCATGGCCGTGCCTACTACGCGCCGAAGCGCACCATGGAGCTGGAGCAGGGCGTGGATCGCGGCCAGGTGTGGGAAAACCTCTCGCCGGCCAAATTCGCGCAAACCTACAAGCTCGACCTGCATGATTTCATCCTGCGCGAAACCGGCCCCGCGCCAGCGGGCCTGGCGCGCATGGCGGATAATGGCGGGCTGCCCGCGGAAACCGGCATGACCGCCGCGCGCCATCGCGGCTATGCCTTCCAGTGGTACTCGCTGGCGGCCCTCGCGGCACTGCTGTTCCTGCTGTTCACTTTTCTAGACCATGACAACGCCGCTCGAGACGCGTGAAGACGCTTACCGCGATGTGATCCGCGCCGGACGCATCAAGATGATCCTGATCCTGCTGGTGTGCGCGGCGCCGATCATCGCCTCCTACGTCACTTACTATTTCGTCATGCCGCAGGGCCGGGTCAACTATGGTGAACTGGTGATGCCGGTCAAGCCGGTGCCGCCCGCGCAACTGCATACCCTCGACGGCCGCCCCTACGACTTCGCCGCCCTCAAGGGCAAGTGGGTGATGCTGACGGTCGACGGCGGCGCCTGCCCCGAGGCCTGCGTCGAAAAGCTCTACAAGATGCGCCAGGTACGCGCCGTCCAGGGCAAGGACGCCGACCGCATTGAACTCGCCTGGCTGATCGACGACGAGGCGCAACTGGAAACGCGCGTCATTCGCGCCTACGACGCCACCCACATGCTGCGCGCCGCGGGCACGCCCCTGCTGGCCGCGCTGCCGCCCGCGAGTGGCGGTGCGCTACGCGACCATATCTACCTGATCGACCCGCTGGGCAACCTGGTGCTGCGCTTCCCGAAGGACGCCGTGCCGGAAAAAATGAAAAAAGACCTTGAGCGCCTGCTCAAGTATTCCGGCATCGGCTAGGGGCGGGCGCATGAATCTCACCTCCTTCCTGCAACTGTGCGCCGTCGGCCTGCTGGTGGCCAGCGGCCCGCTGGCCTATGTGCTGGTCAAGGGCGACGTTTACCGCAAGCTGGTGTGGGTGCTGCTGTTCCTCACCTTCGACCTGATTTTGTTCGGCGGCTTCACCCGGCTCACCGACTCGGGCCTGGGCTGCCCGGACTGGCCCGGCTGCTACGGCCTGTCCAACCCGGTGGCCGCGCAGGCGCACATCGCCGCCGCCGAAGCCGCCATGCCCACCGGTCCGGTGACGGTGGTCAAGGCGTGGATAGAAATGCTGCATCGCTATCTCGCCGGCGGCGTGGGCGTACTCACCATCGCGTTGCTGATCATCACCATCGTCCATCGCGTCGCTGCCAGGCGGGCCATGCGCGCCGCGCCGCCGGTCTGGCCCGCGGCGGCCTTGCTCGCCCTGATCTGCGTGCAAGGCGCCTTCGGCGCCTGGACCGTAACCCTGAAACTGATGCCGGCGATTGTCACCACCCACCTGCTGCTGGCGATCACCTTCCTGTGTGCCATCGGCTGGCTGGCGGCGCGCCTGCAACCGGTCGATGCACCCTTGCCGTCCGTATTGGCGCGCAAATACCGGGTCTTCGCCCTCGTATGCCTGGCCGTGCTGTTCATGCAAATCGCCCTCGGCGGCTGGGTCAGCACCAACTACGCGGTGCTCGCCTGCCCCGACCTGCCGCTGTGCCACGGGCAGGTGATTCCGCAAGCCGACTTCGCCGCGGGCTTCACCTTGTGGCGGCCCCTGGGCGTGCTGCCCGACGGCACGCTGCTGCCCGCCGCCGCGCTCACCGCCATCCACTGGACCCACCGCATGGGGGCGCTGGTGGTGTTCCTGGTGGTCGGCACCTTCGCCGGCATGTTCAGCGGCGCCTGCAAGCGCGCCGGTGCGAGCGCCAGCTACGAGCGCAAGCTCGCGCGTGTGCTCAACTGGGTGCTGCTGCTGCAACTGGCCAGTGGTATTTCCAACGTTCTCTTCGCCTGGCCGCTGGCCATCGCGGTGGCGCACAACGGCGGCGCCGCTGCCCTGGCACTGACCCTCACCATGCTCAATTCGCGGCTCGCCATGCGTACTCATGAGCAGGCGCAAGCGCGGCCGGTGCCTGGTGCGATCGAACAGCGCCGGGTGCCGCTTTCTTCGCAGGCGGGCTAACAGAGATGCAACCCCGGCAACCCAGCCCCGCCAGCGAACCGGCGCCGTCCTTCGGCACCCGCGTGCGCCAATTCGCCGACCTCACCAAGCCGCGCGTCACCATGCTGGCGGTGTTTTGCGCCGTCATCGGCATGTTTTTAGCAACGCCGGGGATGGTGCGCCCGGTGGTGCTGATCGCCGCCACCGCCGGCATCTGGATATTGGCCGGCGGCGCCTTCGCGGTGAACTGCCTGATCGAGCAGCGCATCGACGCGCAAATGGCGCGCACCCGCGGCCGGCCGATGGCGCGCGGCGAACTCAGCACGAAGCAGGCGCTGGTATTCGCGCTGCTCTTGGCGGCCATCGGCAGCGCGCTGCTCTACCTCTTCGTCAACCCGCTCACCATGTGGCTGACCATCGCCACCTTCTTCGGCTACGCCTTCATCTACACCGTGCTGCTGAAACCCACCACGCCGCAAAACATCGTCATCGGCGGGCTCTCGGGCGCGATGCCGCCGATGCTCGGCTGGGCCGCCGTTACCGGCGAAGTGAGTTCGGAGTCGGCGCTGCTGGTGCTGATCATTTTTGTCTGGACCCCGCCGCACTTCTGGGCTCTGGCGCTGTATCGGGTCGAGGACTACAAGAAGTCCGGCCTGCCGATGTTGCCGGTGACGCACGGCTCGGAGTTCACCCGGCTGCAGATATTGCTCTACACCTTTCTGCTGACGGCGGTGACGGTACTGCCCTTCGTCATCAAAATGAGCGGCTGGCTGTACCTCGTCAGCGCGCTGATCCTCGGCGCCGGCTTCATCCGCCACGCCTGGGGCTTGTACCGCGACTACAGCGATGCCCGCGCGCGCAAGACCTTCGCCTATTCCCTCTGGTACCTGGCCGCGCTGTTCGCCGCGCTGCTGTTCGACCACTACCTTGTATTGTTCCTCTCATGACCCGTCGCCTTCTGACTTTTCTCGCCCTAACGCTCGCCCTGCTGGCCGGCTGTACCCAGGACGGCTTCAAGGACACCGACATCACCGGCGTCGAATACGCGCGCGATTTCCACCTCACCGACCAGACCGGCCGCCCGCGCAGCCTGGCCGACTTCAAGGGCAAGGTGGTATCGATATTTTTCGGCTACACCCAGTGCCCGGACGTCTGCCCCACCACCATGGCGGACATGCACACGGTGCTGCAAAAGCTCGGCCCCGCGGACGCGGCGAAGGTGCAGGTGCTGTTCGTCACCGTCGACCCAGAGCGCGACACCCAGGCCCTGCTATCGCAGTACGTCCCGGCGTTCGACCCCAGCTTCATCGGCCTGCGCGGCGACCTCGCGGCGACCGCGCAGACGGCGAAAGACTTCAAGGTGTTTTACGAAAAGGTGCCGGGCAAGACCCCGGGCAGCTACTCGATGAACCACACCGCCGGCTCCTACGTCTACGACCCGCAGGGGCGCCTGCGCCTGTTCGTGCAGCACACCGGGCCGAGCGACGACGCCAAGGTGTCGATCGAGCGCCAGGTGCACGACATCAAGTTGCTGCTGGCGGGGAAGTAGGTATTTCCGTCACGGCCCGAGGCCGCTTCCTTCGGGGCGTGGCCCAAGGCCGCTTCCTTCGGGGTGTTCCCGCGTAGGCGGGAATCCAGAACGTAAGTCCGGCGACGGTGCCGCAAGCGGCGTGGGTTCCCGCTTGCGCGGGAAAAACCGGGAAGGGCGTGCGGCCTAGTGCGGCTCGAACTCGCGCAGGTGCCGGGTCACCGACAGCCACGCCCCCATCCAGCCAAGGATCGCGGCAAACGCCAGGATGGCGCCGAGGTCGCCCGCCGGCAAAAACTCCAGGCGAAAGTCCGAGGCATAGAGTTTGGAGAACTCGGCCACGCCGCGGTTCATGAACTGCAGCGCGGCATAGACGATCAGCCCCGCTGCGCCGCCCCCGAGCAAACCAAGCAACGCGCCGTAGTAGTAAAACGGCCGGCGGATGGTGCTGTCGGTGGCGCCCAGTAGCTTGGAGACTTCGATCTCCTCGCGCTGGGTGAGAATTTGCAGGCGGATGGTGTTGAAGGTGACCGCCAGCAGCGCGAACGAAAGCAGGCCCGCCAGCACCAGCACGCCCATGCGCCCGAGGTCGATGGCGGCGGCCACCCGGCGCACCCAGGCGGAGTCGATTTGCACCGTTTCCACCTTGGGCCAGCTGCGGATACCGGCGGCGAGTTTTTCCAGTGCGTCGCCATCGTTGACCGAGAGGCGCACCACATAGGCGTCCGGCAGGGGGTTCTGGTTCAGCGCCACCAGCACGTCACCCATGGCCGGATTCTTTTTCAGCTCGTCCAGCGCCGCCTCGCGCGGCTTGAAATCCACCCGCGCCACCAGCGCCTCGGCCTTCAGGCGCGGGCCGATCGCGGCGACCTCGTCCTTTTTCGCGTCCAGCGCCATGAACACCGACAACTCGGGGTCGCCGGAAATGCCGCGCGCCGCCTGCTGCAGGTTCACCAGTAGCGCATAAGCGCCGGCCGGCAAGGCCAGCGCGATGCCGATCACCAGCACGTTGAGCAGGGTGGCGAAGGGCGTGCGCGCCAGGCGCGCCAGGGTGGCGCCGAACGCCATCCCATGCAAACGCAGCCAGGCCTTCATGCCGCATCTCCGTTGACGGCTCCGGCCACCAGTTCGCCGGCACGCAGCTCGATGGTGCGGGTCTTCACCTTGGCAGAGGCGCGGGCCACCGCGTTGGCGTCGTGGGTGGCGATCAGCGCGGTGACGCCGACCTGGCTGAAAGCGGCGAACAAGTCGATGATCTCGGCGGCGTAGTTGGCATCGAGATTGGCGGTGGGCTCATCGGCGATCAAAATCGAGGGACGGTTGACGATGGCCCGCGCAATCGCCAGGCGCTGCTGCTCGCCGCCGGAAAGGGCGATCGGGTTGGCCTTTTCGCGTGGCAGCAGGCCGACCTTGTCGAGCGCGGCGCGGGCGCGGCGGGCGCCGTCGCGCGGATGCACGCCGGTGACGTTCAGCGGCAGCATCACGTTGTCGAACACGCTGCGGTCGTAGAGCAGCTTCTGGTCCTGGAAAATCTGCCCGACATTGCGGCGCAGGAAAGGGATCGCGCTGCTGCGCATTTTCGACACGTTCTGCCCACCGACCATGACGATGCCGGAATTGACCCGCTCGATCACCGGGATTAGTTTCAGCAAGGTGCTTTTTCCCGCACCCGAGTGGCCGAGAAGAAAAACAAGTTCACCCTCGGCGACGCTGAAGGAAACATTTTTCAGCGCCTCGTAGCCCCCGGGGTAGCGCTTGTGGACCGCCGAAAACTCGATCATCGCGCCCGATTTTTCCTTGGCGGGGGCTTGCATCAGTCCAGTCCGAGCATGGCATTGGCGAACTCATGCGCCTTGAACGGGCGCAAGTCTTCGATGCCTTCGCCGACGCCGATGAAATACACCGGCCTGGGGCGCGCGGCGGCAATCGCGCACAGCACGCCGCCCTTGGCGGTGCCATCAAGCTTGGTGACAACCAGACCCGTCAACGTGAGTGCGTCGTCGAAGGCCTTCACCTGGGCCACCGCGTTTTGCCCGGTATTGGCGTCGATCACCAGCAGCACCTCATGTGGTGCCGTGGCATCCGCCTTGGTGATCACCCGCTTGACCTTCTTGATCTCTTCCATCAGGTTCAGTTGTGTCGGCAGGCGCCCGGCAGTGTCGGCCATCAGGATGTCGATGCCGCGCGCTTTCGCCGCCTGGGTGGCATCGAAAATCACTGCCGCGGCGTCGCCGCTTTCCTGCGTAATCACGGCAATGTTGTTGCGCTCGCCCCAGGTGACGAGTTGCTCGCGGGCGGCGGCGCGAAAGGTGTCGCCGGCGGCCAGCAGCACGCTTTTGCCGCGCGACTGAAAATACTTTGCCAATTTGCCGATGCTGGTGGTTTTGCCGACGCCATTGACCCCGCTGATCATCACCACCAGGGGCTTGGCGCGGTCCAGCTTCATCGCCCGCTCCAGCGGCCGCAGCATGTCGGTGATCAGCTCGGCCAGGGCGCGCCTGAGGGTCTCGCCGTCCTCGATCTTGTCGCGCTTGGCACGCTCGCGCAGTTGCCCGATCAGGGTTTGTGCGGCGGGCACGCCACAATCGGCGGAAATCAGTGCGGCTTCGAGGTCCTCGAACAGCGCCTCGTCGACCTTGATGCCGGTGAACAGCGAATTGAGCTGGAAGCGGGTTTTCGACAGCCCGGCCTTGAGGCGTTCGCCCCAGGAGGGCTTGGCCGGATTGTCCTCCGGAGGCGCTGCCGGTGCTTCGGGCACGACGGCTGCGGGCTGGTCGCTGGGCTCGCCTTCCGGGGCCGCCCCCTTGGGAGGCTTGGGCTTGAACATCGAAAACATGGTGGCGATCTGGGCGCGGACGCGTAGAATTTAACAGTGATTTTACAGGGAAGACCGCGGGCTGATCCGGCATCTTGCAAACTAAGCCGCCCGTATATGGTCAAATTGGCCTCCGCAAGTTCCCACCCCTTCGAATAATGAAAACATTTCCCCGTTTCAAGGCCCTGATCCTCGGCGCCTTTTGCGCCCTGGCGTGCAACGCGGCCTCTGCCGCCGCCCCGGCGGCGGCCAGCCCGGGGCCTGGCGGCACCTATGAGACCACGCTGCCCAATGGCCTGAAGATCATCGTCAAGGAAGACCATCGGGCGCCGACCATCGCCCACATGGTGTGGTACCGCGCCGGCAGCATGGACGAGTTCAACGGCACCACCGGGGTGGCGCACATTCTCGAGCACATGATGTTCAAGGGTACGAAGTCGGTGCCGCCGGGCGAGTTTTCCAACCGCGTGGCCGCCGCCGGCGGGCGCGAGAACGCCTTCACCAACCGCGACTACACGGCCTATTTCCAGCAGATCCACAAGTCGAAACTCGAACTGGTGATGAAGCTCGAGTCCGACCGAATGGCCAACCTCAATCTGACCGACGCCGAGTTCTCCAAGGAGATCAAGGTGGTGATGGAGGAGCGGCGCTGGCGCACCGACGACCAGCCGCGCGCCCTGCTGTACGAGGCAGCTCAGGCGATGGCCTTCGAAGCGCATCCCTATCACCATCCGGTGATCGGCTGGATGCGCGACCTGGAAACCATGACCGGCGCCGACGCGCGCAAGTGGTACAACACCTGGTACGCGCCGAACAATGCCGTGCTGATTGTCATCGGCGACGTGCAGGCCGCGCAGGTGGTGGCACTGGCGAAAAAATATTACGGCGGGATCAAAACCAAGGCGCTGCCGGCGCGCAAGCCGCAGGACGAACCCGAGCAGCACGGCATCCGCCGGGTCAACGTCAAGGCGCCGGCCGAGTTGCCCTACCTGATCATGGGCTGGCAAGTGCCGAAACTGAACGATGTGGAAAAGGACAGCGACCCCTATGCCCTGGAAGTGCTGGCCGGGGTGCTCGACGGCCATGACGGCGCGCGCATCACCAAAAATCTGATCCGCGAGCAGCGCATCGCCCACGAGGCCGGCGCCGGGTATGACAGCACTTCGCGCGGCCCCACCATGTTCTCCCTCGAAGGGGTGCCCGCGGACGGCAAGACCGTGGCCGATCTGGAAGCGGCGCTGCGCGGCGAAGTAAAAAAGATTGCCGACGAGGGCGTGACCGAAGCCGAACTCAAGCGCGTCAAGGCGCAGGTGGTGGCGGCCCAGGTGTACAAGCGCGACTCCATCTTCGGCCAGGCGATGGAAATCGCGCAATACGAAATGGTCGGCATTTCGCACAAGAACATCGACCGCATCCTGGAAAAGCTCAAGGGCGTGACCGCCGAACAGGTGCAGGCCGCGGCGAAAAAATATTTCGGCGACGACACCCTGACCATCGCCACCCTGACGCCCCTACCGATCACCGACAAGCCGCGCGGGCCGCCGAAAGGGATGCGCTCCGATTGAGCAGGCAAGAGTAAAAACCTACTTTTGCCTGGTTCTAATTTGTAAAAATCACTGGCAGAGCCAGATGATTTTTTTAAAGTAAAAAGCGAACGAAAAAACAAAGGCGGCAAGTCATGAAGCTGATGCGCAAAATATTGATGCTGGGGCTGTTATGCGTGGCGGGTGTCGCGCAGGCGGCGTTGCCGGTGCAGACCTGGACGGCGAAGAGCGGGGCCAAGGTGCTGTTCGTGGAGAGCCGCAGCATTCCAATGCTCGATGTGAACATTGACTTCGACGCGGGGGCGCGCTATGACACAGCGGCCAAGAGCGGGTTGTCGGCGATGACCAGCGGCATGCTGGGCCTGGGGGCCGAGGGCATGGACGAGGAGTCGATCGCCAACGGCTTTGCGGATGTGGGCGCGCAGCGCGGCGCCTCGGCGGACAACGACCGGGCGGGCGCGTCGCTGCGCACGCTCTCTTCGGTGGCCGAGCGTGACGCGGCGCTCAAGCTGTTCGCCAATGTGATCCAGGCGCCGACCTTTCCCGAGACCGTGCTGGCGCGCGAAAAACAGCGCAGCATCGCCGGCCTGAAGGAAGCCGAAACCAAACCGGATTCGATCGCCGACCGCGCCTTTTCCAAGGCGATGTACGGCAACCATCCCTATGCTTTCGACCCGACCGAGCAAAGCGTGTCGGCGATCACCCGCGCCGACATCGCCGCTTTTTATCACGACAACTACAGCGCGAAGCGCGCGGTGGTGACGATGATCGGCGACATTTCGCGCGCCGAAGCCGAGGCGATTGCCGAGCAGATCACCGCCAAATTGCCCGCCGGCGCGCCGCCGCCGGTGGTGCCCCCGGTAGGCGCTCCGGACATCACGCCGATTCGCATCGCGCATCCCGCCACCCAGGCGCACGTGCTGATCGGCGCGCCCGCGCTCAAGCGCGGCGACCCGGATTACTTTCCGCTGATGGTCGGCAACTATGTGCTGGGCGGTGGCGGCTTCGTCTCGCGCCTGATGCGCGAGGTGCGCGAAAAGCGCGGCCTGGCCTATAGCGTCTACAGCTACTTCATGCCGCTGAAAGACGAGGGTCCGTTCCAGATCGGCCTGCAGACCAAAAAGGAGCAGGTGCCCGAGGCCCTGGACATCGTCAAGCGCGTGGTGGCCGACTATGTGGCCAACGGCCCTACGGCCAAGGAATTGCAGGCGGCCAAGGACAATCTGATCGGCGGCTTTCCCCTGCGGATCGACAACAACCGCAAGCTGCTGGACAACCTGGCGGTGATCGGCTTTTACAACCTGCCGCTGGATTACCTCGACACCTGGACGGCGAACGTCAATCGCGTCACCGTGGCCGAGGTGAAGGCCGACTTCGCCAAGCGCGTGCATCCGGATGCAATGGCCTCGGTGGTCGTCGGCATGCCGCAGTAGCGGTCGCGCGGCCCGGGTTGTGCCTGCCTTGAACAAGGTCCGCATCATCGGCGGGGAGTGGCGCAGCCGCCTGGTCACCTTTCCCGACGTGCCGGGCTTGCGGCCCACCGCCGACCGGGTGCGCGGCACCCTGTTCAACTGGCTCGGGCAGGACCTGACGGGCAAGACCTGCCTGGACTTGTTCGCCGGCAGCGGCGTGCTGGGCTTCGAGGCGCTCTCACGCAACGCCCGGCACGTGACCATGGTCGAGCGCGACGCCCGCGCCCGTGCCGGCCTCTCGGCATCGGCCCAAACCCTGCAAGCCGGCGCCCGCCTCGATATTCTGGGCGCCGATGCGTTACAATTTTTGCTGCAATGCAACCAGCGCGATAAATCCAACAATCAGCGCTTTGACGTGGTGTTTTGCGACCCCCCCTTCAAACAGGACTGGTTTCCGAAGCTGTGGCAGCCCCTGGCCGGTGTGCTGGCCGAAGGCGGCGTGGTTTACGCCGAAAGCGAAGCCGCCCTGGCGCCGCCGCCGCCCTGGCAGCTGCGCAAGAGCGGCCGGGCAGGGGCGGTGCATTACCACTTGATTGACGCGGGTTTGTAGCGGTTAAACTCCGTGGGACCAGCCCGGGCTTTAAGAAGCCGGGGAGCGCTCCCATGTAACAGGTCTGGCGCCAGGCGCCGGCAGAGAGAAAACGATGGCATTGGTCAAGGCGATTTACCCCGGCACGTTCGACCCCCTCACGCGGGGTCATGAAGACCTGTTCCGCCGCGCCTCGGTGCTTTACGAAGAGGTGATCGTCGCGGTGGCCGACAGCCGCAGCAAGCGTCCCCTGTTCACCCTGGACGAGCGCCTGCAGATCGCGCGCGAAGCCCTGGCGCCTTACCCCAACGTCAAGGTCGAGCAGTTCCGCGGCCTGCTGGTGCACTTCGTCAAGGACCACGGCGCCAAGGTGATCCTGCGCGGCCTGCGCGCGGTCTCCGACTTCGAATACGAATTCCAGCTCGCCGGCATGAACCGCCAGCTGATGCCCGAAGTCGAAACCGTGTTCATGACCCCCTCGGAAAACTACCAGTTCGTCTCCGCCACCCTGGTGCGCGAAATCGCCAGCCTTGGCGGCGACGTCAGCAAGTTCGTCTCCCCCTCGGTGAAGCGCTGGCTCGACGAAAAGCTGGCCAAGGCGCCGAAGGAATAAGGGGCAACAAATGAGCGAGAGGCGGTAGCGTGGCCCTCATCATCACGGACGAATGCATCAACTGCGACGTCTGCGAACCCGAATGCCCGAACGACGCCATCTCCATGGGCGAGGAGATCTACGTCATCGACCCGCACAAATGCACCCAGTGCGTCGGCCACTACGACGAGCCGCAATGCCAGCAGGTGTGCCCGGTGGATTGCATCCCCCTCAATCCCGCGTTCGCCGAAACCCACGAACAACTCTACGAGAAGTACCTGAAGCTCACAGGCAAAACCGCATAAGCCGCGAGCTAAAAAAATCACGAGCCGCAAATAAAAAATGGCGCCAAAGGCGCCCATTTTTCTCGTAGCTTTTACCTCAAGAAAATCGTCTGGCTCCGCCAGCGATTTTTGAGCAATCACCACGCAAAAGTAGGTTTGTACTTTTGCGTGCCTACAAAGTGAGATCGAATCCCTGCTCGCTGTCCACCGAGTTGATCATCTCCTGCGCCAGCATGGCGTCGAGCTCCTCGCGCAGATGGTCCAGCGCGATCACCTGGGTGGTCAGGTCTTTCTCGGTGTCGTGCAGTTCCTGCACCCGGTCTTCCAGGGTGTCGGTAGCGTCGTGGATGCGCTTGATCGAGTCCAGGCGGCGGCGCAATTGCTGCTGGCGCTCCTTGATCTGCGACTCCAGCGGGTTCATCACCGCCTTCAGCCAGGCTTCGGCGTCGCGGTTGGCGACTTCGAAGGCGCTCTGGATGCGCGAGGCGACGACGCCGAAAAAGCGCGTCGCGATGCCGCGCTTGTATTCGGTGATCATGCTCATGGCGCCGAAACGCTTGGTGAAGCTTTCCTCGACGCGGTCGACTTCCTTCAGGTAGCGCAGCATGGAGAACTGCGCCGGCGCCGCCAGGCGCAGGCCGAACTCGCCGCCGAACTTCTTGTACATCGCCTGCATCATGGTGGTGATTTCAGCCACCACCGTGTTGGTCTGCTCGAACAGCTCGCGGTTGTCCTTGAAAAAACGCCGCATCGCTTCCAGCACGCCCGCGGAAAAGGCGGCGCCGTCGATCGCCCCGTGGGTCGCCTTGACCTCGTCGCGGTAGGCTTCCATCCCGAGGTGGCGGAACAGGGTGTTGGTGCTGCGCGCCAGCACGCTGCGGGTGGCGGCGAACTGCAGCAGGCTTTTCTCGAACGTCTCTTTCTCGGTGCGCACGCGTTGCAGCATGTGCTGCATCACGTCCTCGTTCTTGCCCTGCAGGTCTTCCAGTTCGCGCAACTGGTCCTTGACGTTGTTCATGCGCGAGGCCAGCAGCGACTGGCTGGAGGCGACCACGTCGCGCATTTCGCCGGCGACGAAGTCGCGCACGATGTCCTGCTTGGCGGGAATCAATTCCTCCGACAGCGCCGCTTCCAGGCGCGGCAGGCGGCTCTTGGCCAGCAGCTTGGGGTCGCTGTGCACCTTCGCCACCAGGCCTTTTTGCGCCGAGATGGGAAACACGTTTTTCACGTCCAGCGCCAGCATCGAGGCGACCTGGCCGGCCTGCTTGTCGATCTCGGCGTCGATCTCCACCTGGGTCTTCAGCTCGTCCCACAGGCCGTCGATCTTGTTGAGCACCACCATGCGCGCGCGCTTGGTCGCTTCACCGCCGCCGATGTGCTCGCGCCACACCTGGATGTCCGACTTGGTCACGCCGGTGTCGGCCGCCAGCACGAACAGCACGGCGTGCGCGGAGGGAATCAGGTTCAACGTCAGTTCCGGCTCGGAGCCGATCGCGTTCAAGCCCGGGGTGTCGAGGATCACCAGGCCCTGCGCCAGGAGCGGGTGCGGAAAGTTGATCACCGCATGGCGCCAGCTGGGGATTTCCAGCAGGCCGTCCGGGCCGACCGAGCTTTGCTGGTCCGGGTCCTTTTCGTCGAACAGCGCCAGTTCCTTGGCCGTTTCCACCGACACGCGCTTGACCTGGCTGACGTGCTTGAAGGCGGCCAGCATGGCGTCGCCCGAGCTGGTGTCCAGCGGATGGGTGACCCATTCTTCGGGGTACTGCTTATATTCGGAAACACTGGCGGTCTTGGCGCGGGTCTCGATCGGCAGCAGGCGCAGCTCCGGGCTCTCGCCCTCGGTGTACATCAGCTCGGTCGGGCACATGGTGGTGCGCCCGGCGGAGGAAGGCAGGATGCGCCGGCCGTAGTCGGCGAAAAAGATGGCGTTGATCAGCTCCGACTTGCCGCGCGAAAATTCGGCGACAAAGGCGATCGACAGCTTGTCTTCAGCCAGGCGCTCGAGCACGCGGTTGATCCGTGAAGCCGAGGCGGTATCGATCAGCCCGGCCTCGCTGATCCAGTCGCGATAGCGCGTCACGGCCTGGCCGACAGCGAACCGCCACGAGCTGTATAGCTGGAACCTTTCGACCAGATTGACGCTGTTCACCGCTCCCCCGAACCCTCACCGTGCCACGCGCCTTGAGCGCAGGCCCGACTCCCACTACTTTCAAGCGCCGCCGCATGCCGGATGCGGCCGACGCCTCCCGATTTGTACCGAACTGCCGTTCTGACGCTGCGACATGGGTATGTCACATTATCGCATGGACAGACCGCTTGTCTGGCTGGCCGGCGCGAACCTCCCGGCGCAGGCGAGAAAGCCATATTAACGACTTGATTTGCCACGCGATTTCCATGCTTCGTCGCGCCAGACCGGCTAGTGTATACATGATTCGGCCGGATGGGTAAGCATCGTGGTTTGACGCCCGACCCCGGTGTTGGTGAAATGCAACTATTGCGGCTGATCTGGTCCCGCGTCCTTGCCGGTCCCGCCGCTGATGCACGCATCTCATGCACCGGCCCGCGTCTACCCGTGCCCGGTCCAAGAACTTGCGCCGATGGCGGGCCGTGACTATCGCGTACGAGTAACCCTGTGAGGCGGATTCAGCGTCCGGGTTGTCATATTTCCTCGAGTGGTTGTAACGCAAGTTGTCACTTATGCGCGCAGTTTGCCACTTGGCCGAACGCCAGCGCGCGTCGCGATTTGCCGCGCATGGCCCTGGCGGCGGCCGCTGTCGCTTGATTCCACTCGGATAAAGCCTTTTTTCGGGATTGTCGGCATTTCGACGGCCCTGGCGGCATATTTGCTGCTACTGCAATCAACAACCGGGAATGCGGTGGCCCAGTGGAACTAATGGCTCACCAAATCTCCAGTAAAAATACTATTACCCTCAGCAGGTTGATAAAATCGTTTCCCTCTTCCGCCAGTGCGGATGCAGCGAACCAGTCGAGCCCAAGCTTCACCGAATGCCATCAGTAGATCAACTCAAGCACCGGCTGGAAGAATTGCTTTCCAAGGTCGGGTTGGATAGTTCGAGCCGCGAGCGCAAGCAGGTGGCGCGGGCCGGCTCGCCCACCGAATTGCGCCTGCTCAGCACCAATCTGCGCGACCTGCTGGGCAAGCGTTTCGGCGACCGCTGGAACGGCGAGCTCGACGCGATTTTCGGCAAGACCACGGTGATGGAAGACCCTCCCAGCATGCCGGTCTCGCAGCCGCCTTCCGACACCTCGGACATGAGCGGCCCGCAAACCCGCTTCGGCACCCAGGAAACCTATACCGCACTGAAGCAGCAGTCGCCGGGCGAGCGCATCGGCTCCCTGCGCGCTTACCTGAGCCACGCCGCGCGCGAGCTGCTGGCCGACAAAAGCGCGCCGATGGAACAAAAGATCGCCTCTGCCCGCAGCATCAACGAGTTGCGCGGCATCGCCCGTGCGATGGCCGAGATCGCCCGCCTGTCGCACAGCGAAGTCACGGTGGACCGTTTCACCCACAAGGTGCAGGCGCTGTTCGCCGTCGCCGAGGAACACTCCAGCCATTAGCCTTCCGGCAGCGTCCCCATGGAATGCGGGACAATGGCGCCTGCGATGAATAACGGAGTGGCGATGCAAAGCGAAGACCCCAGCGACGAAGCAGCCGTCGCGGCGACCCGTGCCTGGGTGGAAAAAGCAGTGGTCGGCCTGAACCTCTGCCCGTTCGCCCGCGCCGTATTTCTTGACGAGCGCATCCGCTACAGCGTCAGCGCCGCGAGCGACGCCGATGCGCTGGTGGCCGACCTGGCGCGCGAGATCAACACCCTGATGGAAGCCGACCCCGCGCAATCCGAGACCACCCTGCTGATCCACCCTCGGGTGATGGGCGACTTTCTCGACTACAACGATTTTCTCGACATTGCCGACGCCACCATCGAGGCGCTGGGCTATACCGGCGAGCTGCAGGTGGCGAGCTTCCACCCGCAATACCAGTTCGCCGGCACCGCACCGGAAGACATCGAAAACTACAGCAACCGCTCGCCCTATCCCACGCTGCACCTGCTGCGCGAGGAAAGCATCGAGCGCGCGGTGGAGGCGATGCCCGACACCGACGCCATCTACGAAAACAACATCGAGACCCTGAAGCGCCTGGGCCCGGCGGGCTGGCGCGCGCTCTGGGGCAACGGCTCGCACAAGTAGCAAAAAGAAGTACGACACATCAACCAAAAACGCAACACGGAGACGCAATGCTGAAAATCTGGGGCCGGGTCAATTCGATCAACGTGCAAAAGGTCATGTGGCTGCTGGCCGAGCTGAAGCTGCCTTTCGAGCGCACCGACGCCGGCCTGCACTTCGGCGCGGTCAACGAAGACTGGTACCGCGCGATGAACCCGAACGGCCGCGTGCCGACCATCGACGACGACGGCTTCATCCTCTGGGAATCGAACGCTGTGGTGCGCTACCTTGCCGCCAAACACAGCGCCGGCGCGTTTCACCCGGCCGATGCGCGCACGCGCGCCGATGCCGACCGCTGGATGGACTGGTGCACCACCACCATCGCCCCGGTGATGACCCCGCTGTTCTGGGGTCTGATCCGCACCCCGGCGGAAAAGCGCGATTCCGCAGCGCTCGAAGGCTACCGCAAGGAAATGGACAAGCTGGCCGGCGTGCTCGACGCGCTACTGGCAGACGGCCGCCCCTACCTCTGCGGCGACACGCTCACCATGGG
Organism: Burkholderiales bacterium; assembly: GCA_036271855.1. Classification (GTDB taxonomy): domain Bacteria; phylum Pseudomonadota; class Gammaproteobacteria; order Burkholderiales; family JAEUOS01; genus JAQGMJ01. The sequence goes on from DATAZV010000324.1 coordinate 37,328, forward strand.
CGACATTCCGCTCGGCTGCTTCACCTATCGCTGGTATGGCATGCCGATAGAGCGCGCCGAGCTGCCGCACCTGCGCGCCTGGTACGAGCGCCTGGCCGCGCGCCCGGCATTTCGCCAGCACGTGATGCTGCCGCTGACCTGAAGCCGCCTCCGGCGTGCGCGGCGCATCGGTCAGCGCAGGCATTGCATCGGGCCAGGCGTAGAATGCCCTCCTGAGCCCATCATGAGGTCCTCGTTAAGGAAAATGAGGACCCGAGGAAAAAGCCGTGAGCACCCCAAGCGCAGCCTTGCGCGACGAGTTCATCGTCAATAACCTGGAGCAACTCCAGGCCTTGTACGGCGAGGCGAAGGGAGCCTCGATCGCCAAGGAAACGCCGGTCATCACCGCGCACTACCGCCAGTTCATCGAAGCCGCGCCGTTTTTCGCCCTTGCCACTTATGGCCCCGAAGGCATGGACTGCTCGCCGCGCGGCGACGCCCCGGGCTTCGTGCGGGTGGTCGATGAAAAGACCCTGATGATTCCGGACAGGCGCGGCAACAACCGTATCGACAGCCTGCGCAACCTGATGCATGACCCGCGCGTCGCCCTGCTGTTCCTGATTCCCGGCCTGGGCGAAACCTTTCGCGTCAACGGCCGGGCCAAAGTGTCGGTCGATCCCGAACTGCTGGCTTCCTTCGCCCACGAGGGAAAGGTGCCGAAATGCGTGCTGGTGGTCGCGGTCGAGACGGTCTACTTCCAGTGCTCGCGCGCCATCCTGCGTTCGCGCCTGTGGGACCCCGCGGTGCAAGCCGAGCGCAAGCGTTTTCCAAGCAACGGCCAGATTCTCTCCGACCTGACGCAGCAGCGCTTCGACGGCGCAACATACGACCGCGAGCTGCCCCTGCGCATCGCCGGCGAGCTGTACTAAGCGCCATCCTCCGGCGCCGGGTCGTCGCCGCCGGCGACGATGCGCGCCGCACGGGTGAAGCTGAAATACGCCGACGCCCAGTCCATCATCACCATCACGCGGTTGCGAAAGCCAATGAGAAAGTAGATGTGGGCGAACAGCCAGATCAGCCAGGCGATGAATCCGGAAAGCTTGAACCTGCCCAGCACCGCCACCGCCGCGTTGCGCCCGATCGGCGATAGCGTGCCGTAGTCGTCATAGTGGAAGGGCCTGGTTGCCTCGCCCTTCAGCCGACGCTTGAGGTTGGCGGCTGCGCACCAGCCCATCTGCTTGGCCGAGGCCCCCAGCCCCGGCACCGGCTTGCCGTCGCTCTGGATGCCTGCCAGGTCGCCGATGACAAAGATTTCCGCATGTCCCGGCGCCGTCAGGTCGGGCTCGACCAGCACGCGCCCGGCCCGGTCGTATTTCTCCGCCGGCAGGCCCAGCGTCTTGGCCAGTGGTGAAGCCGCCACGCCGGCCGCCCACACCACCGTGCGCACCGCGATGCTCTGCTCGCCCTGCGCGGTCTGGTACTTCACGCCCTGCGCGTCGATGTGGGTGACGCGGCTGCCGGTATGCACCTCGACGCCGATGTGCTCCAGCTGCTCGCGCGCCTTTTGCGACAGGTCTTCCGGGTAGGTGCCCAGCACGCGGTCGTTGCCTTCGAGCAGCACCACGCGCACCTGGCGGGTATCGATGCGCCGGAAATCGTGCTTCAGGGTATGGCGGCCGATCTCGGCCAGCGTGCCCGCCAGCTCCACCCCGGTCGGCCCGGCGCCGATCACCGCGAAGGTCAGCCAGGGCACGCGTTTGGCGGCATCCAGCTCGCGCTCGGCGTGCTCGTAGGCCAGCAGGATGCGCTTGCGGATGATGAAGGCGTCCGACAGATTCTTCAGGCCCGGCGCGTAAGGCTCCCAGGCGTCGTTGCCGAAATAGCTGTGGGTGGTGCCGGTGGCCATCACCAGCCAGTCGTAGGCCAGCTCGCTGCCGTCGTCCAGGGTCACCACCCGCCGTGCCGCGTCCACCGCCAGCACATCGGCCATCAGCGTGGTGGCGTTGGCCTGGTCGGCCAGCAGCGAGCGCACCGGCGCGGCGATCGCCGGTGCCGCCAGGCCGGCGGTGGCCACCTGGTAGAGCAGGGGCTGGAACAGGTGGTGGTTGCTCTTGTCGATCATCGTGATGCGCAGCGGCGTGTGGGCGAGCTTGCGCGCCGTTGCCAGGCCGCCGAAGCCGCAGCCGAGAATCACCACATGGGGGAGGGAGGTATTGGTACTCATAACCAGTAGACGGGTGGCGTTATATATTTGTGACCGCAGTATAGGGCCGGTAGTTTCGCCTATGCGGCGCATCAGCAAGGCGCGGCTGTCGCGCCCGGGCATAGCGGGAGTACCATTTGTCCGGACAGCTCGCACAACAGCGCTTGACGCCAAAACGGCTGCCCGAGACAAATCAGTTCCCAAAACAAGGAGGCGCATGATGAAACGCATCGCGACGGCGCTCGCCGCCACACTCTGCATGGCCCTGGCCGCAAACGTTCACGCCCAGGCCGCCGCCGAACCCGCATCTGAAAAGCCGATCAGCCGGCTCGACCCCGCGCTCGACGCCCTGCTGGCGCCCGAGGCCAAACTTGAAATGGCGGTCACCGGTTTCGGCTTCACCGAAGGCAACTTCTGGGTGGAGAATAAAAAGGACAAGAAGAACCAGGGCTACCTGCTGTTTTCCGACATTCCCGCCAACGTGGTCTACAAATGGACGCCGGACGGCAAAGTCAGCGTCTACCTGGAAAAAGCCGGCTACCAGAAGCCCGACGTCTGGCGCGCCGGCTTTGAATTCCACAACGGCCGCGAAGCCAGCGACCCGAAGTTCGAAAAATTCTTCATGAGCGGCTCCAACGGCCTGACCATGGACCGCCAGGGCCGGCTGATCATCGCCAGCTGGGCCGGGCGCTCGATCGACCGCATCGAAAAAAACGGCAAGCGCACCTTCCTCGCCACCACCTTCCACGGCAAGCAGTTCAACGGCACCAACGACGTGGTGGTCAAGCGCGACGGCATGATCTACTTCACCGACACCTGCGACGGCCTGCGCGGCCGCTGCAAGGACCCGCATCGCGGCATCCAGACCGTCGGCATTTTCCGCGTCAGCCCGAAGGGCGGTGAAGTCACGCAGATCATCGACGACATCCCGGTGCCCAACGGCCTGGTGTTCTCGCCGGATGAAAAAATTCTCTACGCCAACGGCGGCGGCAAGCGCTACATCAACGCCTACGACGTCAACCCCGACGGCACGGTGAAAAACGGCCGCCTGCTGATCGACCTGAACGACGACAAGGCGCCCGGCATCACCGACGGCATGAAGGTCGACGTGAAAGGCAACATCTACACCACCGGCCCCGGCGGGGTCTGGATCATCTCGCCCGAAGGCAAGCGCCTGGGGCTGATCCCGCTGCCCGAACTCGGCGGCAACGTCGCCTTCGGCGACCCCGACTACAAGACCCTGTACATCGCCGCGCGCTCGTCGATCTACAAAATCCGCACCAAGCTCGCCGGCGTTCCCTAGGCGCGGGCCACCGGCATGGCGCGCGCGGGCAGCGCGCCATGCCGCACGTCGCGCTGCCGGTGCTACCATCGCCGCAAACCAAGCGGCGCATACGCCCCGCCAAAAACAAAGGAGACAAAAATGCGCGCACTGCCTGCAGCCATTCTCGCCATCGCCGCCCTGTCCATTGCGGGCACTGCTGTTGCCGCCACGCCCAACTGGGTCACCGCCTGGGCCGCTTCGGTCCACGGCCCGTATCCCATCGGCAACCCGTCGGCGCAGCCCGACATGAAGCTGGCTTTTCCTTCCGCCGAAACCGGCGCGCGCGACCAGAGCTTTCGCCTGATCGTGCGCCCGGACATCTGGGGCAAGTCAGCGCGGGTGCGCCTGTCCAACGCCTTCGGCACCCGGCCTGTCACCTTCGACGGCGCGTATATCGGTTTGCAACTCTCCGGCTCCGCGCTGGTGCATGGCAGTAACCGGCCCTTGCGCTTCGGCGGCAAATCCGCCGTCACCGTCGCCCCCGGTGAATCGGCGTGGAGCGACGCCGTCGCGCTGCCCTTCGCCCGCGACGCCCACATGCTCGCAGGCCGCAAGCTGGCGGTGAGTTTTCACGTCGCCGGTGAAAGCGGCCCGATGACCTGGCATGCCAAGGCGCTCACCTCCTCCTATGTCACCCTGCCCGGCGCCGGCGCGCACGGCGCCGAAGAAGGCGAGGCCGATTTTCCCGCCTCCACCGCTTCCTGGTATTTCCTCGACGCCCTCGACATGCAAATGCCCGCGGGCACGCGCACCATCGTCGCTTTCGGCGATTCGATTACCGACGGCACCGCCTCCACCATGAACGGCGACGACCGCTGGCCCGACGTGCTGTCGCGGCGCATCCACGCCCAATACGGCGAGCGTTACGCCGTCGTCAACGCCGGCATCGGCGGTAACCAGGTGGCCGGGCCGCCCGAATACACGCCGCAAAAGCCGATTCCCGGCGGCCCCTCGGCGGTCAGCCGCCTGCAGCGCGACGTGCTCACCCTGTCCAACGTCGGCGCGGTGATCTGGCTCGAAGGCATCAACGACTTCAGCAAGAACGGCAACACCAGCGTCGAGCAGGTGATCGCCGGCATGAAAGACGTGGTCGGGCGTACGCGCGCCAGCCTCCCCGGCGTGCGCGTGGTCGGCGCCACCGTCACCTCGGCCCTGGGCAGCAGCAACGGTGCCCACGGCCACCCGGAAGAAGACGTCAAGCGCAAGCAGTTGAACGACTTCATTCGCACCGGCGGGCTGTTCGACGCAGTCGCCGACTTCGACGCCGTCACCCTCGACACGTCCACCGGCAGCATGAAGCCCGGCTTCGTGCCCGAAAGTACCACCGGCGGCGCCGGTGACAAGCTGCACCCCAACCGCATGGGCTACCAGGCAATGGGCGCGGCGATCGACATTCCGTCCCTGCTGCCGCGCAAACCGGCACGCAAATGAGGTGTGGCTGAAACGCCGCCTCAGGTGGCCGGCCTGACCCCGGCCGCCCGCCGCGGCCGCGTGGCGACGAACACGCCGGTGAGGATCAGCGCGATGCCCGCGTAGTGATAGCCCATCAGGCTTTCACCCAGGAACAGGTAGGCGACAATCGGCGTGAACACCGCCACCAGGTGATACGCCGGCCCGGTCACTCCCGGCCCCAGGCTGACCACGCAATAGTTCCACATCAGGTAGGCGCCCAGCGAAATCACCACGCCGATGTAAAGCAGCGCCGCCAGCGACTTCGCGTCGGTGGGTATATGCGCCCCCAGCGCCAGTTCCAGCGCCACGAAGGGCAATAGCGAGACGATGGCGCCTATCATGCCGCCGAACAGGTACACCAGCAGGTCCAGCTCGCGCGGCTTTTTGCGGATCAGCACCGAATACAGCGCGTACATCGCCACCGCCAGGAGCGTGATCAAATCGCCGCGCGCGAACGACAGGTGCGCCAGATTGCCCGGCTCGCCGCGCGCGATGATCCATCCGACGCCGCAAAACGACACCGCGATGCCGGCGTAAGTGCGCGCCGGCAGCGGCTCGCGGGCGATGAAAAACATGATCAGCGGCACCAGCAGGGGCACGATGGAGTTGATGAACGCCACATTGGCCGCCGTGGTGGTGCGCAGCGCCAGGTAGGCCAGCGCGCTGTAACCCGCCATCCCCAGGGCGCCGGTGAAGCCGATCAATTTCCAGTGTCGCAGCAGGATCGGCGCCTGCTCCCGCACCCGCCGCCAGATGAAGGGCAGCAGCACCGCGATGGCGATGAACCAGCGCAACAGGGTAAGCGTGACCGGCGGGAAAGTCGCCGCCACCGCGCGCCCCATGGTGATGTTGGTCGCCCATAGCAGCGGCGCGGTCCACACGAGGTAGAGCGGATGCGCCCACAGCCAGCGCAAGGCCTTCAGCATGGCCTCATCCGGCGGCGCTCGCCGCTTCCAGCAGGCGCGCGCGCAGCAGGTCGATGTCGCGCGCCGTCAGGCCGGTGTCGCCGTTGGTAAACACGGTGCGCCCGTGCGCGCTGGGCGGAAAGCCGTGAAAGTCGTCGTCCAGGGCCACCCACTCGCGCACCTCCGGGTGCATACGCAGCCAGGCGGCGATGTCTTCATGGCGCCGCTGCGGCGTCTGGTGGCGCTCCAGTTGCGGCGTGCAGCCGAGCACCCGCCGCCGCAGGTCGGGGGCGAACAGGCTGCGCAATTGCGCCGGCGTGTGGATCAGGCGCCAGGTGGAAGAAATGACAATGCCCACCGATTGCAGGCCGGGCTCGCGCAGCAGGCCTTCCAGCAAGGGCAGTTTTGCCATGCGCTGATGCGGCAGCGTGCCGCCCACCGGGTGCAGCACGCCGTCGAAGTCGAGGAACAGGACGATGCCGTACTCGTCCATGCTAGGCGAACAGGTCCACCGCGCCGCGCTCGGCGTAGCCGCGCAGCAATTCGGCGGCGCGCGCCGCCACCCCGGCCCAGTCGCCGGGATGGGCATGGCGCAGCAGGCGCACGCCCGGGTACCAGGGCGAACGCTCGGTATGCATCAGCCAGAAGCTGCCGCTGCTGTACGGCAGCAGCACCAGGGTGGGCCGGTTCAGCCCGCCCGCCAGGTGGGAGACCGAGGTATCGACGGTGATGATCAGGTCGAGGTTGGCGGCCAGCGCCGCAGTGTCGGCCATGTCCTTCAGGTCGGCGTCGAAGTCGTGGATCGGCAATCCGGAAGCCGCCAGCTGCGGCAGGGCGCCGCCCTTTTGCAGGCTGATCAGGGTCACGCCCTCGATGCCGCACAGCGGCGCCAGCAATTCCAGGGAAAGCGATTTGTTCATGCGCGAAGCGACGAACTGCGCGTCGTTGCTCCAGAAGCCCGAGCTCCAGCACAGGCCCACCTTGAGGCCGTGCATGCCCTGCAGGCGCGCCGCCCAGCGCGCGACATCGGCGGGGTCGGGACGCAAATAGGGCACGGGCGCCGGAATGCTCGCCAGCTCGGTGCCGAAAATGCACGGCAGGTCGAGCAGCGCCGCATGGCAGTCCACGGCAAACACCCCGCCGTCGGCAAACGCTTCGGTCACGCCCTCGATGTTGGCGAACAGGCGCCGGTCCTGCGCCGAGCAACTGACATACAGCGCCGCCGGCTGGAAGCGCCGCTGCACTTCCGCGATATAGCGCGCGAACAGCAGCTCGTCGCCCAGGCCGCCCCAGTCGGTCCACACCAGCAGGCGGCGCCCGGCCAGGGACTCGCCGCCCCAGGCCGGAATGGCGTTGAGCCAGGGATGCTTTTGCTGCTGCTCCTGCGCATTGTTGCGGGCGCGAAAATGAAAAAAGCCCTCGCGGTAATGGCCGCCGAGAAACAGCAGCATCGACAGGGCATAGCGATAGGTGGGAATCTCCGGCTCGGCCGCCACCACCAGGCGCATGGCCGCGATCGCTTCCTCGTTGCGCTGCAGGCGCTGCAGCGACTGCGCGAGCGGATACAGCAGCAGCGCCGAGGCCGGGTGCAGCGCCACCGCGTGCGCATACAGTTCGCTTGCCCGCACCGGGTCGTCGGTGAGCAGCAGGCCGGCGAGAGTCAGCAGCGCTTCGAGATCGTCCGGTGCCGCCAGATGGTCGGCGCGCGCGCGCGCCAGCGCCGCGGCCAAGGTGTCGTGGGTCACCGCCTCCACGCGCGCGGCAGCCGCTTGCACCGCCGTCACCACGGCTGCCGACTGGGTCAGCGTGTAGGCGGGCATGGCGGGCGCCTCCGCCGGCGGCGGCACGGCAGCGGGCGGCGCGGCCGGTTCCTCGGGTGTCTTCAGCGTCTTGAACAGCGAACGGAGCATGGGCGGGGCGTGGTGATTGTCGGGCCATGCCGGCCCGGCTGGGCGTCGACAAGGCCGCCGGGTCCTGCGCACCCGTGGGCCGATTCTAGCGCAGATCATTTTGCATACCGGCGACGCGTGCGCCGCGGCGGGCCTGCAAGCGCGCCGCTCCAGGCGTATGCTGGCGCGAAGATTACCCGCTGGGAGGCGGTCATGAAGCTCTGGTTGCCGGTACTGGTTTTTGTCATTTTGCTGCTGGCGACAGCGGCGTATTTTTTCTCCGGCAGCGGCCTCATGCCGGAGCGCGTGGCGGTGCATTTCGCCGCCGACGGCAGCGCCAACGGCTTCATGACGCGCGAGGGCTATCGCCAGTTCCTGCTTGAATTCGGCCTCGGCGTGCCGCTGGGCACCGCGCTGATCGTCGCCGTGCTGCCGGCGCTGATCCCCACCCGGGTCAACCTGCCGTACAAGAACTACTGGATGGCGCCGGAGCGCCGCGCGCAAAGCCTGGCCTTTCTCAGCGGCCACGGCTTCTGGCTCGGCTGCCTGCTCCTGCTGCTGATGTCCGGGGTGCACCGCCTGGTGGTTGCCGCCAACGCGGGCGACGCCGCCGCGCAGCATCTGGACAACGGCGGCTTCGCCTGGGTAATGGGCCTGTTCGGCATCGGCATCGCGCTATGGGCCGCGACCCTGATGCTGCGCTTTCGCAAGCCGCCGGCCTGAAGGCGCAAACGCATGGCGGCCGCTTCGGCTGCAACCCGGCCGGGCATCGGGTGATGCCGCCCATCAGCGCAAAAAGGCGGATTTTCCGGCGTTTTCGGGTAAGCTTCGCGGGCTTTTGGAACCCGCTTTCAGAACCCACTGGGAAGAGACAAAGATGGCCTTCGAATTCCGCTCCCTCGGCGTAGCGCTGGGTGTCACGCTGGGCGCTGCGCTGACCCTGTGCGCCGCCCCCGTGCTGGCGCAGAACTACCCGACCAAGCCGATCAAGTTCATCGCGCCCTACCCGCCCGGCGGCACCACCGACGTGCTGGCGCGGGTGCTGGCGCAAAAGCTCGGCGAAACCCTGGGCCAGCCCCTCGCGGTGGAAAACCATCCCGGCGCCGGCGGCAACATCGGCCAGGAACTGGCTGCCAAGTCGGCGCCCGACGGCTACACCCTGGTGCTCACCGCCAATCCGGCGCTCAATACGAATCAATTTTTGTACAAGCGCCTGGGCTTCGACCCGTTCAACGATTACGCGCCGATTTCGATCGTCGCCACCGCCGGCAGCGTGGTGGTGGTCAACCCAAAGGTGCCGGCGAAAAGCCTGAACGAGCTGATCGCCCTGGCCAAAGCAAAACCCGGCACGCTCAACTTCGGCTCCGGCGGGCGCGGCACTCCGGCGCACGTGTTGGGCGAGGTGTTCAAGTCGATCACCGGCGTGAACATCGTCCACGTCCCTTACAAAGGCACCATCCAGGCCGTCACCGACCTGGTTGCCGGCCAGGTCGACATCGTGTTTTCCGACATGGTCCCGGCGGTGCCGCAGATCAAGGGCGGCAACCTGCGCGCGCTGGCCGTCACCACCGAAAAGCGCTCGCCGATCCTGCCGGACGTGCCGACTTTCGTCGAGGCCGGCGTCTCCAAGCCGATGCCGCAGGGCTGGTGGGCGGTGCTGGCGCCCAAGGGCACGCCGCCTGCGATCATCAACCGCCTGCACGACGACCTGGCGAAGGTGCTGCAGATGAAGGACGTGCAGGACCGTTACCTCGGCCTGGGCATCGCTACCGCGACGTCGAAGCCGGAAGACGTGATCGCCCGCGCCAGGGCCGAAGCGCCCGAGATGGGCAAGATCCTCAAGTCCGCGGGCGTCGAGCCCGAGTAAGCCCTGCCTGCGGCGCTGCTTGGGCGGCGCCGCGGCTACATCCCTGCAATGCGAAAATCAACCACACTTGGTTGATGGATGCGTGTATCTTGGTTTCCAATACGCGTCGCATGAGTTGGAATACCGGATTTGTTTTTTGCCGCTGATTCCCGGCCCGTGTTTCAGGCCGGGCGCATCTTCGTTCCACCATCCTTGGTTGAAAACGCCGGCATGGCATGGCGCCGGCGGCTCACAACGTTTGTGTTGAATGCGGTCGCGAACTGCGAAAAAAACCTGTTGTTTACTGTTGTTTCGCCAAACGTCGTCGCGGATTTTTGAAAAAACACCCGCATTTACCATCATTTTTCTGCCGGCACCACGGATGTTGTAACTCTCGCTCCAGCCCGGATCAGCTATTTTTGGTTGATTTGCGCCGCGCACGAAACCAGGCGGCGGTGGCTTCATCGGCGGGGAAAAAACTCTCCATCCGCAGTTCGTGCAGGGTGACGTCGTGCGGCGTGCCCAGGGTGGTGACGGTGGTAAAGAGTTTCAGCTCGACGCCGTCGCGATTGAGCAGCAGGGGCAGGAAGGGAAGCACGCGCGACTCCAGGTTGGGCGTGCGCCAGTCGGCCGGGATGCCGTCGATCTTTAACAATTCGTCCAGCAGTACATGCGCCGGGCCGGCCGGGCCTTCGGCAATCGCCTCGCGGTGGATCCAGTGCACCACGTCGCCCGCCACCTCGCGCCAGTTGGCGACATGCGCGCGCACCCCCTGCGGGTGCAGCAGCAGGCGGACGATGTTGATCTCGCCTGCGCTGTCGCGGCCTGCGGCGCCGGATTCTTCGGCGGGCGCGCCGGTGAGCCATTGCATCATCACGCCGGCGGCGGCGTTGCGCATCACCAGGTTCCACAGCCGGTCGACGACGATCACCGGAAAAGGCTCGGCCTGCGCCAGCATGAAGTCCAGCGCCCGCTTGACCTCGCGCAGTTCGGGGTCGGTGAGGTCGCGTTCGCTGTAGGCGGCGGCAAAACCGGCGGCGGTGAGCATCAGGTTGCGCTGGCGCAAGGGAATGTCCAGCACCAGGCCGAGTTTGAGCACCATTTCGCGGCTGGGCTGGGAGCGGCCGGATTCGAGAAAGCTCAGGTGGCGCTGCGAAATCGCCGCTTCGCCGGCCAGTTCAAGCTGCGAGTTGCCGCGCTTGCCGCGCCAGTAGCGCAGCAGGTCGCCGAAGGAATCCGGTGTCGGAGCGGCGGAAGCGGTGGCGCGAGGCATGGCGCGACTATAGCGCGCCGCCCGGCTCACAAGCGATTACCCGGCAGGTAATCGCGGCGTCCTCATTGGCCGAGCAGGTGGCGCGCCGACTGGTAGAAAACGAAGGAGACCATCCACGCCAGCACCAGCGGCCAGGCCACCGAGAGCAGGGTGAATTTCGCGCTCTTGGACTCGCTGCGGATCGCCGCGATGGTCGAGACGCAGGGCGTGTAGATCAGGGTGAAGAGCATGAAGCTCACTGCCTGCGTCCAGTCCATTTGGGTTGCCATGTGGGCGGCCAGGGTGTCTCCCTGCATGCCGTAGATCACGGCGAAGGCGCCGATGACGATTTCCTTGGCGATGAAGCCGAACATCAGCGCCACCGTCAGCTTGACGTCGATGCCGATCGGCGCCAGCAGGGGCTGCAGCAGGCGGCCGAGCATGCCGGCCAGGGTGTCCGGCCCGGCCGGCACCGCGTTGAACGGCACGTGGGTGAGGATCCACACGCAGACCACGCCGATGATGATCATCTTCGTCGCCCGGTGCAAAAAGTGGCGCACCTCCTGCCAGCCGCGCAGCCAGATCTGCATCGGCGTGGGCATGCGGTAAGGCGGCAGCTCGATCACGAAGGGCTCGGTGCTGTGATACCTCTTCTTGAAAATCAGCGCGGTCAGAATGGCGGTGACAAAGCTCATCAGGTAGAGCGAAAACAGCACCCAGGGCGCGTTGTGCGGGCTGAACATCGCCGCGATCAAAAACAGGAATACCTGCAGGCGCGCCGAGCACAGCGACAGCGGGATCACCAGCATCGACAGCAGGCGGTGCGGGCGCGAGCGCATCACCCGTGTGCCCATGATGGCCGGCACGTTGCAGCCGAAGCCCATCAGGATCATCACAAAGCTGCGGCCGTCCAGGCCCAGGCGCGACATCAGCGCATCGGTGAGAAAGGCGGCGCGCGACAAATAGCCGCTGTCTTCCACCACCGCCATGAACAGGAAGAACAGCACGATCAGCGGCACGAAAGCGGCGACGGTGGACAGGCCCGACCACAGGCCGTCGATCAGGAAGCCCTGGACGAATTGCGGCAAGGGGCTGACCACCGGCTCGACCACCAAGGTCTTGGCCTGGTCGAACAGCCAGGTCATCGCGCCCTGCAGTGGCGTGCCGAGCAGAAACACCGCCTGGAACAGCAGCAGCATGCAGAGGAAAAACAGCGGCAGGCCGAAAGCGGGGTGCAGCACCACGCGGTCCAGCTTGTCGCTCAGGTGTTCGGGCAGGCGCGCCGGCACGTGCACGGCCTGGTGCAGGGCCTGCGCGGTCTCGCGCTCGATTTGTTCCGGCGTGAGCAGGGCATCGAGTTTTGCAGTACCGGCCTCGCGCGGGACGTCCAGGGCCTGGCCGATTTTTTTCAGCGCCGCCGGCTGGCCTTCGCCGTATTTGGCGGAGATCAGCGCCACCGGCATGGCCAGCGCCGCGGACAATTTTTCGGTATCGACCGTGATGCCGAGCTTGCGCGCTTCGTCCGCCATGTTGAGCAGCAGCATGCAGGGCAGGCCTAAGGCGCGCACCTGCAGGGCGAGCGTCATCTGGCGCTCGATCTGCACGGTGTTGACGATCAGCAGCACCAGGTCGGTGGGCGTGGTCTCGAGGAATTGGCGCACCACGGCTTCGTCGTCGGAGTAGCCGTGCAGGTCGTAGATGCCGGGCAGGTCGACCAATTCGGCCATGTGGGCGCCGACCAGGATTTTTGCGGTCATCAGGTCGACCGTGATGCCGGGCCAGTTGCCCACGCGCGCGGAAGCGCCGGTGAGACGGTTGAAGAGCGTCGACTTGCCCGTGTTGGGCATGCCGATCAGGGCGATGCGTTTCATGCGGCGGGGATTTCCTCAGGCACCGGCAGCACCTCGATCTGCGCCGCTTCCGAGCGGCGCAGGATCACGTCGGTGGTACCCAGGCGCACCTGCAGGGGGCCGGAGAGGGCGCCGTGGCGCACGATCTGCAAGGGCTTGCCGGTGCGAAAGCCAAGCGCGGCCAGGCGATGCGCCAGATGCTCGCTCGAATGCACCGCCGTCACCCGGGCGTGCTGGCCCGGCGCCAGGTCGGTCAGGCGCATGGTGGGAGTCGGGGCGGGCGTGGTCACAGCTGGTGGTTGCGGCGGAGCAGCCGCACGATGACTTAAATGAGAATTACTATCAATACGGCATTGTAGCCGAATTGGATGTATCCGGGTGGCCAAGCGCAACCGGGATGCCGACCGCACTGCGCTTATGCCTTCCTGGTTGCGCCTGCGGAAAGGCCGGATACATGAGCGGCGCGGCGGCAGCCAGGAAGACCGGGCGCGGGACCGGCGGACGGCGCGCCCCGGCGGGAGCCGGGGTCAGATCGCCGGCAGCTTGGCGACGAACTCTTCCTGCGGCACCGGGCGGCCGAAGAAAAATCCCTGCAGCAGCTGGCATTGCTGCTCCAGCAGAAACTGCGCCTGCGGCATGGTTTCCACGCCTTCAGCCACGGTTTTCATGCCGAGGTCATGGGACAGGCGGATCAGCGCGGCGACGATCTTGCGGTCGACTTCAGAATGCTCCAGGCGGCCGACGAAGCTGGCGTCGATTTTCACCGCCGAGATCGGCAGGCGCGCCAGGTGGCTGATGGAATTGAAGCCGACGCCGAAATCGTCGATGGCGATGGTCACGCCGTATTCGCGGATCAGGGCCATCAGCTCGGCGGCCTGGTTGAAGCTCTCCAGCACGGCGGTTTCGGTGAGCTCGATCTCCAGTAGCTGGTTCGGCAGGTTCAGCGA
>DATAZV010000325.1:0-1740 GCA_036271855.1 Burkholderiales bacterium
CGCAGGCGGTGTTTGCCGACCTGGAAAAAATCGGCGCGGCCAATGCGCGCGGGCACAAGCTGGCAGGCGCGGTGTCGTGCTGCCCGCTGACCATGGACTTCACCCTGCATTCGCCCTACCCGGTCGAGGGCATGAACGCGTGGAAGCCGGCGCTGGGTTTGAAGGGCGATGCGTTCAAGGCCAAGCTCGGAGAGAAGGCGTTTCGCGACGGCATCCGCGCCGAAATCGCCGCGCCGGCGGTGTTTCGCCTGTTCAACGGCGAGTGGAGCGAGGTGCATGTGGTGGAAGTGGCAGACCCCCGGCATGCTGCTTATGAGCAACGTACGGTGGCCGATCTTGCGCGTGAGAACGGCTGCGACCCGCTCGACTTCATGTTCGACCTTGCCTTGGCCGAAGACCTGAACACCGTGTTCACCGCCACCCTGCTCAACTCCGACGAAGAGGCGGTGGGCCGCATGCTCAACGACCCCAACAGCCTGGTGAGCCTGTCGGATGCCGGCGCCCACCTGACCTTTTTTAACGATGCCGGCTTCGGCCTGCACCTGCTGGGCCACTGGTCGCGCGACCTCGGCAAGATGAGCATGGAAGCGGCGGTGCACCGGCTTACCGCGCGCACGGCAGACCTGTTCGGCCTGCCATCGCGCGGCCGGGTGGCGCCGGGCTATAGCGCCGACCTGCTGTTGTTCGACCCCAAGACCGTGGGCCGCGGCCCGAAGCGCCGGGTGTTCGATCTGCCTGGCGGCGCGCCGCGACTGCACACCGACGCCGCTGGGGTGCATGGCGTCTGGGTCAACGGCGTGCGCGTGGCCGATGAAAACGGCTTGCGTGCGGACGCCGGGCGGCCGGGAGTGCTGATCCGCAAGTTCGCCGCGTAACAGCCGGCAAGAGGTGAAGCAGTGCCTGTGACACAATGAGACCATGACTGAAGACATACTGATCAACGTCACGCCGCAGGAAACCCGGGTGGCGGTGATGCTGCAAGGGGTGGTGCAGGAGATCCACATCGAGCGCAGCGCCAGCCGCGGCCTGGTGGGCAATATCTATCTGGGCAAGGTGGCGCGGGTGCTGCCGGGCATGCAGTCCGCCTTCATCGATATCGGGCTGGACCGCGCGGCCTTCCTGCACGTCGCCGACATCTGGGAAGTGCGCCACGCCCATCACAACACGCCCGCCAACGGTGCCAAGCCGGTGAAGCCGATCGAGCACATCCTGCGCGAAGGCCAGTCGGTGCTGGTGCAGGTGATCAAGGACCCGATCGGCACCAAGGGCGCGCGGCTTTCCACCCAGGTGTCGATCGCCGGGCGCATGCTGGTCTACCTGCCGCAGGAAACGCATATCGGCATCTCGCAGCGCATCGAAAGCGAGGCCGAGCGCGAAGTGCTGCGCGGCAAGCTGCAGCAGATGATGACCGAGGGCGAGACCGGCGGCTTCATCGTGCGCACCATGGCCGAGGCCGCCTCTGACGCCGACCTCGGCGCCGACGTTGCCTACCTGCGCAAGCTGTGGCGCGATATGCAGGAACGGACATTGAAGGTACAGGCGCCCGTTTGCCTCTACCAGGATCTGTCGCTGGCTCAGCGGGTGCTGCGCGACCTGGTGACCGACGAGACCGCGAGTATCCAGATCGACTCGCGCGAGAATTTCGGCAAGCTCAGTCAGTTCGCCCGCGACTACACCCCCAATGTGCTCTCTCGCGTAAGCCTGTACAGCGGCGAGCGGCCGCTGTTCGACATGAACGGC
>DATAZV010000326.1:0-5179 GCA_036271855.1 Burkholderiales bacterium
CCTCGCCGACAGCCAGCTCTACAACGCCCTGGCCCTCTCCGCCGCCGAGCGCGCCGCGCGCATCGAGGCGCTGATTGTGGAATGGGGGGGCATCCGCGCCAAAGCAAGTGAGATGGGCGCGGACAAATATCTGGTCGTCAACGTCCCCGCCTTCGAGGTCAAGGCGGTGGCGGGCGACGCCGTCGCGTTGACTTCCAAAACCATCGTCGGCCGCCCCGAGCGCCAGACCCCGCTGGGGGTGATCAACATCCGCGCCATCAAGTTCAACCCCGACTGGACCCCGCCTTCGACTGTACTGAAGCAGGACATCTATCCCAACCTCGCTGCCGGCGGTGCCTGGATCCGCGCCCACGGCCTGGTGCTGATGGACCGTGCCGGCAAGGCAGTCGAATGGGAGGGCCTGAGCGCCGATGAAATCCGCAACGCCGGCTACCGCTTCGTGCAGCCGGCCAGTGAACGCGCGGCGCTGGGCCTGCTGAAATTCGAGACCGACAGCAGCGAGAACATCTACCTGCACGATACCAACGAGCGCAACCTGTTCGCCCGCGCCACCCGCGCCCGCTCCTCCGGCTGCATCCGCGTCGAACGCTGGCGCGAACTGGCCGCGTGGATGAACGGCGCCGAGGTCGACGCTATCGACCGCAAGGTCTCCACCCGCAAGACCTTTTTCGAAGCTACACCCAAGGTGCCGGTGTTCATCATCTACCAACTCGCGGATATGACCGACGGCCGCGTGGTGTTCTACCCCGACATCTATCAGCGCAACCCCGAGAACAGCAACAAGAAAGCGCTGGTGGCGCAGCGCTAAAAGCGCTGCGGTTCCCCGAGGCGATGGCCGCTCCTCCATCGCCTCTTTTTCATTTGCGTCAGTCCACCACCTGCTTGAACCCGCCCCTGTTCGGCATCTGCACCTTGGGCAGCGTGGTCTGGTTCATCTCTGCCTTGGCGTCGATCACGCCGTTGACGTTGAGGATGAAAGCCGTAAGCGAATACACCTCGTCGGCCTTCAGCGACTGCGGCGCGTTATGCGGCATGGCGCGGCGGATGTAATCGAACAGCGTGGTCGGGTACGGCCAGAAGCTGCCGACCGTCTTCAGCGCACCCGCCGTGTTGAGCGTGCCGGCGCCACCCGCGAGCTTGTTCGCCACGCTGCCTTCCCCCTTGGCGCCATGACAGGCGGCGCACTTCTCGGCGAAGATGGCTGCGCCTGCCGCCACGGTGCCGCGTCCTTTCGGCAGCCCAGTACCATCGGCCTTGACGTCGATATCCCAGCCGGCGATTTCGGCGGGCGTCGCCGGGCGTCCCAGGTTGTAGTGCTGCTGTGCCAGTGTGGGCGTGATGGTTAGCGTGCAGGCAGTGCAGGCCGCGAGGATCAAGTGTTTAGGCGCGAACATTTTGCACACTCCCGTCCGCGTCGATCTTCCAGTACTGGATCGCGTTGTTGTGGTAATTGGAGTTGGCGCCACGCAGCTTGAGCACCTCGGCCATGCTCGGCTGCACGCCGGCGTCGTCGATGCAGCGGCTGGCAATCAGCGCCGGGCCGCCGTCCCATTG
This sequence comes from Burkholderiales bacterium, assembly GCA_036271855.1. GTDB lineage: Bacteria > Pseudomonadota > Gammaproteobacteria > Burkholderiales > JAEUOS01 > JAQGMJ01. The sequence continues at coordinate 1,555 of DATAZV010000326.1, forward strand.
CCAGGGCAGGCGAAAGCGCGCCAGGGCCTTCGACAACACTGGTTCCTGCAGGCGAGCTTCGACCCAGCTCTTGCCGCCGTCCAGCGTCACTTCGACGCGCTTGACCTTGCCGCGCCCCGTCCATGCCAGGCCGGAGATTTCGTAAAAGCCGCGCGCCTTCAGCTTTTGCCCGCCGGAGGGAAAGGTGATGACCGACTTGGCTTCCATGTGGAAGGTGAATTGCAGCGAGGTGCCGTCGGGCAGCAGGTCGGTATAGGTCGCCGTCTCCTCGCGCGTCTCGAAAGGCTCGGTGCCGAGCTTCAGGCGCCGCAGCCACTTCACGTTCATGTTGCCCTCGAAGCCGGGCAGGAACAGGCGCAATGGGTAGCCCTGCTCCGGACGCAGCATCTCGCCGTTTTGCGCGTATACCAGCAGCGCGTCGTCGAGCGCCTTGCCGAGCGGCACGCTGCGGGTCATCGCCGCGCCGTCGGCGCCTTCGGCCAGTACCCATTTGGCGTCGCGTTTGATGCCCGCTTCCTGCAGCACGGTGGAAAGCGCCACGCCGGTCCATTCGCAGCAGGAGAGCAGGCCGTGGATTTCCTGCGCCGTTTTGCCGGTGGGCTTTTTCAGCTCGGCTGAACTGTTGCCCGAGCATTCGAGGAAGTAGACCTGCGACACAGAGGGGAAACGCGCCAGGTCTTCCATGGTGAACATCATCGGGCGCTCGACCAGGCCGTGCAGCATCAGACGGTGCGCATTCGGGTCGATGTCGGGCACGCCGGCGTGATGCCGCTCATACACCAGGCCCGAGGGCGTGATGATGCCGTGCAAGTTTTGCAGCGGTGTGCGCGAGCCGGTGGGAAAGGCCGCCGCCACCCGCGGCAGCACACGCACCACGCCTGCTTCGTGGCGCGAGGGCAGGCCATAGGGCGGGTTGATGAAGGGGCCGCCCTGCGAGCGGGTCCATGGCGGCACGTTGGGCGGCAACAGCGCGGGATCGGCCTTCTCCGGCTCCAGCGCCTCGGCGCGGCCGGCGCCGAGCAGGCCGGCCGCGGCGGTCAATGCAGCACTACCGCGCAGGAAGTTGCGCCGCGGGTTCGGCGTGCGCGCGTCTTCCGGGGCGCGCCGCTCCAGTGTCTTGTTCATCGTCTCTCTCCTTTATTGGTGTGCGCCTAGCATAGCAGCGCGCCGCGTCGGCGGGAAACGCCCAATGCGCATGGGCTTGATCGGCGCGGGCGGTTTGCCGCATCCACAAATAGTCCCTTGACAAAGCCGCTGAACCGGACAATACTAAACCTTATGGTTAACTTTGAAACACCAACGGCCGCCGGCCTTTCCGGCCCCGCGCTCGACGCCGTGTTCGCCGCGCTGGCCGACGGCACCCGTCGCGCGGTACTGCAGTCGCTCGACGCCGGGCCGCGCTCGGTCACCGAGCTGGCGGCGCCGCACGGCATGTCCCTGCCCGGCTTCATGAAGCACCTGCGGGTGCTGGAAGACGCCGGCTTGATCGCGCGCGAAAAGTCGGGGCGCGTGGTCAGCTGCACCCTTTCCCCGGCGCCGATGCGCGACGCCGCCGCCTGGCTCGCGCATTACGAGAAGTTCTGGAACGAGCGCCTGGATGCATTGGCGCGCTACCTCTATCACGACAAGGAGATCAACGCATGTCCACCACCACCGAAGAGCGCCCGTCGCTCCACCTCACCCGCACCTTCGCCACGACCCCGGAAAGGGTCTGGCGGGCGTGGACCCAAGCCGAAGCGATGAAGCACTGGATCGCGCCGTCGTCCAGCGGCAACAACGCCGTGATCGCCACCGAGCTCGATGTACGCGTCGGCGGCCACTTTCACATCGCCTTCAGCGCCGACAACGGCGAACGCCACGACGCGCACGGTGTCTATCAGGAAGTCGATGCACCGCGCAAACTGAGCTTCACCTGGTACTGGAAAAGCACACCCGAGCGCGAGTCGCTGATCACCATCACGCTCAAAGCCGTACCCGGCGGCACCCAGTTCGACTTCGTGCATGAGCGTTTTTTCGACGTTGCCGCGCGCGACCGCCACGTGCAGGGCTGGAACATCTGGTTCACGGCGCTGGAAAAGTACGTCAGCACCGCCGAGTAAACCTTGCTGCACTTTTTGTTTCGTTCCTCTGTTTCCCGCAAGGAGATTTGCATGAACACCGTAACCAAATCCAAACCCGCCAAACCCGATCTCGCCCATCACCCCGTCGTCTCCGATGCCGAGTGGTTCGCCGCCAGCCGGGAACTGCTCAAGCAGGAGAAGGAGCTCACCCGCCTGCGCGACGAACTCGCGCGCCAGCGCCGCGCCCTGCCCTGGGTCAAGGTGACACAGAACTACAGCTTCGACACCCCTGAGGGCAAGAAGACCCTGGCGGAGCTGTTCGCCGGGCGCAGCCAGCTGATCGTGCAGCACTTCATGTTCGCACCTGACTGGGACGAAGGCTGCAGCGGCTGCTCCTTCATGGCCGACGGTGTCGACGGCGCCCTGCAGCACCTGGTGCACCACGACGTCATGTATGTCGCCATCTCGCGCGCCCCGCTGGCCAAACTGCTGGGCTACCGGCAGCGCATGGGCTGGCGCTTCCCCTGGGTCTCATCCGGCGGCAGCAGCTTCAACTACGACTTCCACGCCAGTTTCACCGCGGAAGATCTGGCCGACCACAAGGTCACCTACAACTACAACGACCAGCACGAGACCAGTGCGGCCGACCTGCCCGGCTGCAGCGTCTTCTACAAGGACGCGCAAGGGCAGATTTTCCACACCTACTCGATGTACGGCCGCGGCACCGAAGCCGTGATGAGCACCTATCCCTTCCTCGACATGACCCCCAAGGGCCGCGCCGAGAACGGCCCGGGGCACAACATGGGTGACTGGATGCGCCGCCACGACAAGTATGAGGATGCCGCCGGCCACGCCTGCTGCGGCGGGCCGGTGCCGCTGGATATCGCCGCCGCCACTGCCGCCGCTGCGGTTTCGCAAGACGAGTGCGGCTGCGGCACGCAGCACCGCTAAGGCATCACGCAGCCGGTGCCACTTCCACCGGCTGCTCCACCTGCGGAATCGGGTTTTGCACCGGCGCGATCACGCTCGCGCCACGCACCACTTCGTGGATGAACTGCAGCTTGCCGACCGCCGCGTGCGGCAGGACGAAGGGGTAGTAGTCGGGCTGGCCCATGGCGCGCGACAGCTCGTTAAGCACGTTGGTGAGGCGCACCCAGGTGTTGAGAAAGGCGAGAAAGGCGTCGGCGTTTTCGTGCGCCGGCTGCCACAGGTCCTGGCGCTCGAAGGGCACCGTCTGCATGTCGACGCCATCGGCATTGATGGCGAAGGAAAGCGCGGTGTCCACCGTGTCGCACATGTGCAGGTAGTGGGCCCAAGTCTCGGCCCAGTCCTCGTGAGGGTGGGCGGCGGCGTAGCCTGAAACATAGTTGAGGGTCCAGTCGGCCGGCGGGCCTTCCGCGTAGTAGCGATTCAGCGCGGTCTCGTAATCGGCGTTTTCATCGCCGAACAGGCGACGGCATTCGTCCAGCAGCGGGCCATGGAGCACCAGGCGCTCCCAGTAGTAGTGGCCGATCTCGTGGCGAAAATGGCCCAGCAGGGTGCGGTAAGGTTCGTGCATGTCGGCG
>DATAZV010000327.1:0-7236 GCA_036271855.1 Burkholderiales bacterium
GATCCGCGTGATCGAGCGCAATGCGCCGACCGACACCTTCGGCTTCGGCATCGTGCTTTCCGACGAAACCCTGGCCAATCTGCGCGCAGCCGACGAGCCCAGCTACCGCAGCATCGCCCGCTCCTACGCCTACTGGGACGATATCCACGTGCATTACAAGGGCACGGTGATGAAGTCCGGCGGCCACGGCTTTTCCGGCCTGAAACGCCTGACCCTGCTGAACATTTTGCAGATCCGCGCCGGCCAGCTCGGGGTGGAAATCGTCTACCAGACCGAGGCGCGGCCGATTGAGGAGGTGGCGCGCGAGGTTGACCTGGTGATCGCCGCCGACGGCATCAACAGTGCCGTGCGCGCGGCATGGAAAGAGCATTTCCAGCCCAGCGTCGATTTGCGCTCGAACAAATTCGTCTGGCTGGGCGCCGACCTGCACCTGCCCGGCTTCACTTACGCGTTCAAGGAAAACGAGCACGGCATCTGGAACCTGCATGCCTACATGTTCACCCGCCCGGGCGACGTGCCGCAAAGCACCCTGGTGTTCGAGACCACCGACGAGGCGTTTCGCCGCGCCGGCCTGAAGGTGGACGACGAAGCCGCCACCGCCGCGTATTGCGAACAGTTGTTTCCCGAAGTGCTGGGCGAGCACAAGGCACTGACCAACCGTTCGCTGTGGCGCAACTTTCCCACCGTCAAGTGCGAAAAATGGAGCCACGAAAACGTGGTGCTGCTGGGCGACGCCGCGCACACCGCGCACTGGTCGATCGGCTCCGGCACCAAGCTGGCACTGGAAGACGCGATTGCGCTGAACGCCGCTCTGCAAAAAAATCCGGGTGACCTGCGCGCCGCCCTGGCCGCCTATGAACTCGCGCGGCACGAGGAGGCGGACCGCATCCAGCATGCGGCCAACGTTTCGCTGGTGTGGTTCGAAAACGTGCGCCGCTTCTGGAACATGGACCCGGTGCAGTTCAACTTCAGCCTGATGTCGCGCAGCAAGGCCATCACCTACGAAAACATGCGCATGCGCGACGCCAAGAGCGTCGCAGAGCTGGAGCATTGGTGGAACACCGAAGTGGCGAAAGCCGAAGGCGCCCACATACCGAAGAACTTCAAGGCACCACCGATGTTCGCGCCCTTCCACCTGCGCGGCATGCATGTGCGCAACCGCGTGGTGGTCTCACCAATGGCGCAGTACATGGCGGAGGACGGCACGCCCAACGACTGGCACCTGGTGCATTACGGCGGGCGCGCCGTGGGCGCCGCCGGCCTGATCTTCACCGAAATGACCTGCCCCTCGCCGGAAGGACGCATCACCCCCGGCTGCACCGGCATGTACAAGCCCGAGCATGCGGCGGCGTGGAAGCGCATTGTCGATTTTGTCCACGCCAATACCGAGTCGCGCTTTTGCATCCAGCTGGGCCACGCCGGGCGCAAGGGCTCGACCCAGCTCGGCTGGGAGCAAATGGACCGGCCGCTGAAAAACGCGGGGGACAACTGGCCGCTGATCTCCGCTTCCGCCCTGCCCTACCTGCCCGATGGCCAGGTGCCGCGCACCATGGACCGCGCGGAGATGGACCGCATCAAGGCCGAGTTCGTCGCCTCCGCGAAAATGGCCATCGACTGCGGCTTCGACATGCTCGAGCTGCACATGGCGCATGGCTATTTGCTCGCCAGCTTTCTCTCCACCGTCACCAACCGGCGCGGCGACGAATACGGCGGCGCGCTGGAAAACCGCCTGCGCTTTCCGCTGGAAGTGTGGGACGCGGTGCGCGCGGTCTGGCCGACGGATAAGCCGATGAGCGTGCGCATCTCCGCCAGCGACTGGATGCCGGGCGGCAACACCGGCGCGGACGCGGTGGAAATCGCGCGCGCCTTCAAGGCCCACGGCGCCGACCTGATCGACGTCTCCAGCGGCCAGACCGACCCCGCCTCCAAGCCGATTTACGGCCGCATGTTCCAGGCCGGCTTTTCCGAGCAGGTGCGCTATGAGGCGGGCATCGCCACCATGGCGGTGGGCGCCATCACCACGGCCGACCAGGTCAACACCCTGCTGGCCTCCGGCCGGGCCGACCTGGTGGCCCTGGCCCGCCCGCACTTGGCCGACCCCTACTTCACCCTGCACGCGGCGGCGGATTACGACTTTCGCGACGCCGGCTGGCCCAGGCAATATCTGTCGGGCGCGCAGCAGGCCCACACCCTGGCCGCCCGCGCGAAAGAGGACACCAAGCGCAAGGAAGCGCTGCTGCGCGCGGCCCAGAAGCCGGCACTCAGCGACGGCTAGCGTCCTCGCGGTCACCGGGCCGGCCCCGGTCGGCCCGGAACCCTTATAGATTCAATAGCCCGGCCGGGCTCACGGCTAAGGGATAATGTCCATATAGTGAGACGAGACGGCGTGCGCTTGCGCAGAATAGGCACATCCAGACGTGCATCCGGCGCCGCTTCCAAAACGACACGAGCCCAGAACCCCGATGAGTTCCTCCCCGCAACCGGTCCACGACCTGCCCGTTCCGCCGGCGCCCAAAGCGCAGCGCGACGAGCAGTTCGACGTGCGCGCCTTTCGCAACATCCTGGGCAGCTTTCCCACCGGGGTGACGGTGATCACCACCCTGGCGCAGGACGGCTCGCCGGTGGGCTTGACCGCCAACTCGTTCAACTCGCTGTCGCTGGACCCGCCGCTGATCCTCTGGTCGCTGAACCGCAATTCGCCCAGCCTGGTGTGCTTCGAGAAATGCCCCCACTTCGCCATCAACATCCTGGCGCAAGGGCAATCGGATTTGTCGCGGCGCTTTGCCACGCCGATGCCGGAAAAGTTCACCGGCGTCGACTGGCATGCCGGCGGCAGCGGGGTGCCGGTGCTGGGCGGCTGCGCCGCGGTGCTGGAATGCACCACCGTGTCGATGCAGGAAGCCGGCGACCACGTGCTCTTCATCGGCCGGGTCGACCGCTTCGACGGCTTGTCGCACGCGCCGCTGGCCTTTCACGCCGGCAAGTACCGCTTGCTGGGCGATCACATCGAGTAGGCGTGGCCCGCCTGGTTTACGGGCGCGCAGCCACCTGGTCCGCCACCCCGGCCGACTCGAAGCTCGCCATCTGGTTGATGAAGTCGCAGGCGGCGCGTACCAGCGGCAGGGCCAGCGCCGCGCCGCTGCCTTCGCCCAGGCGCAGCCTGAGCTTGAGCAGGGGCTCGGCGTGGAAATGCCTGAGCATGGCCACATGCCCGGCCTCTTCCGACTGGTGGGCAAATACGCAGTAGTCCAGGACGCCCGGCGCGATCGCCTGCGCTGCCAGCAGCGCGCTGCCGGCGATGAAGCCGTCAACCAGGATGATCATGCGCTCCTGCGCCGCGCCCAGCATGGCGCCGGCCATCATGGCGATCTCAAAACCGCCGAAGGACGCCAGCGCCTCGATGGGCGTGACCGCGGCGCGATGCAGCACCAGCGCCTGGCGGATCACCTCGCGCTTGCGCGCCAGCCCGGCATCGTCCACGCCGGTGCCGCGGCCGATGCAACCCTCCGCCGCCATGCCGGTGAAGCGCGCCATCAGCGCCGCCGCGGCTGTGGTGTTGCCGATGCCCATTTCGCCCAGCGCCAGCAGGTTGCAGCCGAGCACGCTTAAAGATCGCGCGCCGCGCGAGCCGGCTTCCAGCGCCGCCTCGCACTGCGCCACCGTCATCGCCGGCTCCTTGCTGAAATTCTTCGTGCCCATGCCGATCTTGCGGTCGAGCAGGTGCGGGTGGGGTTCGAATACGTGATTCACCCCGGCATCGACGATGTCCACCGCCAGCCCCTGCGGGCGGGCGAAGACGTTGACGGCGGCGCCGCCGGCCAGGTAGTTCATCACCATCTGCCAGGTGACTTCCTGGCGATAGGCAGAGACGCCTTCGGCGGCCACGCCGTGGTCGCCGGCGAACACCAGCAGGTGCGGCGCGTGGATGTGCGGGCTCTCGGTGCCCTGGATCATGCCCAGGTGCAGCGCCAGGGTTTCCAGCATGCCCAGAGCGCCCAGCGGCTTGGTCTTGCGGTCGATCTTCTGTTTCAGGCGGCCGGCGAGTTCAGGGGTGCCGGCCGGCGGGATGTGAGGGACCTGCATCGGGAATGTCCTTGAGCGCTTGTTCGAGACAAGCCGGACACAGGCAGGTTTCGAAAGGAAGCAGGGTAGGCAAAGGCGGCAGGGCGTTGCACCAGCACTGGGGCGTGCCGGCGACCATGCCGCAGGTGAAGGGGGCGCCGCAGCGGGCGCAGGCGCTGGCAGGGAGGTCTGATTTCAAGGTCATGCGAAGGCTGTTCCGCGAGGCCCGGCTAAGGTCGCCATTCTACGCAAACCCGCACCTGAGATGGGGTCTTGAATTTGGCCCGGGCGGCCGCATCTGGCCCTATCCCCCATCCTCGAAATCGAGAAAAAACTTTTAACGATCAAGGACTTGAAAGAACGCCGAGGGAGCACATCTTCAGATCATCGCGGCGCAAAACCGAATCTCTTCGGAACCTGCCGTCACCGAAAACCTCATAGTTGAAGGAGATTTGAAATGAGCACCCTGACCCTGTATCGCGACCCGTTCGCGGCTTCTTTTGACGACGTCGTGCGCGGCTTTTTCGGCCGCCAGGCGCAGCGCCAGCAGCCGGGTCAACAGCCCGCCGCGCGCGCCATCCGTTTCGACGTTGCCGAGCAAGGCAACACCTACGTGGTGAGCGCCGAGTTGCCCGGCTACAAGAAGGAAGACGTGCAGGTCGAAATCGACGGTGCGCGCGTCACCATCACCGCCGAAGCCAAGGCGCAAAAGGAAACCGCTGACGGCGAAAAAGTGGTCTACAGCGAGCGCTACACCGGCAAGGCCGTGCGCAGCTTCGAGTTGACCAGCGAGATCGACAACGATACGGCTTCGGCCAAGTATGAAAACGGCATCCTGACCTTGACGCTGCCGAAAAAAACCGCTGAAACCCGGAAACTTTTGAATATCGCCTAAGTCTGACTTTGCAGATGGCGAGTGATTGCCGGTGACCGCCGCCGATGTGTGCGGCGGGCCACAAAGCAGCAGGCAATCAGTCAACGGAACGGCAATAGCGGCAGTTTTGATTGTTTTGCTTCATTGATTCGGCTTTTTTGTTCTTTGCAAGCTCCCACGGTGGCCTTGGTCCCCCCTATCAAGGTCGCCGCCGTCCGCCTTCATTGGGCCTTTAGCGTGACCTCCTCCCGCGCGAATAGGTGAATGGCGGACCGGGCGTCGAATCCCCCTGGCCCCCCCAGGCGACGCCCGTCTTTCCGGCGTGATTGGCCTTGTGCCAATCACGCCATTATTTTTTCCGGAACCTGTTTTGCGGGCGGCTGCCGCTCCACGCGCCTCTGCCACAAAGGATTCACGATTGGCCGGGCCCGCGGGCGTTACAATCGGCGCATTCACGTCTTCGCCGCCGCCGCAATGACCGACGCCAAAGTCTCCCCCGCCACCCAGGCTTCCATCCTCGCCGAGGCGCTGCCCTACATCAAGCGCTTTCACGGCAAGACCATCGTCGTCAAATACGGCGGCAACGCCATGACCGACGTGAGCCTGCAAAAGGGCTTCGCGCGCGACGTGGTGATGTTGAAGCTCGTGGGCCTCAACCCGGTGGTGGTGCACGGCGGCGGCCCGCAGATCGAGGCCCTGCTCAAGCAATTGAACATCAAGAGCAAATTCATCCAGGGCATGCGCGTCACCGATGCGGCCACCATGGACGTGGTCGAAATGGTGCTGGGCGGCGCGGTGAACAAGGACATCGTCACCCTGATCAACCAGGCCGGCGGCAAGGCCGTGGGTCTGACCGGCCAGGACGGCGACCTGATCCGCGCCAAAAAGCTGCTGATGCCCAACAAGGACAAGCCCAGCGAGTTCATCGACATCGGCCAGGTGGGCGACATCGAATCGATCGACCCCGCCGCCATCGTCGCCTTGCAGGCCGCCGGCTTCATCCCGGTGATCGCGCCGATCGGCGCCGGCAGCGAAGGCGAGAGCTACAACATCAATGCCGACGTGGTGGCCGGCAAGATCGCGGAAATATTAAAGGCCGAAAAACTGGTGCTGCTGACCAACACCCCCGGTGTGCTCGACAAGGCCGGCAAGCTCTTGACCAACATCACCCCGCACGACATCGACGACATGGTGGCCGACGGCACCCTGTCCGGCGGCATGCTGCCGAAAATCTCTTCCGCCCTGGACGCGGCGCGCGCGGGGGTGAAGAGCGTGCACATCATCGACGGCCGGGTCGAGCATGCGCTGCTGCTGGAAATCCTCACCGATCAAGGCGTGGGCACGCTGATCCGCTCGAAATAGCGGACCTTCGGCAACCGCAGATGCCAGGACTGGCGACGTGATGACCGAAGAGATGCGACGTCCGCAGAAAAGCGTCGCCTCGCTGCTGGCCGCCGCCTTCCTGATCGATCTCGTCTGCTCTTTCGCCTTTTACGGCCTGTGCAAGGGCTATGCGCCGCGCATCGGCTGGGGCTGGTTCCTGCTGATCTGGGTGGCGGTGATCCTGGTGCCGGTGTTCGCCTATCTGACGGTCAAGCGCGGCAGTGCGCGCGCGGCGCTCGGGCCTTTCATGATGTTTTCGACGCCCGGGCTGCTGCTGGGAATGGTGTTTCCGTTCGCCCTGCTCTAGGCCGCGCTACTTCTTCACCGGTCCTACCAGTTCACCGATCTCGGCGACGTCTTCCTCGAACATCTCGCCGGTCTCGAGGCGCGCGAGCTTGCCGTCGCGGCCGATGACGTAGGTGACCGGCAGACCGCGCGGGCGCTGCAGCGCCTTGTCGATGGCCGGGTTGGTCATCACCACCGGAAAGCTGAGCTTGCGCGACTCGACAAAGCCGCGTGCCTTGGCGACGCCGTTCTCGATGTTCAGGCCGATCACCACCAGGCCGTCTGCGGCGCGGGCGCGATAAAGCTTTTCGAAATAGGGCAATTGTTTCTGGCAGAAGGGGCACCAGGAGGCCCAGTATTCCAGCACCACCACCTTGCCCTTCAGGTCTGCCGCCGTCACCGTTTTGCCGTCGATGGTCTTGAACTCGGGAATGGCAATACCCTGCCCCAGCACCGGCCGGGGAGCGCCCGAGCCCGGCACGTCGCTGGATGGACGATCGGCGGCGTCGGCAAGCACCGTGGCGAAGAGGAGCGGCAAGGCGAGCAGGAAGCAAAAAAAACGGCGCATGATGTGGACTGTATACGTTTTCAGGCGATGCCCGGATTGCCTTCGACGCCGGTAAGTTTAGGCA
>DATAZV010000328.1:0-5238 GCA_036271855.1 Burkholderiales bacterium
AGCGTCGAAGACAGCATTGCGCTGGGAAAACTGCTCGAGCCCTTCGACATGCAATTGCTCGAACAACCCGTCGCCGCCGAAGACCTGGCCGGCATGGCCAAGGTGCGCCAGAGCATCGGCATCCCGGTGATGGCCGACGAGTCGATCACCGATTACGCCAGTCTGATCGCGGTGATTCGCGCCGACTGCGCCGACATCGTCAAGTTGAAGGTGATGAAGCAGGGCGGCTTTCTCACCTGCCGGCGCATGCTGGAGACGGCCGCCGCCGCCGGCATGACGGTGGTGATCGGCCACGGCTTCGGCCTGGGCGTCAACACTGTTGCCGAGATCATGCTCGCCGCCACCAGCCCGGTGGTGATTCCCGGCCTGGAGTGCGTCGGGCCGCTGAAGACTTCGGACGACATCGTCACCCACAAGCTCGACATCAGCAGCGGCGAAATCGCCCTGCCGGAAGGTCCGGGCCTGGGTGTGGTTCTGGACGAGCAAAAAGTGGAGCGCTATCGATTCAATGACTACTAATATCCCCCGCAGGAAGTTGACTGCGCTCACCGCCGGCATCGCGCTGGCGGCGGGCGCATTGGCATTTGCGCCGGCTGCCGATGCGGCGGCCGCCACCGACTGGCCGAACAAGACGGTGACCGTCCTGGCGCCTTTTGCCGCCGGCGGCACGGTCGACATCGTCGCCCGCCTGGTCGGCCAGGAATTGACGCAGGACCTGGGCAAGAGCTTCATCGTCGACAATCGCGGCGGCGCCGGCGGTACCATCGCCACCTCCATCCTCGCGCACGCGGCGCCCGACGGCTATACGCTGATGGTGCATCACATGGGCTTCGCCTTCAACGCGACGCTCTATACCAAGGTCAACTACGACACCCGGCGCGATATCGTGCCGGTGGCCCTGGTCGGTTCCACGCCGAATGCCCTGGTGGTCAACAACTCGCTGCCGGTGAAGGATGTGAAGGAATTTCTCGCCCTGGCGCGCGCCAAGCCCGGGACCATCAACTATGGTTCGGGCGGCCCCGGCAGCGCCGGCCACCTGCCGATGGAACTGCTGCAGTCGATCGACCACATCAAGCTGGAGCACGTGCCTTACAAGGGCTCGGGCCCGGCGCTGGTTGACCTGATGGGCGGGCAGATCCAGGCCATGCTCCTGACCATGCCGGCGGTGATGCCCTATCTGCAGTCGGGCAAGCTGCGGGCGATTGCCACCTCCGGCAAGAAGCGCAGCCCGGCGCTGCCCAACCTGCCGACGCTGGAAGAGGCCGGCGTCAAGGGTTTTGAATACGCGCCCTGGTATGGCTTCTTCGCGCCTGCCGGCACGCCGCCCGCGGTACTCGACAAGCTGCACGACAGCGTCAACAAGGTGCTCGGCGATCCGGCGATCGCGGCCAAGCTGGGCCAGCAGGGGATCGAGGTGCAGCCGATTTCGCGCGAGCAATTCGTCGAGACCGTGGATGCGGACATCGCCAAGTGGGGCAAGATCATCAAGGGGCTGAACCTGAAGGGCGACTAGGCCGGCTGCATGGCACGCCCAAATGAAAACGCCGGCATCGCCGGCGTTTTTCCTGCATCGCGCGTGCTCAGAACACGCCCAGCACCTTGAACGGCAGGTAGAGGGTCATCACCGCGATGACGATCAGCGCGATGGCGGCCAGCACGCGCTGCAACCTGGTCGGATTGGCGGGCATTTCCCAGGTGCCGGGGTCCCAGCGGTCCATCCAGACCCAGCGGCGCTCGGGTGCTTCCGCGTTCGGCGCGGGCCCGGCAGGGGGGGCCGAAGCGGGCGGATGATGCGTGGAAGTCGCATCCGGCCCCTCGGCTCGCGCTACGTCCGGCCCCTCGGCCTCAGGCCGGGAGCCGGGCGAATTCACGTCGATTCTTTCAGCGCCGAGTCGATCAGCTCATGCAGCTTGGCGAAATCGGGCTCGCCCAGGTAGCTCTTGATGATCCGCCCCTTCTTGTCGATCAGGAAGGTGGTCGGGGTGATGCTGACATTGCCGAAGCTCTTGGCGATGTCGCCGCGCGAGTCCATCGCCACCTTGAAGGGCAGCTTGTTGCGCTCGGTGAAGTTCTTCACGTACAGCGGCGGGTCGTAGTCCATCGCCACCAGGATGGTTTCCAGGCCGCGCGCCTTGAATTCGTTGTGGTTCTGTACGAACTTGGGCATCTCGGTGATGCACGGCGCGCAGGAAGTGGCCCAGAAGTTCACCAGGGTCACTTTGCCCTTGAGATCGCCAGTGGAAAGCAGCTCGCCATCGACCATGGAAAATTTGGTCTGGGGCATGGTCTGCTGCTGGGTGAAGGCGAAATACGCCCCGCCGGCCGCTATTGCCAGCGTTGCGGCTATCAGGCTACCCTTAAGTGCTTTTTTCATTCCCGAAATCCTCCGCAGGAGCGGCCATGCACAATATTACACACTCAATAACGGCAGATATCCATACGGAAACCGAAGACATGCAGATGCCCGCATCCACCAACCCCCATTTTACTCGCAGGCGCGCCCTGCTGTGGCTGCCGGCCGCCGCCGGCATGCTGGTGCTGCCGCGTGCCTGGGCATTGTCCCTGGCCGACATCAGCAACACCGACGCCATCGCCGGCCTGAAAGGCGCCCTGTCCTCCTCCACCGCGGCCGCCATCGGCAAGCTGGGCGTGGACGGCGGCTTCTGGAACAACCCGAAAGTGAAAATCCCGCTGCCCGAATACCTGGAAAAGGCCAGCGGCGTGATGAACGCCATGGGCATGCGCAAGCAGCTCGACGACCTGCACGAGCAGATCAACCATGCCGCCGAGAAAGCGGTGGTCGAGGCCAAGCCGATTTTCGTCAACGCCGTCAAGGCGATGAGCGTGCAGGACGCCAAGGGCATCATCAGCGGCGGCAACACCTCCGGCACCGAGTTCTTCAAGAGCAAGACCACCGACACCCTGAAGCAGAAATTCCTGCCGGTGGTCACCGCCGTCACCCAGCGCATCGGCCTGGCGCAGAAATACAACGAGTTGGCCGCCAAGGGCTCGCAATTCGGCCTGGTCAAGGGCGACAACGCCAAGGTCGAGACCTATGTCACAGCAAAGTCCCTCGACGGCCTGTTCACCATGATGGCCGACGAGGAAAAGGCGATCCGCGCCAACCCGGTGGCGGCGGGGTCGAGCATTGTCAGCAAGGTGTTTGGCGCGCTTAAATAAATCGAAAAAAGTACACCCCTACTTTTTTCGAGCTTGATTTGTAACAAATCGCCGGCAAAGCCGGACGATTTTTTGTCACGGAAAATCTACGAAACAAAAGGGCGCTTTCGCGCCCTTTTGTTTTTTTTCGCCGACTAACTACACCGAGGCCATCTGGCGCAGCCGGAATCTTTGCAGCTTGCCGGTCTCGGTGCGCGGCAGGCTTTCGACGTACTCGATCTTGCGCGGGTACTTGTAGGGCGCGATTTCTTTCTTCACGTAGTCCTGCAAGGTCTTGGTCATCGCCTGGTTGCCGTAGTAGCCGGCTTTCAGCACCACGAAAGCCTTGACGATCTGGCCGCGCTCCTCGTCGGGCAGGCCGATGACGCCGCATTCGGCCACCGCCTCGTGCGCCAGCAGGCAGGACTCCACCTCCGGGCCGGCGATGTTGTAGCCGGCGGAAATGATCATGTCGTCGGTGCGGGCCTGATAAAAAAAGTAGCCGTCGGCATCCATCATGTAGGCGTCACCGGTGAGGTTCCAGCCCTTTTGCACGTAGTTGGCCTGGCGCGGGTCGTCGAGATAGCGGCAGCCGGTCGGGCCCTTCACCGCCAGCCGGCCGACCACATTGGGAGGGCAGGGTTTTCCTTGCTCGTCCTGCACCCGGGCCTGGTAGCCGGGAATCGGCTTGCCGGTGGCGCCGCGGCGCACCGTCTCCGGGGTATGGGAGATGAAGATGTGCATCATCTCGGTGGCGCCGATGCCGTCGATGATCTCGATGCCGGTGGCCTGTTTGAACAGCTGGCGCGTCGCATCCGGCAGCGCCTCGCCGGCGGAGACGCATTTTTTCAGCGACTTGAGACTGTGCTGCGGGTTGTGCTGCGCTGCCAGTGCCGCCATCTGGCGGTAAAAGGTGGGCGCGGTGAAACAGATCGTCGCTTTGAAGGTGTCGATGGTACCCAGCAGCAGGTCGGGACTCAACTTCTCCACCAGCACGGTGGAAGCGCGTGCGCGCATCGGAAAGGCCAGCATGCCGCCCAGGCCGAAGGTAAAGGCAAGCGGGGGCGTGCCGCAAAAAATGTCGTTGCGCGTCGCCTTCAGGCAGGAACGCGGAAAGCAGTCGCACATCGCCAGGATGTCGCGGTGAAAGTGCACCGTGCCCTTGGGTTCGCCGGTGGTGCCGGAGGTGAAGGCGATCAGCGCGACATCGTCGGCGGCGGTGTCCACCGCGGTGAAATCGTCTCTCTTGAAACTCAGCAATTCCTCCAGCGAGCCGAGGTCGCCGTCGTCGAAATAACCGATGCGCGCAAGCGTCGGCGCGAAGTGCTCGCTGTTCGGGTTGGTGCAGGTGGCGATCTCCTGCCATAGCGGCTGGCTACACAGCGCATGGGTGATCTGTGCCTTGTCGATCACCTGCTTGAGTTCCTTGGCGCGCAGCAGCGGCATGGTCGCTACCGCGATCAGCCCGGCCTTGATCACCGCCAGCCAGCAGGCCGCCATCATGGCGTTGTTGGGGCCGCGCAGCAGCACGCGGTTGCCCGGCTTGAGGCCGAAGTCTTCGGTCAGCACGCGGGCAATCCGATTCACCCGCCTCTGCAGTTGCGCGTAAGTGGCGACCACCGGCTGGCCGTCCACCGGCATCCAGATCGCCGGGCGCTGGCCGTCGCCTTCCGCCACCGCACGGTCGAGCAGTTCGGCGGCGGCGTTCAGGCGCGCGGGATATTGCAGCCCGGGCAGGTCGAACAGCAGTTCAGGCCACTGTTTTTTGGGCGGCAGGCGGTCACGGGCGAAAGTATCGAGATGGGCGGTGGTCATGTTCCGTGCAGGTCGGTAATACGGTTGCGGGGAGGGAGGTCAGCCCTTCATTGTCTCGCGTGCGATGATCAGTTTTTGCACCTCGGTCGCGCCCTCATAAATGCGCAGCGCGCGGATCTCGCGATACAGCTTTTCCACCATCTCGCCCGACTTCACGCCCTGGCCGCCGAACATCTGCAGGGCGCGGTCGATCACGATTTGCGCGTTTTCGGTGGCGGTCATTTTAGCCATTGCCGCCTCGCGGGTGGCGCGCTCGCCCAGCAT
>DATAZV010000329.1:0-1507 GCA_036271855.1 Burkholderiales bacterium
TTCCTTGGTGAAATCCATGGCTGGGATGCTTAAGGCAGAGCGAATTAGGACTATATATTGTAACTGGTCCGCAAAAGGCGCGTGTGACGCATTTCCTTGGACGGTGGCGCGGAAAACGGCATAATCACCCACTTACGGTTCGATTCGCATACTCCGGCAAGACCAATAATCCAAGCGATGGCCGCCTCCCCGACCCCAAAAATCCAGACCTGGCACGTGCTGGTCACCCAGCTGCCGGACGAAGCCAATGCGCGCATGCGCATCCTGCGCATGCTCGAAGCGATGGGCTGCGGCATCCTGCGCGATTCCGTATTCGTACTGCCCGACGCGCCCTCCGCCAGCCAGGGATTGCCCAAACTCGGTGAACACATCTCGGCCAACGGCGGCAGCCATCATCTGCTGCACGTGCAAAGCGACGAGGCGCAGAGCGCCGCCTTCACCAAGTTGTTCAATCGCGACAACCGCTATGTCGATCTGATCAAGACCCTGGAAGGCCTGCGCGCCGGCTTCGGCGTCACCGACCCGACCTCGATCTCGCGCACCGTGATCAAGCTGGCGCGCGAGTTCGAGGCGATCTCCTCGCTGGACTTTTTTCCCAGCGCCACCCGCGAACGCGCCGAGAAGGCCCTGGCGACGGCGCAGACGGACGTGCGCAGGCTGCTGTTCCCGCAAACCGCCGACTCCAGCACCACCCAGCGCATCAGCGCGCGCACGCGCTACTTCCGCCGCATCTGGGTGACGCGCATGCCCTTGTGGGCCGACCGCCTGGCCTCGGCCTGGCTGATCCGCCGCTTCATCGACGTCGAAGGCACTGTGCTGTGGGGCGAGCGTACCCAGGTGGTGCCGGAGACGGCGGTGAGCTTCGGCTTCGAGGGCGCGCAATTCTGCAACACCGCCACGCAAGTCACCTACGAAGTGCTGCTGGAGGCCTTCGCCCTGCGCGACCCGGCCTTGAAGCGCATCGCCGGCATCATCCACGCGCTGGATGTCGGCGGCAAGGAAGTGCCGGAAGCCGCCGGGGTGGAAAGCCTGCTGCAGGGCGCGCAGCGCCGCGCGCCGGACGAAAAAGCGCTGCTGGCGGAAACCGAAAAGACCTTCGACCTGCTGTACGACGCCTACTTCGAGCAGCCGGCGCGCTAGGCGCGCGAGTAGACCCAGCAGCGGCTCAACAGCGCCCTTCGGGCGGTCGCTCGTTCATCGGCGGCAGGCGGCGCGCGCCCTTGTCGCCGTCCTTTTCCGACTTGCCTTCGCGTTCGCGCTTTTCCTCCGCCATCTCGTCCCACAGCGTGCGGATACGCGTATCGATGATCGACTGCTGGTAGAAGTCGCCGTCGCCGGTGCAGCGCGCCACCATCAGTTCGCTGATCGCCGGCTGGTAGCGCCCCATCAGGGCAAAGTTTTCCGCCTGCGCCTGGTGCTGCAGCATGCGCTTGGCCGTGGCGTCGTAGCTCCTGGCCTGCATGGCGAAGACTCGCGGGTCGCTGCTGTAGCTCTGCGCCTGGTCGCG
>DATAZV010000330.1:0-4700 GCA_036271855.1 Burkholderiales bacterium
GGCGAGTCCACCGCCTTTTGCAGCTCCTGCACTTCGCTCATGCCTTTTTCCATGTAAGGCTTGAGGGTGTCCGCGGTGATGCTGCGTACCTGCGTCTCGGCATCGGCGGTGCTGGGAAAGACCATGATGCGGTCGCCGAACTTCTGCTTCAGATCCTGTTCGATGTGCGCGGCCAGCGTGTCCAGGTAGCGCGCGTAGACCCCCATGTGGCGCCGTTCGTGGTCCAGGGTGATCTTGTGTTCGCAGCCGCCGGGTTTTTGCTCGCTGGCCACGAACAGCTTCATCGGGTCGAACGCCAGCTTGACCGCCACCGCCGGGCGCATGCAATAGCGCCCGGTGATCGGCTTGACCACGCCGTTGCCGGAAAAGGAGATCGCGCTTTTCAGTTGCGTCTCCGTCAGGCCCAGCACGATGCGCCCCGCCGCATGCGCCCCGCGTGCCGTCAGTTGCGCCGATGACTGCGAAAAATCGGTCTCGAATTGCACCGGCGCCACTTCCACGCTGATCGATGCCGGTCCGAGCTTGCGCTCGCATACCTCCTCGAAGGGCCGGACGAAGTCGCAGGCAGCCAGGGGCAGGACGATGGTCAGGATCAGCAGCAGGGCTAGCAGCTTGCGCATGGGGTTCAAGCGGGGCCACTGCGCCCTGAAAGCCCGATAAGAGGGGGAAAAACCCGATTCTACCGGGGACTGCGTCTCCTCCAGCGACCTTTTTCGCGCTCAATTTTCCTCTCTCCCCGCCGATAAAAGAAGCATCAGCCACATCGCGCTCCTTTGAACATCGGCTTGCCGGCCGGAACCGCCATTCCGGTCGCGGAGAGAAATCATGCAACACAAGTTTACATTCGCGGCCTCCGCCGCTCTCAAACTGGCCGTCGTCGCCATGTTCGCCGCCAGCGTTTCGGCCTGCGTCGGCCCCGGCCCGATCCGTGAGGAAATGGTCTGCGGCCAGAAGGTGACTTTCCATCCCGACGATCTCAAGCCCTGCAACGGCGGCGCCTCCGCCTGCACCGTGAAACCCGCTATCGAAGCTTCGTACCACGTCTATTACTCGACCCTGGACGAAAGCGTACTCGGCCACGAGGAAGAGCATGTTTGCGGCATGCGCCACCGCGAGCCCTGGGTCACCGTCGCCGGCAAGATCTGCACGGTGGTCACCGAGGGCGGCAATACATCCTGGAAAAAAGGCGACGTCATGTGCCGCATCAACGCCGGCCCGCCGGTGAAAATCAACGACGATCGCATCCGCTCCTATACCCTGAACATGCGCTGAGCGGTGGCGCACACGACCAGCAAAAGCCCGGTGCGACCACACCGGGCTTTTTGCATTCGGAATTTCGCTACTGCGTTCCTGCACTAGAATATGCGCTCCCCGGACCGGCGCGCTGCGCTTGTGGAGATCGTTACCGATATGAGCGAAATCATTTATCGCGGCATGAACCAGGCCCAGCTGGATGCCGATTACAACAACACCGCCGCGGTGCCCGACGTGCAGCGCCACATCAGCGGCTGGGCCGAGCGCAGCAACGCCCTGCGGCCGACGCTGGACGGCGTCTGGGACATGGCCTATGGCGACAAGCCGCGCCAGCGCATCGACTTCATCCGCGCCGGCAAGCCCGGCCGCCCGACCTTCCTCTACATCCACGGCGGCTACTGGCAGCGCAACGACAAGGAGCCGCTGCACTGCCTGGCGCCCGGCCTGCTGGCGCACGGGGTCAACTTCGCCACGCTCGAGTACACCCTGGCGCCGACGGCGACCATGGACGAGATCGTCGCTGAGGTCAGTGCCTGCGCGGATCATCTGGTGGCGCGCCTGGGCGACTTGGGCGCCGACCCGACGCGCCTGGTGGTGGGTGGGCATTCGGCGGGCGGCCACCTCACGGCCACCTTGCGCGAGAAGGCCGGGGTCACCGGAATTCTGCCGATCAGCGGCCTGTTCGACCTGGAGCCGATCCAGCTCACCTACCTGAACACGGCGCTGCGCATGGATGCGCCCACCGCCTTGCGCAACTCGCCGATCCGCCATTTGCAGAAGTCGCATCCGGCGATCATCGCGGTGGGCGGCGCGGAACTGGGCGAACTGCAGCGCCAGAGCCGCGAGCTGCACGCCGCCTACCAGGCGAGGGGATGGCAGTCCGAGCTGATCGTGCTGCCCGGCGAGGACCACTTTTCCATCCTCGAGCAACTGGCTTCTCCCGATGGCGTGCTGACACATGCGGCCCTCAGGCTGCTGGGAGAAAAATAATTCGGCCAGGCTGGAATATTTTCGCGCTGGACAGGCGGCGGCATCCCCATTAACATCCGTTCCGTCATTGGGGAGTAGCCGCCCCGCATATCTTGCGGGGGCCTGCGTCAACACACTTGGCTTCACGGCCATGGTGCAGGCAGCCTGAGCATTCGCCTGGCAAGACCTTTGACCACAGTGCACCCGCTTTGGGCCGGGGGGCGTTGTGGTCATCGGTATTTCGGCCCGGGATTTCATCTGTGGCCGCCTCATTTTCCTCCTTCTCCTTTTCCCTGGCCGCACTGTGCTGCGCGCTCTGTGTGACTGCGCGCGCCGCCGACCGCATCGACACCGATGGTCCTGACTTTGTCGAGTCCACCGAGTCGGTGGCCAAAGGCCGCTTCCAGTTCGAAACCGGGCCACAGATCAGCAGCGACCGCCGCAACGGCGCACACCTGACCACGACGACGACGCCCCTGCTGCTGAAGGCGGGCATGGGCAGCGGCGGCGAGCTGCGGCTGGAGACCGATGGCTACATGCGCAGCAGCGGAGCGGATGCGGCGGGCACGCCGTCCAGCGGCCAGGTCGGCATGGCCGACACCGCGATCGGCTACAAATGGCACACGCAGGACAACCAGGCAGGCACGATGATTCCCGCGCTGGCCTGGATCGCCCATGTCGAGCTGCCCACCGGCAGCCCGGCGCTGCGCGGCATTGGCCTGCGGCCCTCGCTGCGCGCGGTGATCGGCTGGGAGCTGCCGGGCGACAACACCCTGGGGGTGATGCCCGGCGTCAAATACGACACCCGTGAAGACGGCCACCGCTATTTCTCCGGCATTCTCGGCGTGGTGGCGGGGCACTGGTGGACCCAGCGCCTGCGCAGCTTTGTCGAAGCGGAGGCCGACAGTATCGCCCGGGTGCAGGAAGGCGGCGTGATCCTCTACAAGAACGTCGGCGCCGCCTATGTGCTTGCCGATGACTGGCAGATCGGCGGGCGTGCCGGCTGGGCCGCCAACAACAACACGCCCAGCCGCTACGTCATGCTCTCGCTGGCGGGGCGCTTCTAGGCGCCGGGCCGGATCGCGCCGCGCAGGGCCGCCATTTTCGCGCCCGGCAACGCGCTGAGCGCCGACGGGTTCATCGCGCGCCAGGTGCCAAAGGCCAGCAGTACCGCGCCCCCATAGCAGACCAGCACGCCAAAAAAGCTGCGGGTGGAAACGCGGCGCATGGTGGCCGGCGAATAAAACGCTCCCTTGGCGCGTTGCGCCATCCAGCTCACCAGCCCGCCGAGCGCGACACCCCAGGCCAGCGCAGCGGCGAAAGCGCCGAGGGTATAGAGGCCGCGTGAGGCAGGCAGGCCCAGTTCGCCGGCAGCGGCGACGCAGACCAGGCCGATGACCAGGCTGGCCGTGGAAATCGCCAGCTGGCCGGCGAAGGCCATCAATATCGAAATGCGCCAATTGCAGATCTGCCGCGCCTGGTGGCGCATGATCAGGGCCGCGCAAACCACATGCAGCGCGAAGGCGGAGAGGAGGACCTTCCAGATCATCGGGCGAGTGATCCCGTATTTGTCTCGTGTTCTTGTTGCGGCGCCTGTCGCGCCCCTGCTCGCAGGAATTATAGAGCACATGCAAGCGCCGATGCGCCTTAAATCGTGTGAATGATTTAATCTTTCGGCATCCTTCCCGAAACCTGTTACAACCTCTCGGCGCCGCATTCCCGTATTCCTCTTGCGGCGCCAGCGGCCTTCGATATCCATGCCCTATCTCCAGCTGCCCGACCTCAAGCTGTTCTACACGGTCGACGACCATACCGACCCGTGGACCCGGCCCGAGACTATCGTCTTCATCCACGGCTTTACCGAATGCACCGAGGCCTGGCGCTGCTGGGTGCCGCATTTTTCGCGGTACTACCGGGTGGTGCGCTACGACCTTCGGGGATTCGGGCAAAGCGGGCCGGTGCCGGCCGACTTCCCATTCACCACCGAAATGGTGGTGAATGACCTGGCGCGGCTGATCGAACACGTTTCGCCCGATGCGCCGGTGCATGTGGTGGGCGGCAAGAGCGGCGGCATCCCGGCGCTGAAAATCGCGCTCGACCGCCCGGAGCTGATCCAGAGCGCCACCCTGGTGAGTTCGCCGATCAAGGGACCGTCGATTACCGGCTGGCTGGAGCACATGGATGCGCACGGCACCGGCAGTTGGGCGCGCTGGACCATGGGTGGCCGTCTGGGCAGCAAGATGCCCGCGGCCGGCGTGGATTGGTGGGTCAATATGATGGGACGCACTGCGGTGAGCACCGCCTATGCCTACCTGCGCTGGGTCGGCGGGGTCGATCTCACGCCCGAGTTGCCGCGAGTGCGGCGCCCGGTGCTGGTGCTGGCGAACGACTCGCCGCGCCGCGGCCTGGCGGAGTTCCGCGCCTACCAGCAGGCGATTCCGGGCGCCGAACTGAAGATGATCGATGTCGATGGCTAT
>DATAZV010000331.1:0-8947 GCA_036271855.1 Burkholderiales bacterium
GGCTTCACCGCCAAATTTGGCCGATAGCACGGTGGTGATGGCTGCCGTCAGCGTGGTCTTGCCGTGGTCCACGTGCCCAATCGTGCCGACGTTGACGTGCGGCTTGGTTCGCTCAAACTTGCCCTTGGCCATGATTTCTTACCCTTAAAGCTTCGGTTGATGATGAACAGGAATTCTTGGTTCGACGCTTGTTTACAAAAGTGCCGCCACCCTGGGGCGCCCGGGCTTTGCCGGACGCTCAATCGATGGTGCCCATGATGTGGATTGAACACATGACCTCTCCCTTACCAAGGGAGTGCTCTGCCACTGAGCTACATGGGCATTTACTGCTGGCGCTACAACTGCCGGGTCCAAATTTCCGGACGGCGCAACCTGCCGCGCCGCCCTGCCTACCTGACCCAGTTTCATCTGGACACGCTCAGAACGCATGCCCAGGTAAAACTGGAGCGGGTGAAGGGAATCGAACCCTCGTCATAAGCTTGGAAGGCTTCTGCTCTACCATTGAGCTACACCCGCTTTATCCAAACCTTCGCTTCGGCTGCCACCAGGTGCTGCAAAACCAGGCAAACATGCAATTTTGGTGGTGGGGGATGGATTCGAACCATCGTACTCGTTAGAGGGCAGATTTACAGTCTGCTGCCATTAACCACTCGGCCACCCCACCCACCGGAGCGAACCTCAAATTATGCGCAAATTTGAGCCGGCGGTCAAGTACACCATCATCATTTTTGGGTTTTAGCGCTGTTAGGGCGGTTGCGGACCGGACCGGCCGGGCGCGACGGGCAGCGGGCGGCGGTGGAATCGGCGCGTCTTTCGGGCACCTGGCCCCAAAAAACACAAAAGACGGCAATTTCGGCCCTGATTTGCGACAAAACGATGAATTCGCGGCCGATAAGTCGAAATCCGGGATATCCATGGTCCAAAACCGCAAAAACATGGATTTGGCCGGCTTCGACGTCCGGCCCCCGCCGATCCGCCCTCATTGCCCCTCATTAACCTTCTCGCCGCCTCTTTTTGCCGCCTTCCCTTATAAAATGATGGCGCTGTCGTTTTGGCAGTTCAGGCGAGGGATTTGTGGTGGATGACAAGCAAAACCTGCGCGTAGCCGTTCTCGGCGCCGGCGCCGTCGGCTGTTTTTTCGGCGGCATGCTGGCGCGCGCCGGGCATCCGGTGACGCTGATCGGCCGCCCCTTGCACGTGGATGCCTTTCGCGCCGGCGGGCTGCATTTCGCAGGCTTGAATTTCGACGAACAGGTGAAGGTCGAGGCCGCCACCGAGGCCCGCGCGGTCGCGGGTGCGCAACTGCTCCTGTTCAGCGTCAAATCCACCGACACCGAATCCGCCGCCCGCGAAATGGCGCCCTGGCTGGCGGCCGACGCCGTCGTGCTGAACCTGCAAAACGGCGTCGACAATACCGAACGCATCGCCGCGCAAATAAAACAGCCAGTCTTTCCCGCCGCCGTTTACGTCGCGACCGCCATGGCCGGCCCGGGACACCTCAAACATCACGGCCGTGGCGACCTGGTGATCGGCAGCCCGAATGGCGTTGCCGACGCGCGCGAAGCCGAGCAACTGGAGCGCATCCGCGCCGGCTTCGTCGCCGCCGGCGTGCCAGTGACTGTTTCCGACAACGTCGCCGGCGCCCTATGGGGCAAGCTGACGGTCAACTGCGCCTACAACGCCATTTCCGCCCTCGGACAAATGCCCTACGGCCGGATGATCGAAAGCGTCGGCATCCGCCAGGTGATGACCGATGTCGTCGGCGAGGTGCTCGCGGTGGCCGCCGCACGCGGCGTGCGCATGGCGCCGGACACCCTGCCGGCGGTGCTCGGCCTGGCACAAGCGATGGCTACGCAATTTTCTTCGACCGCGCAAGACCTGGCGCGCGAGCGCCCCACCGAAATCGACCACCTCAACGGCTTTATCGTGCGCCAGGGCGAGGCCCTGTCCATCCCTGTTCCGGCCAACCGTGCGCTGCATGCGCTGGTGAAACTGGTGGAACTGCGGCAGGCGCAAACCTAGCGGCGCGCGCCGCTAACGCAGCATACCGGCCAGCGCTGCGACCTTTGCCTGCGGCACATCACCGCGCCAGATCAGCAAGGTGCGCGCCGAGCGGAAGTCGCCCTTGAGGGGATGGACCGACAGCCGCGCCCGCTCGGTGTAGGTGTCGAGCACCCGCCGCGGCATCAGCGCCACCCCCATGCCGGCTACGCAACAACCGAGAATCGCATGATAAGACCCGACCTCGACGACACGCGCCGGCGCCATTTTGCCGCGCATGCACCAGTCTTCCAGGCGCGCGCGATGCGGGCAGCCCGGCTCGAATACCAGGAGCGTAGACCGGGGAATGTCGGCGGGTGAGTGGATGCGCGGGTGCCCCTCCGGCCCCACCAGTACCAGTTCCTCGAGATAAGCCGGGGCCGATTTGAGCCGGGCATCCGACACCGGCTCGGCCACCAGCGCCGCATCCAGGTCACCGGCCAGCACGTCGGCGGTCAAGACGCGCGGATTGCCGGTGCGCAATTCCACAGCCAGTGCGGGATGGCGCTTGTGCATCTTGCCCAGCAGGGCCGGCAGGCGGGTGGCCGCGGTGCTTTCCATCGCGCCCAGACGCAATATGCCGCGCGGCTCGCTGCCGCCCACCGCCTCGCGCGCCTCGTCGGCCAGCGCGAGCAGGCGCTGCGCATAACCAAGCAGGGTCTTGCCCGCCGGCGAGAGCTGCATGCGCTTGTGTTCGCGCACAAACAGGGGGGCGCCCAGTTCCTGTTCCAGATTCTTGATGCGCGTGGTGATATTCGAAGGCACGCGATGCAACAGCCCAGCCGCGCGGGTGATGCCACCGGCCTCGGCCACTGTACGAAAGATGCGCAGGTCGGAAAGATCCATGTTCTTGAAAAATGAACGTAAACGTCATAATAATTCATTTTTCATAAAGGATGGCCGGCCCTACAGTGGTGCCTGCCGCGATTCGCGCGGCCATCGCCAAGGAACCCACATGATCGTCACTGTATTTCGCTCGCGCCTGAATCCATCGATGCAGGAGGAATATGGCCGCTGGGCCGTGCGCATGAGCGAGCTGGCCAGGGAAATGCCCGGCTATCTCTCGCACAAAGTGTTTGTCGCCGCAGATGGTGAACGCGCGACCATCGTCGAGTTCGCCACCGAAGCGGCCATGCGCCCCTGGGCCACCCATCCCGAGCACGTGGCGGCCAAGCGCCTGGGGCGCGAACAATTCTTTTCGGAATATCGCGTCCAGGTATGCAGCGTGCTGCGCGACAGCGCGGACCGGCCGCAAATCCGGCCGGTACCGCCTAGCTGAGAAATTCGCCCGCGGTCGAAATGGCGTCGGCGCGGTGAAACGGCAGCAGGCAATTACCGTTGTCGTCGGCCACCGCCGCGATAGCCAGCAGCGGCGCCATCGACTGCACATCGCCGAACATGGTGGCGAAGGAAATGTCGGCGGCGTCGCGCCCGGTGCCGATGCGGATGAAGCCCATCGGGATGGCGGTGCCGGACGGGTCGAAAATGTACCAGCGGTTGCCGACGTAAACCTCCACATAGGCGTGAAAGTCGGTCGGGCCCAGGGCAGGGTCGGCGCCATAGTCGATCCCGGAGACAAAACGCGCCGGAATATTAACGGCGCGGCACAGGGCGATCATCAGGTGGGCGAAATCGCGGCACACGCCGACCTGCTCGATCAAGGTGTCCGCCGCCGAGGTACTTGAATCGGTACTTGCCGAAGTGAACGTGGTACGCGCCTGCACCCATTCCTGGATTGCCTTCGCGCGCCAGTACCCGGGCGCCAGATGGCCGAATTCGCGGTTGGCCAGCTTGCGCAGACGGTCAGACTGGCAGTAGCGGCTCGGATAGATGAAGGGCAGCACATGCATCGGCAAATGGGCGATCGGCGCCTCCCCCAGGGTCTCGGGTGCCGCGAACACGTGATCGATATCCACCGTGGCCTCATAGTTCACGGTGAGCGGCCCCGGGTCGGCGCGCAGGCGCATGTAACGGTTGGCCAGGGCGTTGTCGATCAGATAGTCGACGCCGACGGCCTGGCTGAGCCATAAATTCTCGGAGAGCACGCGCTGGCTGAGCGTTTGCGCGGCCTGCAGGTTGAAGATGAAATCGGAGGGCGCGTTGCCGACTTGGTAGGCAAGCGAGATGGAAAACTTCATTCTGACCATATTGCAACCTGCTGTTCGGCGCGACGCAGGTTGCCGGCGGCAATCAAAGCTCGTAGGCCATGTTACGCCGAATCGCACGCGCGGCAGTTCGGGAAAATTTTCCAGCGTCTCGACCGGCCTTGAAGGTTTGATTCGGCATGCGCCGTGATAACCTTGGGCAGCATGTCGCGCGCGCTCGAAATCCTGCAAAACGTATTCGGCTACCCGGCCTTCCGGGGCCAGCAGGCGGCCATCGTCGATCACGTCGCCGGCGGCGGCGACGCCCTGGTGCTGATGCCCACCGGCGGCGGCAAGTCGCTGTGTTACCAGATTCCCGCGATGCTGCGCGAAGGCACCGCCATCGTCGTCTCGCCGCTGATCGCGCTGATGCAGGACCAGGTGGCCGCCCTCACCGAGGCCGGCGTGGCCGCCGCCGTGCTCAACTCCTCCCTGGAGGCGCGCGAGGCCTTTCAAGTGGAGCGCGATTTCGCTGCCGGCAAGCTCGACCTGCTCTATGTCGCGCCCGAGCGCCTGATGACGCCGCGCTTTCTCGAATTGATCGAGCGCGGGCACGTTGCCTTGTTCGCCATCGACGAGGCGCACTGCGTTTCGCAATGGGGCCACGACTTCCGCCCGGAGTACATCGAGCTGTCGGTGCTGCACGAGCGCTTTCCCGGCATCCCGCGCATTGCGCTCACCGCCACCGCCGACGACCTCACCCGCGCCGAGATCATCCGTCGCCTGCAGCTGGAAGAAGCGCAGATTTTCATCTCCAGCTTCGACCGCCCGAACATCCGCTACCAGATCGCGGAAAAAAACAACGCGCGCAGCCAGTTGCTCGACTTCATTCGCGCCAATCACCCGGGCGAGGCCGGCATCGTCTACTGCCTGTCGCGCAAGAAGGTGGAAGAAACCGCCGAGTGGCTCTCCGCCGAAGGCGTGCCCGCCCTGCCCTACCACGCCGGCTTCGACAATCCGACCCGGGCACGCCACCAGTCGCGCTTTGTCAATGAAGACGGCCTGGTGATCTGCGCCACCATCGCCTTCGGCATGGGGATTGATAAACCCGATGTGCGCTTCGTCGCCCACCTCGACCTGCCCAAAAGCATCGAAGCCTATTACCAGGAAACCGGCCGCGCCGGCCGTGACGGCGCCGCCGCCGACGCCTGGATGGCCTACGGCCTGCAGGACGTGGTGCAGCAGCGCCGCATGATCGAAGAGGGCGAGGCCGACGATGCCTACAAACGCGTCTCCCACGGCAAGCTCGATGCGCTGGTCGGCCTGGCGGAGTCCGCCGGCTGCCGCCGGGTGCGCCTGCTGGCCTACTTCGGCGAAGCCAGCGAAGCCTGCGGCAATTGCGACAACTGCCTGACCCCGCCGCGCGTCTGGGACGGCACCGAGGAGGCGCAAAAGGCGCTTTCCGCCGTTTATCGCAGCGGCCAGCGCTTCGGCGCCGGGCACCTGATCGACATCCTGCGCGGCAACGCCACCGAGCGCGTGAAGCAGCTGCACCACGACGAACTGAAGACCTTCGGCGTCGGCGCCGAACGCAGCGAGACGCAGTGGCGGGCGATTTTCCGCCAGCTAATCGCCCTGGGTTTTCTTGAAGCCGATGTGGATGCCTATGGCGCCTTCAAACTCACCGAGGCGGCGCGTGGCGTGCTCACCGGCGGCACCCGCGTCTCTTTGCGCGAAGAAGCCGCCAAACCGAAAAGCGGCAAACGCGGAGCGCGCGGCAGCAAACCCGCGCTGGTGCCCAGCGGCCCCGGCGCGCCCGCCCTGCTGGAAGCCCTGCGCGCCTGGCGCAAGCAGACCGCCACCGAGCACGGTGTGCCGGCCTACGTGATTTTTCACGACGCCACCCTGGCGGCGATCGCCTCCGCCAGACCGCGCGCGGTCGACGACCTGCACGGCATTTCCGGCATCGGCGCCACCAAACTCGCGCGCTACGGCGAGGCCCTGCTGAAAATCGTGCGTGAGCAGGCAGCCAGCGCCGCTTGAGGCAAGCGGCCCGGCGCGGAATTGACGGGTATTTCGCGCCCTGCTTGGCGCATGAGACGCGCCGCATCGGCGAATAATCGGCTACTCACCAGAAATCCCGCCGGATCAAAATAACGCCAGCGCGGGCCGTCAACGGCCCGCCTTCCCCGATGCTGTCCACCGATACCAATGCCCCGCTGCGCGGCGCCCGCGTCGTCATCGCGGACAGCCACGCGCATACCCGCACCGCCCTGCGGGAAATGGTGTCGACCCTGGGCGCCACCACCATCATGAATGCGGCCGACGCCGCCGACGTGCTGCGCCAGGTGAAGGCGCGGCAGATCGACGTCATTCTTTGCGACTACGCGCTGGACGGCGCCCGCGACGGCCAGCAGTTGCTGGAAGAATTGCGCCATGACCGGCTGATCCCGCTGGCGACGATTTTCATGATGATCACCGGCGAGCGCGGTTACAAGAAGGTGGTGGCGGCGGCCGAGTTCGCTCCCGACGACTACCTGATCAAGCCCTTCACCGCCAACCAGTTGCTCGAGCGCCTGTCGCGCGTCAGTGAAAAGAAGCAGGCGTTCGCGCAGGCGTACGCCATGATCGAGTCCGGCCATGCCGGCGACGCCGTAGGCGAGTGCGCGCGCCTGAAGCTGGCGCAGCCGCGCTACGCCGCCGATGCCCTGCGCCTGATGGCCGACCTGCTGCTCACCCTGAAGCGCCACGCCGAGGCCGAGCGCCTGCTGCAGGAAATCCTGGCGCGCAAGCTGGTGCCCTGGGCTTCGATGGGCCTGGCCAAGGTGCACTACGCCGGCGGGCACTTGCCGCAGGCCGAGGCGGTGCTGACCGGACTATCTGCGCAGCACCCGGAATACCTGGGTGCCCACGACATGCTGGCCAAGGTCAAACAGGAACTGGGCAAACCGAAGGAGGCGCTGGAGGTGCTGGAAAATGCCGGCGCGGTCTCCTCTTCCAACGTCAGCCGGCTGCGCCGCTCCGCCGAACTGGCGGCCGCCATCGGCGACCACGAAAAGGCCGGGCGCCTGTATTCGCGGGTGATCGACCGGGTGCGCAATTCGACCCTGGCGCGCGCCGAAGACTATGTTTCGCTGGCCAAGGCCTATATGGAGCAGGGCCGCGAAGAGGAAGCCGCGCGCGTCTGCGCCGAACAGCGGCGCAGCATGCACGGCACACCCGGCGGCGAACTGGTCTCGCACCTGATGGAATACCAGCGCTGGGGCCGCGGCCATACACCCGACGCCAACGAACGTGCGGCCGCGGCTCTCGATGCCCTGCTCGAGGCCCATGCGCAACTGGCCGATGCGCCGGCGGCGGCCATCGAGTTCGACATCTTCAATGCCTGCTGCCTGGACCGCCGCTTTGATGCGGCGCTGGCGATCGGTGCGGCACTGCTCGCCCGCGCCGGCGTCGAGCCGCGCCTGGCCGAGCGCATCGAAACCCAGATGGCTGCGCTGCGCGCCGAACACAAGCGTGCGGCGGCAATTGTGCCGCTGGACCAGGTAGTTGCCATGTGCACGCGCCTGCTGGCGCGCGGCTGGGACGAAGCCATGGGCGCGGCCTGCAAGGCCAGCGTCGCCTATTGGAGCCAGCAGGCGGCAGACCCGGCCGACGCACCGCTGTTACCCACGGCACAGGCGCGCCTGGCCGAGGTGCTGCGCAAATACGGCATGGACGACTCCGAAGCCGCCGCCATTGCCGGCGCACGCGTCTAGCGCCCTGTTTCGCCCGGGCGTGCCGCCTGGCACGCCTGCTGCATTAGCCCCTACGTATAAAGCGCAATGCCGGTCAGGCGACAGCACGCCGCCCGTTTAAATGGCACACTGTCAGATAAGGGCACCACAGCAGTGCCCTTGGAGACAAGGCAGGCCTGCATCAGCGGTTCCATTCAGTCTGGTCTACGGAGCGAGGGGTCCCATGAAAAAGAAATTTCCGCCGGCAATCAGCATTCTGATCGCCATGGTGCTCGGCATCATCATCGGCTACATGATCTTCGTCCAGTTTCCGGACAAGAAATCGGCCGCCCAGGTCGCGGGTTACATCTCCATCATGTCGGACGTGTTCCTGCGCCTGATCAAGATGCTGATCGGCCCGCTGGTGTTTTCCACACTGGTGGTCGGCGTGGCGCACATGGGCGACGCCGCCTCGGTCGGCCGGGTATTCGCCAAGGCGCTGGGCTGGTTCGTCACCGCTTCCCTCGTCTCCCTGGTGGTCGGCCTGATCCTGGCCAACATCCTGCAGCCGGGGCACAACCTCGGCCTGCCGCTGCCCGATATCGGCTCTTCCGCCAATCTCGCCACCTCCAAGTTCACGCTGAAGGACTTCGTCGCCCACATGGTGCCGAAGTCTTTCGCCGAGGCGATGGCGAACAACGAGATTTTGCAGATCGTGGTGTTCTCGATGTTCTTCGGCGTCGCCCTGGCTTCGCTGGGCGAAAAAGCCAAGACCCTGGTCGCCGCCATCGATGAGCTGTCGCATGCGATGCTGAAGATCACCGGCTACGTGATGAAGCTGGCGCCGCTGGCCGTGCTGGCGGCCATGGCGGCCACCGTCGCCGTGAACGGGCTGGCCATCCTCGCGCGCTTCGCCGTGTTCATGGGCGACTTCTACTTCGGCCTCCTGATCCTCTGGAGCCTGCTGATCCTCGCCAACCTGCTGCAGCCCGGCGACAACCTGGGGCTGCCGCTGCCCGACATCGGCGCATCGGCCAATCTCGCGACCTCGAAGTTCACGCTGAAGGACTTCGTCAGCCACCTGGTGCCGAAGTCCTTCGCCGAGGC
>DATAZV010000332.1:0-2166 GCA_036271855.1 Burkholderiales bacterium
CGCCGCCGCGCAATCCCTGGAACACGCGCTGACGCTGAAGGCCGAGGCCGGCGAGGAAGCACGCTTTCTCGCCGGCGGCCAAAGCCTGATCCCGGCAATGAACTTTCGCCTGGCGCAGCCGGCGATGCTGATCGACCTCAATCCGCTGGATGAACTCGACTACATCCGGGTCGAGAACGGTGTCATGCGCATCGGTGCCCGCACCCGCTACAGCAAGGTCGAGCATGCTGCCGAAGTGGCGCGCTGGCAGCCGCTCTTGGCCGAAGTGCTGCCTAACATCGCGCATCCGCAAATCCGCAATCGCGGCACCTTGTGCGGCAACCTGGCGCACGCCGACCCGGCTTCCGAACTGCCGGCAGTGATGCTGGCTTGCGGCGCGCGCATGCACGCGCGCTCGGCGGCGGGTGAGCGCTGGATACCGGCCGCCGCATTCTTTCTCAACCTGTTCGAAACAGCGCTGACGCCCGATGAAATGCTGGTGGAAATCGAACTCCCCGCCCTGCCCGAGCGCAGCGGCACCGCTTTCATCGAAGTGGCGCGCCGCCCGGGCGACTATGCGATGGCAGGCGTCGCCGTCAGCCTGAGCCTGGATGCGAACGGCCTGTGCAGCGCCGCCAGCATCGCCTTGTGCAATGCCGGGCCGACGCCGCTGGCCGCTTCCATTGCCGCCAAAATGCTGATCGGCTCCGACCTCGGGAGCGAAGCCATCGCCGCAGCCGCCGCGCAAGCGCAGCGGGAAGTCGAACCCAACGGCAATGTCCATTGCACTGCCGATTATCAGCGCCACCTGGCCGGCGTGCTGACCCGCCGCGCCCTTACCACCGCCGCCGCCCGCGCCCGCACAGGAATTCCAGCATGAGCAATACCGGATTCGAAGACGAGGTGAAGATCAGCCTCACCGTCAATGGCCGCCGCTACACCCGCACGGTCGAGCCGCGCATGCTGCTGGCCGACTTCCTGCGCCATGAACTGGGCCTGACCGGCACCCACGT
The DNA here is from genome assembly GCA_036271855.1 of Burkholderiales bacterium. GTDB lineage: Bacteria > Pseudomonadota > Gammaproteobacteria > Burkholderiales > JAEUOS01 > JAQGMJ01. The sequence continues at coordinate 993 of DATAZV010000332.1, forward strand.
CGGCTGCGAGCACGGGGTGTGCGGCGCCTGCACCGTGCAGTTCGACGGCCAGCCGGCGCGCTCCTGCCTGACTTTCGCGGTGCAGGCGCAGGGACATGAGATTGCGACCGTGGAGGGCTTGGGCCAAGGCCCCGGCAAACTCTCGGTACTGCAGGAAGCGTTTCGCGAGTGCCATGGTCTGCAATGCGGCTATTGCACGCCGGGCATCCTGATGACCATGCAGGCGTTTCTGGCGGCGCATCCCGACCCCAGCGAAGCGCAAGTGCGCGAAGCCCTCTCCGGCAACCTGTGCCGCTGCACCGGCTACCAGCACATTGTCGATGCCGTGCTGCTGGCGGCGAAAAACCTGCGCGCGGGGGCGGCATGAGCACCCGCTACTTCGGCCAGCCGGTCAAGCGCAACGAGGATGCGCGCCTGCTCACCGGCACGGCACTGTTCGTCGACGACGTTGAACTCTCCGGCATGCTGCACGCGGCGTTTTTGCGCAGTCCGCATGCGCACGCGCGCATCGTGTCCATCGACACCGAGGCGGCGAAGGCGCGGCCCGGGGTGATCGCCATCTATACCGCCGAAGACCTGGGCGACTACTGGCAGCCGGGGCCGCTCTTGGTGCCGCCGCCGCCGGTGCCGGGCATCGTGTTCAACCTGCGCACCCAGGTGCCGCTGGCCAAGGGCCTGGTGCGCCACGTCGGCGAGCCGGTGGTGCTGGTGATCGCCGAAAGCCGCTATATCGCGGAAGACGCGGTGGGCGACATCGTGATCGATTTCGATCCGCTGCCGGTGGCCGCCGAACTCGAAGCCGCGGCCCGTCCGGATGCGCCGCGTGTATATCCGGACATTCCCGGCAACGTCGCCGCCCACGCACATCAGAAGCGCGGTGACTATGCCCGTGCGGTGAAAGACGCCCATCTCGTCGTCAAGCGGCGCTTCACCTACGACCACGGCTGCTCGCAGCCGATGGAAACCCGTGGCGTGGTGGCGCAGTGGGACAACAAGGCCGACAAGCTGACCATCTGGGACACGACGCAGGCGCCGGTGGCCATTCGCAACGGCATGGCGGCGATGCTGGGACTTTCGGAGCGCCAGGTGCGGGTGATCGCGCCCTTCATCGGCGGCGGCTTCGGGCCGAAGATCATGATGTTCTACCCGGAAGAGGTATTGATTCCGTGGGCGG
>DATAZV010000333.1:0-11701 GCA_036271855.1 Burkholderiales bacterium
GAACAGAAGCGTGCTCAAGGTGAACAGCCGCACCTGCCCCAGGCGCATGGTGAGCCAGCCGGTGAGCGGCAGCGAAATCGCATTGGCCACCGCGAAGGAGGTGATGACCCAGGTGCCCTGGCTGGTGGAGACGCCGAGGTCGCCCGACATCGCCGGGATCGACACGTTGGCGATCGAGGTGTCGAGCACGTTCATGAAGGTCGCCAGCGCCAGCGACAGGGTGCCCCACAGCAGGGTGGCCCCGGTCAGCGGCTTCTGGTACTCGGGCACCGCCGACGGCGCGGCCGGGCCGGCGGCCTCCGGCGCGGCGGGATTGGCGGTCTCGGCCATGTTCAGTTGCGCGAGGCGCTCAGGGTCTGGGTGACGCGCAGGGCGTTGGGTTTGCCGCGCGCCAGGGTGGCATTGGCGGGAATGGGTTCGCTGCCCGCGTTACCCGCGCTGCTCCTGCCATTGGCCGCCGGGCCGAGTGTTGCCACGTGCGTTGCGCCGGCATTGTCGGCAATGATGCGGGCGATGCGGCTGTCGGCTTCGGTCAGGGCGACGTCGAACACCTGGGTTTGCACCACCGAGGCGGCGCGCGGGCCCTCGGCCAGGCTCTTGCCATCCTGGTTGGCGATGTCGACTTCGGCTTCCATCGACAGGCCGATGCGCAAGGGGTGGGCCTGCAGCTGCTTGGGGTCGAGCGCGATGCGCACCGGCACCCGCTGCACCACCTTGATCCAGTTGCCGGTGGCGTTTTGCGCCGGCAGCAGGGCAAACGCTGCGCCGGTGCCGGCGCCCAGGCCGGCGACGGTGCCGTCGTATTCGATCTTGCCGCCGTAGACGTCGGCGGTGAGTTTCACCGGCTGGCCGATGCGGATGTTGCGCAATTGCACTTCCTTGAAGTTGGCATCGACCCACAGCTGGTCCAGCGGGGCGATGGCCATCAGCGGGGCGCCTGCCTGTACGCGCTGGCCGACCTGCACGCTGCGCCGGGCGACATAGCCCGAGACCGGGGAGGGCAGCTCAGAGCGCTTCAGCGTCAGGTAGGCTTCGCGCACCTTGGCGGAGGCGGCCTGCACGTTGGGATGCTGGTTGATGCTGGTGTTGTCGGTATAGGACTGGTTCGAAGTCAGCTCTTCGCGCGCGGCGATCACCGAAGCCTTGGCCGCGGTGAGGGTGCTGCGGGCGCTTTGCAGGGCCGCTTCGGCGTGCTTGATTTCCTCGCCGGAAACCGCGCCGGTGGAAGTCAGCGAAGCGCGGCGGCGCAGGTCGTCTTCCGCTTTGGCGACATCGGCGGCGGTGCGCGCCACATCGGCTTCGCGCAGGGCCACCGTGGCCGACAGCGAGCCGTTGCCGACGAACAGGGTGCGCACCTGGCGCACCACCTGTGCCAGCTGGGCTTCGGCCTGGTCCAGCGCGACGCGTGCATCGGCGCCATCAAGCTCCACCAGCGGCTGGCCGGCAGTTACCTTGTCGGTGTCGTCGGCGTTGATCGAGATCACGGTGCCGGCAATCTGCGGCGTCACCTGCACCATATTGCCCTGCACATAGGCGTTGTCGGTGCTCTCATAATGGCGCAGCACCAGCGCCCAGTAGGCGCCGTAGCCGATCGCGCACACCGCCACCACGGCGGCGGTGAGGCCCAGCCATTTGCGGCGCTTGCCGTTGTCAACCGGCGCTGGTGCCGTGGCCGGCTGTTGTTCTTTGGTTTGGGTATCGCTCATGATGTTTCTTCTTTCACAACTGACTTGTTACGTAAGGCTTAGCGGGAACTGGTTTTCTGCGCGGCGGCCTGCTCTTCGGCGTGGAAACCGCCACCCAGGGAGCGCGCGAGTTCGACGTCCAGCGCATAGCGCCGCGCCTTCAGGCCGACCGCGCCCCTGCGCTGCTGCTCCAGGTTGAGTTCGGCGGTCAGCACCGTCAGGTAAGTGGAGAGGCCGGCGCGGTAACGCTGCTGCGCCAGGTCGTAGGCGGATTGCGCCGCCGCCAGCGCGTCCTGCTGCTCGTGCCACTGGGTCTCCACCGAATGGGTCGAGGTGAGCTGATCGGCGACGTCGCGCAGGGCGTCGATCAGCTTGGCGTTGTAGTCTTCCACCGCGATGTCGTAGTCGGCGTCCTTGCCGCGCAGGTTGCCGCGCAGCTTGCCGCCTTCGAATATCGGCAGGTGCACCGCCGGGCCGATGCCGATGACGCGGCTGGCGGCGCTCAGCCAGTTGGTGAAACCCAGGCTCTGGAAGCCGATGAAGCCGGTCAGGTTGATGTCGGGATAGAACGAGGCCTTGGCGGCGGCGATGTCGTGCGAGGCCGACTCGACGCGCCAGCGCGCGGCGACGATGTCGGCGCGGCGGCCGATCAGGTCGGCCGGCACGGTGGCCGGCAATTGCAGCGCGGGGCGCTCATTGATGCTGGGCGCCAGGCTGTCGTAAGCCTGCGGGCCGGCACCGGCCAGCGCCGCCAGGGCGTGGCGGGCGAGGCCGATCTGTTCATCCAGGCTGGCGATCTCCTGGCGGATCTGCGGCACGTTGCCCTGGGCCTGGCGCAATTCGACGTTCGTATCCAGGCCCGCGCCCACGCGCTGCGCCACCAGTTTTTCCAGTTGCTCGCGGTCGGCCAGGGTGGCGTCGGCCACCTTGCGCTGCTCCAGGGTCTGCGCCAGGTTGAAATAGGCGCTGGCCACGCGCGCGGCCAGCAGCACGCGCGCGGCTTCGCGGTCCGCCTCGGCGGCGCGGGCGCTGCCGACGGAAGCCTCGAGCGCGGCGCGGTTGCGGCCGAACAGGTCGAGCTCCCAGCTGCCGTTCAGGCGCGCGTCGTTTTGCGTATACCAGGCGCCGCCGAAGGGCGGCGGGTAGATGAAGTTCTCGCTGAAGCGCTGGCGCGAGCTGCTGGCGTCGCCCGAGAGCTGCGGATAAAGCGCGGAACGCGAAACGTCGGCACCCGCTTGCGCCCGCTCCAGGCGCGCCTGCGCGGTGCGCATGGTCGGGCTGCCTGCCACGGCGGCGGCGATCAATTCATTGAGCTTGGGGTCGTTGTACGCCGTCCACCAGTCATTGGCGGGGTAGGGAATGGTGCCGCTGGCGCCGAGGTCCTGCGGCTGGGTCAGCTTGGCCTTGGGCGCGATACCGCTGAAGCTGGCGCAGCCGGCCAGCAGCGCGATCAGCAGGGCGCCGAAAGAATGCCGCAGCAGCGCGGTCATGCGCGCGGCGGGCTGGGGGAGAAAAGCCGGGTTCATCATGTCGGGTCGATCGGTGCAACGCCGTTTTGCTCGAAGCGGCGCAAAAGATTTTTCAGGGTTTCGTACTCTTCGTTGCTGAAGCCGCGCAGGTGATGATTCAGCACATGGGCGAGTTCGCGCGGAATGATGTCGGCCAGCTTGCGGCCGGCCTCGGTCAGTTCGATGTTCACCACGCGGCGGTCGGCGGCGCTGCGGATGCGCCGGATCAGGCTCTTGGTTTCGAGCCGGTCGAGCATCCGGGTCATCGAGCTGGCGTCGCTATTGGACAGGCGAGCGCAGCCGGCGACGGTGTCGTAGCCCTTGGCGACCAGGAACAGCGGCCCCCATTGCATGGCGGTCAGGTCGTAGGCCTGCATGCGCTCGTCAATGCTGCGCAACAGGCTTTGATGCACGCGCTTGATCATCAGGCCGAGCGACTCTTCCATTACGTAATGGTCGGCGTTGTAAAGCTCGGTGACGCGGTCCGCCACGGACTCGGCTGCTTGCGGGGCCCGGCTGGCTTGGAGTTCAGAAGTGTCCATACGCAAATAATAGATGCATATGCATTAATTGTCAAGGCCTTTAATGTATAGACCCATTAAGCACAGGGTTATTTCAACCCGCGATTCGCCGGCAAGCGCTGAATTGGCATGCTGCTATGATCGACTGAATATTCGCCCATCCGTTCTATCCACTAGCCCCGAGAATGAACATTCGCCAACTTCGTGCCCTGTGCGAGGTCCTGAAACACGGCTTGCATATCTCGGCCGCCGCGAAAGCGCTTCACACCTCCCAATCGGGTGTCAGCAAGCAGATCCTGGAGCTCGAACAGGAGCTCGGCGTCACCATTTTTGTGCGCCGGCGCAACCGCGTGATCGGCATCTCGGATGCCGGACGGACCCTGGTTTCAATCGCGGAACGCATCGTCAAGGACGCCGACAGGATGCAGGTCGTCGCCGCCGACTACGGCAGCAAAAGCGCCGGCAGCTTCGTCGTCGCCACCACGCACCTGCACGCGCGGCACACGCTGCCTGCCTTTGTGCGGGAATTCGCCGAACAGCACCCGGGCGTCTTTTTGCAGCTCCGTGCCGGTACGCCCACCGAGTGCTGCCGCCTGGTCGCCGAAGGGGCGGCGGATCTCGCCATCAGCCTGCCGCCGGACAATATAGATAGCCTGGTCAGCATTCCCGCCTACAAGCTCAGCCGCTGCCTGGTGGCGCCGATCGGGCATCCGCTGCTTTCCGCCGCCCGGCTGGACTTGAAGGCGATTGCGAAATATCCGCTGATCACCTACGACGACACCTTTCGCAGCCGGCGCGTGGTCAGGCAGGTGTTTGAAGACGGCGGCTTGCACCCGACAATCGCATTGCAGGCGATCGACCCGGAGATTTGCAAGACCTATGTAGGGATGGGAATGGGTGTCGCCATACTGCCGCAGATTGCGTATGACGAGGCGGTCGATACGACATTGCGTACCCGGGATACCGGGCATCTTTTCGAGCATGGCGTAGTAAATGTGTACCTGCGGCGCGGCGACTATTTGCGCAAATTCGTCTACGACTTCATCTCCCTGTTCGCGCCTCACCTGAGCCGCGAAATAATCGACCGGTTCTGCGAGGCCGACCCGGGCGCATCGGCGCCGGTGATCGCGGAACTCCCCTTCGCCCAGCGCCACCTGTAGGTCTGCCCGCCCCAGTATTACGCGGCGTCATGAAGGAATGACCAAAGGTCGTTTGACTCTGGTCCGGCCGCGATCTACGCTCAAGGCCTTTCTTGATGGACAGGCGCTCGCGATGGTGGGCGCCGGCCCGTGAAGCACACGACACCCCAGGCGTGGCCCAAACCGGAACCCGCAGATGAATATTCGCCGCATCCTTCACGCGTGGCTGGCCGCAACGGCAATACTCGGCTGGAGCGCCGACGCGCCGGCCCAGGCGTATCCCGCCAAGCCGGTGCGCATCATCGTGCCCCTGGCCGCTGGCGGCCCCACCGATGTCCTGGCCCGCACACTGGCGAATAACCTGACCGAGACATTGGGCCAGACATTCATCGTCGACAACCGGGCCGGCGCAAACACCAACATCGGCACCGTCGCCGTCGCCAAGTCCCCCGCCGACGGCTATACCCTGCTGCTGACGGTCAACAACCTGACCATCAATCCGAGCCTGTATCAGAATCTCGGCTTTGATCCGCTCAAGGATTTTGCGCCGATCAGCCTGTTCGCGACCTCGCCGCTGGTCCTCGTCGTGCACCCCGCCGTGGCGGCAAAATCGGTGAAGGAGCTGATCGCGCTGGCCAAGGCGCATCCGGGCGAATTGCATTTCGGCTCGCCGGGCAACGGCAGTCCGCCGCATCTGGCCGGGGAGATGCTCAATACGCTCGCCGGCATAAAGCTGGTGCATGTTCCCTACAAGGGGATCACCACGGCCGTCACCGACCTGATCGGCGGCCAGCTTGACCTGATGTTCCCCGGATCGCCGATCGCGCTGCCGAACGCCAAGGCCGGCAAGCTGCGCGCGCTGGCCACCACCGGCGCGAAACGGACGGCCGCCGCGCCGGAGCTGCCGACGATTGCCGAATCGGGCCTGCCTAACTATGAGGTGTCGCTGTGGTACGGACTGCTCGCGCCCGCGAATACGCCGCCGGCCATCGTCCAGCGCTTGCACGGCGAGCTGACGCGAATCATGGCCATACCAGCAGTCAGCCAGCAATGGGCGGCGCTGGGCGCGGAGCCGCAGAGCACGACGCCGGAGCAATTCACCGCTTACTTGAAAGACGACATCGTGAAGTGGCAAAAGGTCCTGCGCGATTCCGGCGCCAAGATGGACTGATTTTTTTCGGCTGCGGCCGGCAGGCAGGAATCGATCGTCAGCATTGGTCCTCAAGGACTGTCATCAGGAGAACGCAATGAAAATTTCACCATTGGGTGATGTGATGGGCGCCGAGGTTACCGGCGTCGATTTGAGCAATCTGAGCGCGGCTGAGCGCGAAGCGTTGAATCAGGCGCTGCTGGATCATCTGGTCCTGTGCGTGCGCGACCAGCATTTCGACGACGTCGGCCCGTTCCTCGACGGGGCGCGCAACTTCGGCGTGCCGAAGGTGCAGCATCTCGAGTCGTACCGCTCCGACAAAAACCCGGAAGCCGGTGTGATCACGAGCGAGGACCGCGACGTCAAGGACGGCAAGCGGATCATCCGCGGCACCATGTTCCACACCGACGAATCGTTCATTTCGGAACCGCCGAAGGCCACCGTCGTCTACGCCGTCACCATTCCCGGCAAGGGCGGCAACACGCGTTTCGTCAATATGCGCAAGGCCTACGAGACGCTGGACGAAGCGACCAAAAAGCAGATCGAGGCCTTGCAGGCGGTGCACTACTACGGCAAGCAGCGGCCCGGCCGCAAGGTGCCATCGCTCACCGACGAGCAGCTCAAGAACACGCCGCCGGTGACGCATCCGGTGGTCCGGACCAACCAGGAAACCGGCAAGAAGGCGCTTTATGTGCATGAGACGATGACCGACTACGTCGTCGACATGGAGCCCGCGCAAAGCGAAGCGCTGCTGCGCAAGCTGTACGACCACAGCGCGCAAAATCCGGCGCTGCAATACAGCCATGCATGGCGCACCGGCGACTTCGTCATCTGGGACGATCGCGCGACCCTGCATGCGGCGACGGCCGATTACGCGGAAAACGAAAAGCGCCTGCTCTATCGCACCATGATCAAGGGCGGCCCGACGCACTAGCGCGCACTGCCGGAGAAGAACACCGATGGACAAAAGCACCGAAGCCCTTGCTTCCTACGCCGGCAACTTCCGCTTCGAGGAAATTCCCGCGGAAGTCCTGCACAGCGCCAAATGCAAGGTGATCGATGCCCTGGGCTGCGCCATGGGCGGCTACCCCACCGAGCTGTGCACGATCACCCGCGCCATGGCGCAGGCGAGCACCGGCAGCCCGTCGGCGCGGGTGCTGGGTTCGCAGGCGCCGAGCACGCCGGCGATGGCGGCATTCGCCAACGGCACGATGGTGCATGCACAGGACTTCAACGACGTCTACATGTCGCAGTCGACCTGCCATCCGAGTGATGGCCTGTCCGGCGTGCTGGCGACGGCCGATGCGCTCGGCGCCAGCGGCGCATCGCTGCTGGCGGCGACGATATTGTCCTACGAGGTGAGCTGCAATTTCGCCGACGTGATTCCGCGCGAGCAGGGGCTCGACAACACCTTCTATTGCCTGGTCGGAAGCGCCCTGGCCAGCGCCAGGCTGATGGGCCTGGACATGGCGCAATTGCAGAACACGGTCGCGCTTGCCGTGGTGCCCAACGTGACCCTGGAGCAGACCCGCACCGGCGCATTGTCGATGTGGAAGAATTGCGCCGGCGCCAATGCGGCGCGCAATGCGGTCTTTGCGGCGGAGGCGGCGCGCGCCGGGCTCACCGGGCCGGACGCGCCGATCGAAGGCAAATGGGGGCTGTGGAACAACCTCGGGCTGCAATTCGAATGGGCGCCCTTTGGCGGCGCCGCCACGCCTTACCGCATCAGCCAGACCAACCTCAAGCGCTACCCCGCCGTCGCGCACGCGCAAAGCCCGATCACCGCCGCGCTGCAACTGCGCGAGGGCCTGCGGGTGGAAGACATCGAGGCCATCGCCATCGAGTCCTATTGGGTCGCCAAGCGCTTCGAGGATCCACGTTCGCCCCTGTGGAGTCCGGCCAGTCACGAAACCGCCGGCAACAGCATCCCCTACCTGGTTGCCGTCGCGCTCACCGACGGCGACGTCACCGAGCAGAGCTTCGATGCGGGGCGCCTGGCCGACCCGCGTCTTCATGCACTGATCAAAAAGACGACCATTCGCGAGACCGCTGCCTTCAATGCGCTGTACCCGAGTGAATGGCCCTGCCGGATCGAGATCACCCTGACGTCGGGCGATAAAAGGGTGGCGGAGACCCGGTACTTCAAGGGACACACGAAAAGCCCGCTTTCGGAGGCTGAAGTGGAAACCAAGTTCCGCCAACTGGCCGCGCCGGTGCTGGCCGCATCCGATATTGAGAAGATACTGGCCAGCCTGTGGAAGCTCGAAGAGGTGAGCGACATTCGCACGGTGCTGGGCTTGTTTGCCGCCGTGCCGCATTAGCATGGCCGGAGGGCCATCGGTACATCGGGCGATCGGTGAGTAGCGGCTACCTGGTTGAAAAATAACAATTTTTCCGGCCATCATGGCCTGCCACGGGGCGCGAAACCGGGCAATTTGCCGAATGCCCAAGCGCGGCGGCACCATCTGGGCAATGCGGCTATAGTGCTCCCCTTGTTCAGCCGTCCCGGCTGGGTCCGCTCCAGGTTTCCATGCAAGATCGCCCCTTCAGCGCCCGCAGCGCCGTGTTTCTCGCCGTTGCGCTGGCGATTGCCGTTTTTGGCGGCATGTTCTTTTTCGGGCATTTTTTCGGCGGCCATTCGGAGGCGGATTGCCAGGCCCTCCCGATACAGCTGGCGCTTTCGCCCTCGGGCCAGCGCCAGGCGCGGCAGGAGCAGGAAGCCTGCGGCAGCACCGACGAACTACATACCCGGGTGCTACTGGGCGCCAGCGGCGGTGGGGAGCCGGTGACGGCATTCGCCGCCACCACGGGCAAGGCGCTGGGGGCGAACTCGGTCGGCCAGCGCGCCCTGGCGCTGACCCTGCGCTGGGAGGGCGAAAACCGCCTGCTGATCATTCATCCGGCCAATGTGGCTTCGCAGCTCCCGGCCGGCATTTATGGCGGCGTGGAAGTGCGCCTGCAGGCGGCGCCGGCCGCCGGTCATTAGGCGACCGGGCCGATAGCCGACCCATAAGCCAAAATTATGCGGAAGACCCCGCAGCTTTGCGGGTTTTGGCTACAATCAATCCCATGCTCGACCAACGCGCCCGTACCCTGCTCAAAACCCTGGTGGAGCGTTACATCGCCGACGGCCAGCCGGTGGGTTCGCGCGCGCTGTCGAAGTTTTCCGGCCTCGACCTGTCGCCGGCGACCATCCGCAACGTGATGGCGGACCTGGAAGACTTAGGCTTCATCGCCAGCCCGCACACCTCCGCCGGGCGCATTCCGACCCCGCGCGGCTACCGCATGTTCGTCGATACCCTGATCACGGTGCAGCCGCTGAACGAGGCGGCGCAGCAGGAACTCAAGGGCCGGGTAATGCCGGACCAGCCGCAGCGCGTGATCAGCGCGGCCGCCTCCATGCTCTCCGACCTGTCGCAATTCGCCGGCGTGGTGATGGCGCCCAAGCGCCCCACGGCATTCCGCCACATCGAATTCCTCAATCTTTCCGACAAGCGCGTGTTGCTGATCCTGGTGACCCCGGACGGCGACGTGCAAAACCGCATCCTGTTCACCGACCGCGCGCATACGCAATCGCAACTGGTGGAGGCGGCCAACTTCCTCAACCAGCATTACGCCGGCGTCGACTTCGACACCATCCGCATCCGCCTGCACGACGAGTTGAAGGAATTGCGCGAAGACATCGTGCGCCTGACCGAGGCGGCGGTGCAGGCCGGCGGCCAGGCCCTGGCGGAAACCAACGAGAGCTATGTCATCTCGGGCGAGAAAAACCTGCTCGGCATCTCCGACCTGTCGGCCGACCGCGAGAGCCTGCGCAAGCTGTTCGACATGTTCGACCACAAGACCGCGCTGATGCAGCTGCTGGAAATGTCCAGCCGCGCCGACGGCGTGCAGATTTTCATCGGCGGCGAATCGCAGCTGGTGCCGCTGGACGAAATGAGCATCGTCACCGCCCCCTATGCGGTGGACGGTCGCATTGTCGGCACCCTGGGGGTGATCGGGCCGACCCGCATGGCCTACGAGAGGGTGATCCCGATCGTCGACATCACGGCACGCCTGCTGACCAACGCGCTGTCCCACAGCAACTCCTGAGGCCACCGCCGGGCACATCGCCCGGCCGGTAAAAGAACAAGACCTTGATGCCACGTTTCCGATCGCCGCCTGCTTACCAGCATGGCAGCGCGCGCAAGACCGGCGTGCTGCTGACCAACCTCGGTTCGCCCGACGCGCCCGAAGCCCCGGCGGTGCGGCGCTACCTGAAGCAGTTTCTTTCCGACCCGCGGGTGGTGGAGATTCCGCGCCCGCTGTGGTGGCTGATCTTGAACGGCATCATCCTCAACGTGCGGCCGAAAAAGTCGGCGGCGAAATATCAAAGCATCTGGCTGCCCGAGGGTTCGCCGCTGAAGGTGCATACCGAGCGCCAGGTGAAATACCTGCGCGGCTTTTTGCACCAGCGCGGCGTCGAAGGGGTGGAAGTGGCGGGCGCGCAGCGCTACGCCAATCCGCCGATCGCTTCAGCGCTGGACGAACTCGTCGCCAAGGGCTGCGACCGCATCCTGGTGTTGCCGCTATACCCGCAATACGCCGCCAGCACCACCGCCAGCACCTACGACGCGGTGGCAGCCTGGGGCGCCGGTGCGCGCAACCTGCCGGGCTTCAATTTCGTGCGCAACTTTCACGATCACCCCGGCTACATCGCCGCGCTGGCGGCTTCGGTGCGCGAGCATTGGGAAAAAGAGCAGGGGCCGCCGGACGTGCTGCTGATGAGCTTTCACGGCCTGCCGCGCCGTAGCCTGGAACTGGGCGACCCCTACCACTGCGAGTGCCTGAAAACCGGCCGCCTGCTGGCTGAACAACTCGGCCTGGAAGAGGGCAAATACCGCATCACCTTCCAGTCGCGCTTCGGCAAGGCGGAGTGGCTGCAGCCCTACACCGCGCCCACCCGGGCCGAACTCGGCCGCGCCGGCACCGGCCGGGTCGACGTGATCTGCCCCGGCTTCGTCTCCGATTGCCTGGAAACCCTGGAAGAAATCGCCATCGAAGGCCGCGACGAATTCCTCGCCGCCGGCGGCAAGAAATTCACCTACATCCCCTGCCTGAACGAGCGTGATGACTGGCTGCATGCGCTGACCGACCTGGTGCAATCGCACCTGCAGGGCATGCTGCATGCGAAGGAGTCGGTATCCGAACTGGTGGCGGCACGCGCCGCCGCGCTGGAGCGCGGCGCAAAGCAGTAGGCGCCGCTCAGGCGGCCAGGCGCTCGGGGTGCGCCACGCCATCGGCCACGCGCACCAGGCCGAGAAAGCGCTGCTCGGGGTCATAGGCGCGCGCCAGGCCCGGTGCCGCCTGCAGCGGCAGGCGCTGGCCCTGGCGCAAGCGCGCGGCTAGCGCGGCATCGAGCTGGATCGAGGGCAGCGCCGCAACCAGGGCATCCACCGGGCGCAGGGCGGCCATGCGCGCAGTGATGTCCATCTCCTGCAATTGCGCCAGAGTGATGGCGCCGCCCAGATCAAAGCCGCCGGTCGCCTCACGCCGCAGCGCCGTCAGGTGCGCGCCGCAGCCCAGGGTCTCGCCGATGTCCTCCGCCAGCGTGCGCACGTAGGTGCCTTTGCTGCAGGTGACGCGAAAGCTCACGCTGTCGCCGTCGCGCGCGACCAGGTCCAGCGCGTGGATCATTACCTGGCGCGGCTCGCGCTCC
>DATAZV010000334.1:0-13029 GCA_036271855.1 Burkholderiales bacterium
TGTAGTCATTGGCCAGCAGGTGGATTTCGGCCTGCGGCAGGTGCTCGCGCAGGTGCGCCAGCATCGGCGTCGTGAGCAACAGGTCGCCGATCTTGTCGCGCTTGATGACCAGGATTTTCATGCGGCGGCGCCGACTCGCACTCGCTCTTGCGCGGCGAGGTCGAACCCGCGCAGGGGACAGTCCATGGGTGTTTCTTCCAGGGGCGTCGGGCCGGGCGTGGCGCAGTAATCGGCGATGGCCTGGTGCAGGCAGCGTGGCCGGGTACACGTCTTTTGCTCGCAATGGCTCTCGCCCAGCACCGCCAGGCGCACCTTGGTGACCGCCGGCTCTCCGGGCAGCACCGACTTGTAGGTCTGGGTCGGGCCAAAAAACACAGTGGCCGGGACGCCGATGGAGGTAGCCATGTGGAACAGGCCGGTGTCGGTGCCGTACCAGGCGCGCAAGTGCATGTACTGATCGACCAGGTCGCGCAGGTCGGTAAAGCCGTACCACTCGCAATTTTCCGGCAAGGCCGTGCGCATCAGTTCGCGCGCAGCGTCGTCATCCGGGTTGACGAACACCCGTATCTTCGCCGCGGCATCCTGCTGCCGCAGTCGCGCCAGCAGGATCAGCAACGCGGGGCCGTCGAAATTTCTGCGCACTTCATCGGAAAGCGGTGCCACGCCGATCACATCCGACCGGCCACCGGCAGCGGCCGCATAGCGCGCCGCCAGGCTGGGGATGGCCATGCGCATGGGCATCGGCACATCGGGCGCAAAAGCGTGAATCACGCTCATCGCTGGCTCGACATAGGTGGGATCGGCCGGCAATTCGCCCTGCTCGAATATTTCCGGCGCCGATTTTTTGTTCCACGCGATCTTGCGGCGCGCTCTCACCCAGCGACCGATGGCGGCAATCGGCGCTCCCGAACCGAACAGGATGCCCAGCACATCGAATGCCGGCGCCGTAAACCGCAGCCAGAAAAGCTTGCAAAGCATGGCAATCCGGCTGTCGAAACCGATCACCCGCAGGCCCGCTTCACCTTCGAGCAATTGCGCGTAGTTCCTGCGGGTCAGCAGGGTCACTTGGTCCTGCGGATGCGCGTCAATGTAGGCGCGCACGGCGGCGTAGCTGATCAGGGTGTCGCCCAGCTTGCTGCGGATGACAAAAAGTATGCGGCGGGGCATGAAGGCTGCCCGCGGTTGGGGCGAAAGTTGGGACGAAAATGCCGGTAGGCAACCCGTATAATACTCCCCTCCCTCCCGCGGAAAGCCTGCGGACAGCCCTGGATGTGTCCCGATGATGCCGAAATTCTGGCGTGAATGGCAGCGCCCCGTCGAACTCTCGCTGTTGCTGGCGTTCGTTTTTTTCCTGCCGCTGCGCGAGGCGCCGAAGAATATTTTCTGGGCGCTATACGTCATCACCTGGGTGGTGAACCGGGTGCGCGCGCGCGATTTCGGCGGGCGCTGGGACAACTGGGACACGCTTTCACTGCTGTGGATAGTCGCCGGCTACCTGGCAGCCATTTTCGCCGGGATTCATCGCGGCGATGGCAACGAGGTGGCGGCGGTCAACGACCTGGTGAAATACGTTTCGCTGCTGTGGTGCCTGCGCCGCGCGCGCTATACGCGCAACGAGGCGCTGACCCTGCTGGCGGCGCTGGTGGCCTCCTGCGTGCTGGCGGAAGTCGAGGCGCTGTGGAACTGGCTGGTGGTGCACAAGCGCCACGCGCTGGAACTCAAATCGGTCGGCCAGGTGAACCATAGCGCGATTTACATGACGATCTGCTTCGGCATCGACGTGGCGCTGACGCTGGTCTACTGGCGCGCGCTGGAGCGGCGCTGGCGCGCCCTGCTGGTGGCAGGCGGGCTGCTGATGCTGATCGGCCTGTTCCTCACCGGCAGCCGCGCCGCCGCCGGCGCCGCCATATTGCTGATCTGCATGCTGGCGTTCCTGTGCGCGCGCCTGCTCGGCCTGGGGCGCGCCGCCTGGGCCGGCGCGCTGCTGGTGGTGGCGGCGGGCCTGCTGATCGGCGGCACCAAGTCGCTGCAGCGGCAGATCGAAAACACCGAAGAAAACAACATGCTGACCGAGCGCGACCTGATCTGGAATCGCGGCCTGGTCGCCTGGCGCGCCAGCCCCTGGTTCGGCCTGGGGCCGGACAACTACAGCCAGATCACCGAGCGCGATTTGCGCACCCAGCTGGCGCTCGAGGGCAAGCCATACAATCCGCGCGAATACGCGGCGGCGCCGCATGCGCACAACCTGTACATCAACCAGCTGGTCGAGCGCGGCATTGTCGGCCTCACCGCGCTGCTGGCGGTACTCGGGGCCTGGGGCCTGGCCCTGTGGCGCTACCGGCCGCGGACGGGAATCGATGCGGCGGAGATGGTGTTGTGGTGCGCCAGTTTCTCCGGCTGGATGGTGACGGTGCTGATCGGCATGGTCAACACCACCCTGCATCATGAACATGCCCTGCTGGCGCTGATGACCCTGGGCCTGTGGCTGCCGCTGGCACGCGCGCAGTCGCGGGCCACGCAGGGCGCCGATCGAACCCTGCATGCCGGTGAGGCACTCGCCGCCGGTCGATGAGCGAATACCGGCGCATCCTGGTGGTTCGCCGCGACAACATCGGCGACCTGGTGCTGACCACGCCGCTGATCCACGCCCTGCGCCAACGCTTTCCCGATGCCTGGATCGGTGCCCTGACCAACGGCTACAACGCCCCGGTGCTCGCCGGCAATCCGGACCTGAACGGGATTTACACCTACGACAAGGCCAAGCACCGCCCGGACCGCTCGCGCCTGGCTGCGGCGGCGGGCACGGCACGCCTGCTGCTGCGGCTGCGCCGCCTGCGCGTCGATCTGGCGATCATCGCCGCGCCCGGCTACCAGCGCCAGGCCAGCAACTTGGTGCGCTGGATTGCCGCCAACGAGGTACTGGGCTTTGCCCCTCCGGCCGGCGATCGCCGCATCACCCTGCCGGTCGCGTATGGTGACGGCGCCGCGCTGCACGCGGCCGAGGACGTATTCCGCCTGCTGGCGCCATTGGGTGTGCACGGCAGCCCGGGGCCATGCCGGATCACGGTCGACCCGCTGGCGCTGGCGGCGATGCGCGCGCGCCTGGCAGGCGTACAACGGCCGCTGGTGGCGCTGCATATCAGCGCGCGGCGTGCGCGCCAGCAATGGCCGGCTCAGCGCTTCGCAGAGGTGATCGCCGCGCTGAACCGTGGCGGCGCGGCAGTGATGCTGTTGTGGGCGCCGGGTGCCGCTGACGACCCACGCCACCCCGGCGACGACGTCAAGGCCCAGGCGGTGCGCGAGCTTGCCGGCGCGGCCGCCACGCTGATTCCGGTGCCCACCACCAGCCTGGCGGAACTTGCCGCCACGCTTGCCTGCGCCGACCTGATGGTCTGTGCCGATGGCGGCGCGATGCATGTGGCGGCGGCCGTCGGCACGCCGGTGGTCGCCATGTTCGGCGATTCCCCACCACATCGCTGGCACCCCTGGGGGGTCAGCCATCGGGTGGTGGCAGCACCGGACGGCGACATGGCGCACCTCGAAGCCGCACCGGTGATCGAGGCCGCGCAAGCACTGCTGGCTGCCGGCTGAAATCATGGACGTCGTCGTCTCCGGCGCCAACGGCTTCATCGGCCAGAGCATCTGTGCCGCGTTGCTGGCCTGCGGCGACCAGGTCACGGCGGTCATACGCCAACCCACCGCCCGGCAGGCACTGCCCGCCGGTGCCCTGCCCCTGCTGCTGCAAGAGCCCGCGAACGAAACGCTGTTGCGCGAACACTTGCCGCCGGCACAGTGCCTGGTGCATGCCGCCGGCAACGCCAGCTTGCGTGGCGCTTCGCGCCATGACAACAACGCGCAATCCGAAGTGAAGCTGGCGCGGGCGCTGGCACGCACCGCCGCCGCGCGTGGCTACCGGCGCTTTGTATTCATCAGCTCGGTGGCGGTGCTGGGCACTTCCGACGGCGGGACGCCGTTTACCGAAGCCGCTGCGGTGGCACCCGGCTGGCCCTATGCGCGAGTCAAGTTCGAGGCCGAGCAGGCCGTGCTGGAAGTCGGCGCAGCCAGCGAGATGGAAACGGTGATCCTGCGGCCGCCGATGGTTTACGGCCCCGGCAATCGCGGCAACTTTCCGCGCCTGGTGCGCTGGGTGGCTTCGGGCATGCCGCTGCCGCTCAAGCTGGCGCAGAATGCGCGCAGCTACATCTACGTCGGCAATCTCGCTGACGCCGCCGCCTTGTGCGCGCGCCACCCAGGCGTCGCCAATCGGCTGTTTTTACTGGCGGATGCACGCGACTGGTCCACCCTCGACCTGGTGCGCGTGATTGCACGTGAAGCGCAGTGCCCGGCACGCCTGTGGCCCGCGCCCCTCGGGCTGTTGCGTGCAATGGGGCAGGCTACCGGCAGATCGCAAGAGGTTGGCAGCCTGATCAATTCGCGGCGCATCGATGCGGCACTGATCCACGCGGCGACCGGTTGGGTGCCGCCCCATGAGGCCGGGGAATGCCTGGCGCGCACGGTGCGCTGGTGCTTGGAAAACCCGGTACCCGGGCCGACGCCCTAGCCGGGACGGTATTCCGGAACGCGCTGCCTGAGTTGCGCCTTGACGACGTCGGTGGATACTGGCGCCGAGGCGAGCCAGGCGAGCAATTCCTCGCGCCAGGCGCCGTCGGGCACGCCCGAAGGTTTGGCGATGCGTAACTTCGCATGCGGGGTGGGCAGGGTAGTCTCGCTGTCGGCCAGCAGTTCTTCAAACAGCTTTTCGCCCGGGCGCAGGCCGGTGAATTCAATGCGGATTTCTTCCAGCGAAAGACCGGAAAGCCGGATCATTTCCCGCGCCAGGTCGGCGATTTTCACCGGCTCGCCCATGTCGAGGACAAAGATCTCGCCACCCTTACCCATCAGCCCGGCCTGCAGCACCAGTTGCGCCGCCTCGGGAATCGACATGAAGTAGCGCACGATTTCCGGGTGGGTGACGGTGACCGGGCCGCCGCGGGCGATCTGCTCGCGGAATTTCGGGATCACGCTGCCGGTGGAACCCAGCACATTGCCGAAGCGCACCATCACAAAACGGGTGGCGCCCGCATTGTCGTGACCGGCGTCCAGGCTCTGGCAGACCAGTTCGGCCAGGCGCTTGGAAGCGCCCATCACGTTGGTCGGGTTGACCGCCTTGTCGGTGGAGATCAGGCCGAACTTCGGCACCCCCGCGGCGATCGCCGCCTGCCCCACGGTAAGCGTGCCCAGCACATTGTTGCGCAGGGCCTCCCAGGCGTTGGCGTCTTCCATCAGGGGTACGTGCTTGTAGGCGGCGGCGTGGAACACCACGGCCGGGCGGTATTGCGCCAGTACATCGCGCATGCGCGTGGCATCGCGCACGTCGCCGATCACGCATTCGATCGCCAGTTGCGGCGTGTTGTGACGCAACTCCTGCTCGATGGTGTAGAGGGCGAATTCGCCGTTTTCCAGCAGCACCAGCCGGCGCGGAGCGAAGCGGGCGATCTGCCGCGCCAGCTCCGAGCCGATCGAGCCGCCGGCGCCGGTCACCAGCACCGTCTGGCCAGTGAGCAGGGCTTTCAGGCCGTCGGCATCCAGCACCACGGGGTCGCGGCCAAGCAGATCGTCGAGCTCGACCTGGCGGATCGCCGAGACCTGCACCTTGCCGCTGATCAGGTCTTCGGTGGAAGGAATGGTCATCACCTTGATGCCGGCGGCGCGGGCCGCCTCGACGATGCGGCGGCGCTCGCGATGGGTCGCTTCCGGCAAGGCAATGATGGCATGGGTGGCGGCGAGTTCACCGGCAACGTTCTTCAGTTCGCCTACCGCACCGGCGACCCTGACGTCCTGCACCAGGCGGCCTTTCATCGCCGGGGCGTCGTCAATCAGGCCGACCACGCGCCAGTCGGCCGAACGCGTCAGCTCGCGCACCAGGGTGATGGCGGCATCGCCGGTGCCGATCACCAGCACCGGCGCGCCCTGGCCTTGCACCGCGCCGAACTGCTTGTGCTCCTTCCAGGAGCGGTAGGCGAGGCGGTTGCCGCCCATCACCAGCAGCAGCAGGATAGGCTCCAGCAGCATGACCGAGCGCGGCACGCCGATGTTCAGGCCGAGGATCATCAGCGCGAACGGCCCGGCCGCCGCACCGGCGGCGACGGCGTAGAGGATGCGCCTCAAGTCCGGCAGCGAGGCATAGCGCCAGACGCCGCGATACAGGCCGAAGTACTGATAGGCCGCAGCCTGGATCGGAATGCAGACCAGCATCGCCTTTGCCATGCCGGGGACATAGTAGTCCGGAATTTCCAGGTTCAGGCGCAGCCAGTAAGCGATCAGCCAGGCCAGTACCGCCGCCAGCACGTCGTGGGTAAACGCGAGCAGCGGCAAGGTGTGAAGGCGCAGGAATTGCCGCATGCTCAGGAGGGTTGTCCGGTTGGTGATTGTGTTTGTTGTATTTGTGCGCGGCGCCAGGCGGCATCGACCAGCAGCGCGAGAACCACGAACAACAACCCGATTGTCGCAAATATCAGTGCCAGGCAGGCCGGCGAGGCTTCCAGCGCCCACAGGGCACCGGCGCCGCACAATGCCATCAGCGCGTAGGCGGCGCCGGCCAGTTGCGCATGGCTCCAGCCCATGCGCACCAGGCGCTGGTAATAATGTTCGCGGTGCGCTTCCCAGAAGCGCTCGCGCCGCAGCATGCGCCGGATCACGGTGACGCTGCCATCGAGGGCGAAGGGCGCGAACGCCAGCAAGGGAAACCAGCAGGACCAGTGGCCGGCCACCCAGCCCTGCACGCCGATGGCCGCTGCCAGGAAACCCAGCGGCACGGAACCGGCATCGCCCATGAATATTTTCCCGCGCAGGTTGAAGCACAGGAATCCGGCCGCCGCCGCGGCGAGCGCTAAACACAGGGCCGCCAGGGCAGGGTCGCCGGCACCCGCACTCAGACCGATGCCGGAGAGTGCCAGGCCATAAGCACCAAAGCCGAACACGGTCATGCCGCCGGCCAGGCCGTTGGCGCCATCCATGAAATTGTAAAGGTTGGCAAAACCCGCCACGCCGATCACCAGGACCGGCACCCAGACCCATGCAACGCCGCCGCCGGCCAGCGCCAGGAACAGTACGAACCAGAGGGCCGCCAGCAGATGCACCGGCAGGCGTACCCGCACCGGCAGGCTATGACGGTCGTCAAGCAGCGAAAGCAGGACCAGGAGCAGCACCGGGGCGCCAATCTGCCAGAGCGGCAGCCGGCCGCCCGTTGCGCTGATCAGCACCGCGGCGGCGAGGGCGCCGGCCATGATCGCCAGCCCACCGGTGCGCGGCACCACGCCGCTGTGCAGCGAGCGTTCATTCGGCTCATCGAGCGCCCAATGCCAGCGCGTTTTGAGCAGCAGGGCCGTCAGCGCGACGGCCACCGCGAACGCGCAGGCAGGCGCTATCAGCAGCATCACGCGGCGACCGCCTTGTCGCGCAGCACCGCCGGCAGATGGGCGCGGATGGCGGCGATCTGCCGTGCCACCACCTTGACCTCGTCATAGAGTTCAAGCGCACGTGCACGGCCGGCCGCGCCCATGCGCGAGCGCAGGCCAGGGTCGGCAATCAGGCGCATGAATGCCTGCTCCAACGCCGCGGCATCACGCGTCGGCACCAGCAGGCCGGTCTGCTCGCGCACCACCTCTTCGCGCGAGCCGCGAATATCGGTGGCGACCACCGGCAGCCCCATGTGCATCGCCTCGATGATCGAGCGCGGCATGCCCTCGCGATACGAAGGCAGGGTGAATACGTCCATCGCCGCGCACAGGTCGGGCACGTCGTTGCGCATGCCGGTGAGGATCAGGCGCGGGCCGAGCGCGGCTTGCGCGCGTTCCAGTTGCGCGCCGATCCCGCTGTCGCGCTCGCTGGCGAGATGGCCGCCGATCACCAGGAAATAAGCTTGCGGCGACTGCCGCGCGACGCCGGCGGCGGCGGCAAAGAATTCTCCATAGCCCTTTTCCGCCACCATGCGGCCGATCATGCCGACCACCACCGCCTCCTGTGGAATGCCGAGTTCGGCGCGCATCTCCACGCGTGGTCGCGCCGACTGCGGATTGAAACGGGCGACATCGACGCCATTGCCGATCGCCTGCACGCGTTCGGCCGGCAGGAAACCGCGGGCGACCGCGGTTTGCGCGTCTTCCTCGCTTTGGGTGAACAACAGGTCGGTGCAGCGTCCGCCCAGCCATTCGAGAAAGGTGAATATCGCTTTCGGCAAAGGCTTCATCTGCTCGTGGAAATAAAAGCCGTGGGCGGTATAGACGATCAAGGGCACGCCGGCCACGCGGGCGGCGATCCGCCCCAGCAGCGCCGCCACCGGCGTGTGCGCATGCACGACGTCGAATTTCTCGCGGCGCAACAGCGCGATCAGGCGCAGCAGGGACCAGGCGTGCCGGAACGGGTTGAAGCCGCGCGAAATGGCCACCGTCGCAATCACATAGCCGCGCGCGCGCAGGCCTTCGACTTCGCCTTCATCGCCGCATACCGCGGTCACCTGCCAGCCCGCGCCGCGCATGCCGTCGATCAGCGGGAGCAATAGATATTTCAGGGTGAAATCGACCGCGCAGAGTTGGCAAACCTTGAGAGTCACGAAGTGGGCTGGGCGGAAAAACATATATTATAGAAGGTTGCAAAGAGCCCACCCCAAGTTTCCCTCCCGAATGCCAAAAACTGCACTCATCACCGGAATTACCGGCCAGGACGGCGCCTATCTGGCGGAATTCCTGCTCGACAAAGGCTACCAGGTGCACGGCATCAAGCGCCGTACCTCGCTGTTCAACACCGGGCGCATCGATCACCTGTACCAGGACCCGCACGAGAAAGGCGCGCGCTTTTTCCTGCACCACGGCGACCTGACCGACTCGATGAGCATCATCCGCGTGATCCAGACGGTGCAGCCCGACGAAATCTACAACCTCGGCGCGCAAAGCCATGTCGCGGTTTCCTTCGAAGAGCCGGAGTACACCGCCAATTCGGACGCCACCGGCGCCCTGCGGGTGCTCGAAGCTATCCGCATCCTCGGCCTGGAAAAAAAGACCCGCTTCTACCAGGCTTCCACCTCGGAGCTCTACGGCCTGGTGCAGGAGACACCGCAGAAGGAGACCACGCCCTTCTACCCGCGCAGCCCGTACGCGGTGGCCAAGCTCTACGCCTACTG
Source organism: Burkholderiales bacterium (assembly GCA_036271855.1). Lineage (GTDB taxonomy): Bacteria > Pseudomonadota > Gammaproteobacteria > Burkholderiales > JAEUOS01 > JAQGMJ01. The sequence continues at coordinate 9,179 of DATAZV010000334.1, forward strand.
GATCACGGTGAATTACCGCGAGGCTTACGGCATGTTTGCCTGCAACGGCATCCTGTTCAACCATGAGTCGCCGCTGCGCGGCGAGACCTTCGTCACACGCAAGATCACGCGCGCGCTGGCGCGCATCAAGCTGGGCATCCAGGACTGCCTGTACCTTGGCAACATGGAAGCCAGGCGCGATTGGGGCCATGCCAAGGACTATATCGAAGCGCAATGGCTGATGCTGCAACAGGAAAAGCCCGAGGACTTCGTCATCGCCACCGGCGAGCAGCATAGCGTGCGTGAATTTGTCGACGCGGCGGCAGCGGAGCTTGACCTGGTGCTGGCCTGGAAGGGCAGCGGCGCCGACCTGAAAGCGTTCGATGCCAAAGGCCGATGCGTGGTGGCGGTGGACCCGCGCTATTTCCGGCCGACCGAGGTGGAGACCTTGCTGGGCGACCCGTCCAAGGCAAAGCGTCTGCTCGGCTGGTCGCCGAAAATCACGTTCAAGGAACTGGTGGCGGAGATGGCGCGCGAGGACCTCGCCCTGGCCGAGCGCGACGCGCTGGTGCGCAAGCACGGCTATACGGTGAACGAGCCGCAGGAATAGGCTGTGCAAAAATCAGCAAGGATTTACGTTGCCGGCCATCGCGGCCTGGCCGGTTCGGCCCTGGTGAGGCGCCTGCAGCGCGGCGGCTACACCCATCTGGTGACCCGCACCCACGCGGAGCTGGACCTGACCGACGCGGCGGCGACGCAGGCGTTTTTTGCCGCCGAGCGCCCGGACTATGTGCTGCTGGCGGCCGCCAAGGTGGGCGGCATCCTGGCCAACGACACCTACCCGGCGGATTTCATCCGCGAGAACCTGGCGATCCAGAACAACGTGATCCATCAGGCCTGGAGCCATGGCGTCAAGCGCCTGCTGTTTCTCGGCTCTTCCTGCATTTACCCGCGCGACTGCCCGCAGCCGATCCGCGAAGACTACCTGCTGACCGGGCCGCTGGAAGCAACCAACCGCGCTTACGCGCTGGCGAAAATCGCCGGGGTGGAAATGTGCTGGAGCTACAATCGGCAGCACGGCGCGCGCTTCCTGGCGGCAATGCCAACCAATCTCTACGGTCCGGGCGACAACTATGACCTGAAAAATTCCCACGTGCTGCCGGCGCTGATGCGCAAGATGCACGAGGCAAAGATGGCAGGCCGCAAGCAGGTCGAAATCTGGGGCAGCGGCAAGCCCCTGCGCGAATTCCTGCATTCGGACGACATGGCCGACGCCTGCGTGCATTTGATGGAACTGCCGGACTCCGCGTTCGCGGCGCTGACAGCCTCGATCACCACGGCGCCGCTGATCAACGTAGGTTCGGGTGTCGACCAGACCATTGTCGAGCTGGCCCGCCTGATCAGGCAAGCGGTGGGATACGACGGCGAATTCGTGTTTGACGCCAGCAAGCCGGATGGCACGCCGAGAAAGCTCCTGGATGTATCGAAACTGCTTGCCACCGGGTGGCAGCCGCGCTTCACCCTGCAAACCGGCTTGGCGGATGCCTATCGCGATTTCCTCGAAAACCACGCGGTTTGAGGAGCCGGAAGCTCGAAATAAAAAAGCGCCCGCAGGCGCTTTTTTGTTGCTTAAAAGCTACGCTTTTGCGGGTTACACCGAGAATGACGAGCCGCAACCGCAAGTGGTGGTGGCGTTCGGATTCTTGATCACGAACTGGGCACCTTGCAGGTCTTCCTTGTAGTCGATCTCGGCGCCGACCAGGTACTGGTAGCTCATCGAGTCGACCAGCAGCTTGACACCGTTTTTTTCCATCAAAGTGTCGTCTTCGTTGACGGCCTCGTCGAAGGTGAAGCCGTACTGGAATCCCGAGCAGCCGCCGCCGGAGACGAACACGCGCAGCTTGAGTTCGGTATTGCCTTCTTCCTCGATCAGGCTGGCCACCTTGTTGGCGGCGCTTTCGGTAAATACGAAGGGAGCGGGAATTTCAGCAACGGCGTTCATGGTGGGTTCCTAAACAACGACAGATGTTCCTATTATGGGGCCAGCCGGCTATAACTTCAAACCCACGGGCAATAGGGGTATCGGCGCCGCAAAGGCCACCAGATCACCCCCAGACTCACCCGCGGCAGGGGGTCAGGCGTTGTTGGCGGCCAGCTTGAGGTTGCTGCGGCCGGATTCGCCGCCGGTGTGCTCGAGTTTGCCGTCGATGGTGGCACCCAGGTGGATTTCCAGGGTTTTGTAGTGCACGTCGCCGGTAACCCGCGCCTTGGGCTGCAATTCGAGGAATTCACTGACGTATATCGGGCCATCCACAGTGCCGTTGACCACGACATGAGCGGCGCGGATTTCGCCCTGGATACGCGCTGATTCACTCACCACCAAGGTGCTGTTGGTTTCGGTGCTGCCGGTGGCGGCCGCCACGTTCCCCTTGACCTGGCCGTCGATGCGCAGGCCGCCGGTAAAAACAACATCGCCCTCGATGATGGTGGTAACGCCGATCAGGCTTTCGATGGTGGTTTGGGGTTTGCTGCGCTTGCCTAACATGGAACCTCTCCTCAACTCTTGGCGTCGGCGGGGATGGCGGTTTCAGTGGCTTTCAGGGCATTGCCCTCCAGCAGACGAACCAGCACTTGTTTGGGACGGACTCCCGGCGGCAGCGTCAGGCTGCCCTCGGCGCGCTGAAAATAGCGGAATTTGACCTGTGTGCCCTGGGCTGCCGGATCATCGGCAGCTGGCAATCGGATCATAGCACCGTTCGTGCCGTCGGCTGCGGGCGCCGGGGTGACTTCAAAGACCAGTTTTCCGGCGAATTCCGGCTCCTGGTTGCCGCCCATGATGCTGCCGGTCCGGGCGCCGCGCGTCAGCAGCATCCGGTATTTCAGCATCTGGCCGTCGACTTCGACCTTGAAGCCGTTGATGGCAAAGCTGCCCTCCTTGCGGTCGGTCGAAACCATGCCCTCGAACAGCGCCACATCCTCTTTCAGACGGGCGTTTTCAGTTTCCAGCGTATGCACCTGCTCGGCCATGCGCTTTTGCGTGGTGCGCTCGATGGCGATGTTACTGTCGGCGGAATTCTGTATCGCTTTCAGGCGGGTGTTTTCCTCCGTCAGTTGGGCGCTGCGGGTACGCAGCAGGGCGAGTTCCTGCTGCACTTCGGTGCTGTCGAACCCCGCGATCTTGCGCCCGGCGTCGTAGACGAAAGCGGCACCGGCGGTCGATACCGACAGCACGACAATCCAGAACAAGGCACGCAGATACCAGGGAACATGGGTGCGCACCGACATTTTCGGCGCCGCAATGGTCATGCGGCGACGCAAAAAGCGCAGGGAGCGGAAATTCCAGGCCATGATGCAGCGGGCGCGGGTGCTTAAACCCGCGGCGCGCCTTGCCTAAGGGACCAGCCCGACACCGTCCAGGCCCGTGGTCTCGGGCAGGCCGCATATCAGGTTCATCACTTGCACTGCCTGGCCGGCCGCGCCCTTGGTGAGGTTGTCGATCACCGAGAGGATCATCAGGGTGTCGCCCCCTTGCGGCCGGTGGATTGCCAGCCTGCAGGTGTTGGCACCGCGCACCGAACGGGTGTCGGGTACCGAGCCGGGCGGCATGACGTCGACAAAAGGCTCGCCCTCGTAGGCTTGCTCGAACAGTTTCTGGAAGTCCGCTTCCTTGGTGATACGGGCATAGATGGTCGATTGCATGCCGCGCACCATCGGCACCAGGTGGGGTATGAAAATCAGCCCGACCGGCGCGCCGGCGAAACGCGACAGTTCCTGCACGGTTTCCGGATGATGGCGATGGCCGGAGACGCCGTAGGACATGAAATTGTCCGCCACTTCGGAATAGATCAGGTTCAGTTCAGCTTTGCGCCCGG
>DATAZV010000335.1:0-12491 GCA_036271855.1 Burkholderiales bacterium
CATGGCGCGCGCCATCCGGCTGTTCTTGGTCCGGCGGTTTTCCGTATAGTCCACCGCCTGGCGAAAGGCGCGCTTGTTGGCTTCCTTGTAGACCTTGGCGCAGCAGATGTCCTCGCCGCAGCGGACGACAAAGACCATCGCCTCCTTGCCGCTCATCAGCTGGCGCATGACTTCGTCGATCAGGCCGTCTTCGATCAGCGGCACCAGCCGCTTGGGGATTTTCATTGTGGCCTTGCTGGCACGTCAGGGTTGATGGGCAAACCGCCGGGGGAATTCGCGGAAGTCGCGCAGTATAGGGGCTGGGCTGCCGGCGCACCAGCGCTAGGCGACACCGGAGCGCAACTCGCGCACGCCCTTGCCCAGGCGGCGCCGCAGCAGGGTGCGCAGGGTGACGCCGTCGGCATAGCCGACCTGCGCGGCGATCTGCTCGACGCTGGCGCTGCCTTCCTGCAGCAGTTGCAGGGCGCGCTCCACCCGCAAGTCCTGGAAGTAGGACAGCGGCGACTTGCCCAGCACCTTTTGCAGGTGCCGCGCCAGGGTGCGCTCGCTGGCGCCCGCGCTTTTGGCCGCCGCGGGGAGGGAAAAGCCCAGGGCGAGACTCTGGCGCGCCCATTGCTCGAAACGCTCCACCAGCGGGTCGGTATGGGCCAGGTGGTCGGGGATCACAAAGGCCGCCTGCGAGGCGCGCGGCTCGACCAGCAGGTAGCGCCCGGTGAGCGCGGCCAGCGCCGGGCTCTGGCGCCGCACCAGGCCGAGCGCCAGGTCCACGTGGGCCAGCGCCGCGCCGGCGGTGACAAACGGCGCGGAGGCCACCAGCATGCGCGACTCGTCGAGCCGCACCCGCGGGTAGCGCTGGCGAAACAGCGGCGCCAGCCACCAGGAGGTGGTGGCGGCATGGCCATCGAGCAGGGCGCTGTCGGCCAATACGAAAGTGCCGGTGCAGGCCGCGCCGACCCAGGCGCCGCCGCCCGACCAGTCGCGCAGCAGCGCCTTTGCGTCGCCGACGTCGCGGCGCGCCAGCGCCGCCACCAGCGGTTCCGGCATCTTGGCGCCGAGCGCGGGAATCACCACCGCGTCCGGGCGCGCGGCGCCGGCGGCGGGGCGCACCGGCACGCGCAGGCCTTGCGCGGTGCGCACGCTGCGGCGCAGCCCTACCAGGGTGACTTCGAGCAGGGCCACCGGGGCATCGAGCATCGGCGCCAGCTCATTGGCCGCGCCCAGGGTGTCGAGTACCGAGGCAAGCCCGAGATCGAATACGCCGTCGATCGCCAGCACATGGATACGCATGGCGTAAACGATACCATAATCGGCGTTTACGCCACTACTCTCCGGTGCGCATCGGGCCTAGACTGCGGCTTCGTTCAACCCACGTGAAGGATTCGCATCATGGTCAAGCTCGCATTGCTGGTACGCCTGGAAGCCAAGCCCGGCAAGGAAGCCGCGGTCGCCGCATTTCTCGCGGGCGCCCTGCCCCTGGCCAACCAGGAGACCGCGACGCCGGTCTGGTTCGCCCTGCGCATGGGGCCTTCCACCTTCGGCATTTTCGACGCCTTCGCCGACGACCAGGCACGCCAGGCCCACCTGGCGGGGCCGATCGCCGCCGCGCTGATGGCCAATGCCTCGGAACTGCTGGCAAAGCCGCCGGTGATCGAGCAGGTGGACCTGCTGGCAGTCAAGTTGGCGTAGGGGCTGCCGACCAGCGGCCGGCCTTGCATCGTCTGGCCGCCGGTGACGGCGATCTACCGGTGGTTGACCGGCTGGCCGAATTGTTCGTGGCGCAGGCCTGAAACCGGGGCATAAAGCCGATCGCGCATAAATGAAAAACCCCGGCGCGAGGCCGGGGTTTTCGCATGGCGTAAAACGCTCAGGCCAGCGCCGGATAGTCGGTATAGCCCTTCGCACCGGGCGTATAGAAAGTGTCCATGTCGGGCGCGTTGGCCGCGGCACCCTTGCGGTAGCGTTCCACCAGGTCCGGGTTGGCGAGGAAGGGACGGCCGAAGGCGATCAGGTCGGCCTGCTTTTCCTGCAGCGCTTTCTCCGCGCTGGCAGCGTCGAAGCCGCCGGCGAGGATGAAGGCGCCCTTGAAGGCGGCGCGCAGCTTGGCCTTGAGTTCGCCGGGGACGGCGGGTGCGCCCATGGCGGAATGGTCCAGCACGTGGACGTAGGCGAGCTTGAGATCGGAGAGCTGCTGCACCAGGGCAACGTATTGCGCGTCCTGCTCCGGGTAGTGGCCGGTGCTGTTGAACACGCCGTAGGGCGAGAGGCGGATGCCGACCTTGTCGGCGCCGATGGCGGCAATAGCGGCGCGCGCCACTTCGAGGGCGAAGCGGTTGCGTGCTTCGATGCCGCCGCCGTAACCGTCAGTGCGCTGGTTCACATTGCCGTTGAGGAATTGCTCGATCAGGTAACCGTTGGCGGCGTGCAGTTCGATGCCGTCGAAGCCGGCCTGCACCGCCAGCCGGGCGGATTGGGTGTATTCGGCGACGGCGCGGTCGATGTCGGCCTGGGTCATGGCGCGCGGCTTGCCATGCGGCTGCATGCCCTTGGCGTCGGTGTACATCTCGCCTTCCAGGACGGCGTCGTTGGGGCCGACGATTTCGGTGCCGGCCGGCAGGTTGAGGGAGGCGGTGACGCGGCCGGTGTGCATCAGTTGCAGGAATATCTTGCCGCCCTTCGCGTGCACCGCATCGGTGACCAGTTTCCAGCCGTGCACCTGCGCCTGGTTGTATAAACCGGGAATGCGCGGGTAGCCCAGGCCATTGGGCGAGGGTGAGGTGCCTTCGGTGACGATCAGCCCGGCGCCGGCGCGCTGGCCGTAGTACTCGGCCATCAGGGCGTTGGGAATATTGGCCTCGACGGCGCGGCTGCGGGTCATCGGCGACATGACAAAGCGGTTTTTCAGATTCAGGGAAGGCGAGGAATACGGGTCGAATAGCATGGCGGCCTTTTTGTTTGGTGTGGAACGGGATAATAAAACCGGTGCGTGACAAGTTCGTGCAAGGAGCTTGGGGTCGCGGTTGTTGATTTCAACAGGCGCAAATTCCGCGCCAAAAATGCGCAACCCGCGCCGGGCGTGGGGGCATTGCACGATGCCGCAACCTGGGGCGCGAAGCGGTGTAGCATGCGCGGCTGAACCCATACCAAGACTGTGCCGTAAGTACGCGGCCGGAGGAGACCAAGATGCAACCCACGTCAGCCGCGCATGCTGCATCGCTGCGCCGCCGCTTTCTCAAGCGCTTGTCCGCTGTTCCGCTCGGCGCGCTGGGCGCCCTGCCCGCGATCGGTGCGCATGCCGATAGCCCGGTCAGGTTCGCGCTTAATCGCGGCCCCTACGATTCGTCGAACGCACCGTTTTTGCTGGCGCGCGAGCGCGGCTGGTTCGCCGCCGAGGGCCTGGCGGTGGATTTGTCGCTGTCGAAAAACGTGGTCGATGCGATCCGCCGGGTGGCCAGCAATGAATGCGATTTTGGCTACGCCGATTTTTCGGTGGTGACGCGCTTTGCGGCAGAGCATCCGGAGAGCGCGCCGCATTTGCTGTATTCGATCTTCGACCGCTCGCCGGCGGCAATTGTGACGTGGAAGTCCAGCGGCGTGCGCACGGTGGCGGACCTGCATGGCAAGACACTGGCGGCGACCGTGGGTGACGGCGCCTACCAGTTGTTCCCGGCGTTTTGCCGCGCCAACAAAATCGACCCGAAGAGCGTGAAGATCCTCGAAGTGGGGCTGGAGGAGCGTGAGGAGGTGATGCACGAGCGCAAGGTGGACGGCGCCATCGGCTTCGACTCGACCATTCTCTACAAGCTGGTGCACATGGGGGCGCGGCGCGATGCTGTCGGCTTCCTGCACTACGCCGACGCCGGCCTGCCGCTGTACTCCAACGGCATCATCGTCTCGCGCAAGGCGCTGGTGGAGCGCAAGGCGCAGATCGCCGGGCTGCTGCGCGCCTGCGCGCGCGGCTGGCAGGCGGCACTGCATCGTCCCGCCGCGATGCTCGCGGTGCTGGCCGCGGCCAACCCCAAGGCCGACATGGCGCTGGAGAGCGAGCGCTTCGAGTGGATCCGCGAACAGCAGATCGCCACCGCCAATGTGCGCAAGAACGGCATGGGCACCATCGAGCGCGCGCGTTTCGAGCGTATCGCGTCTTTCCTGTTGCCGGGCACGCCAATCGGCCCGCTGTCGACGCTGATCGAGAGCAGCTATTTGCCGGCAGCGGAATTGCGCGCGGTCTGAGGCGAATGGGGAAGCGCGCGCATCAAGGCTTGAAGCCGCGAAACTCCTGTTTCATCCATTCGATGAACACCTTGGTGCGCGCCGGCAGCAGGCGCGCGTGCGGGTAGACCAGGTTGATCGGGCGCGGCGGCGGCTCGAACTCCTGCAGCACGACTTTCAATTGCTTGCCGCGCACGAAGGGCGCCGGCTGGTAGGAGAGGAAATTGCCCAGGCCGAGTCCTTCGACACAGGCTTGCACGGCGGGCGCGGCCTGGTTGAACTCGAGGTTGCCGCTGACCGGGACGATGAATGGCTTGCCGTTTTCGCAATAGGGCCAGCCCGCGCTGACCCGACTGACAAAGCGCACGCAGTTGTGCGCCTGCAGATCACGCGGGTGCCTGGGGGTGCCGAAGCGCCGCAGATAGGCGGGGCTGGCGACGGTGACGCGGCGCAGGCTGCCGATCTGCTGTGCCACCAGGCTGGAGTCGGTGAGCGGGCCGATGCGGATGCCGACGTCGATGCCTTCCTCGAGCAGGTCGACCACGCGGTCGTGCAATTGCACGCCGCAGCGCATTTTTTCGTAGCGCTGCACGAAACGGGTGACGGCGGGCGCGACGTGCATCTGGCCGAACAGTACCGGCGCGGTGATGGAAAGCTGGCCGGCCGGCTCGGCGGCCTCGGCCGTCAAGGCGCTTTCACCATCCTCCACCGCGCTTAGCACCTGACGGCAGGTGTCGAGGTAATGCCGGCCCTCTTCGGTGAGGGAGAGCCTGCGGGTGGTACGGTTGATCAGGCGCACGCCCAGTTGCGCCTCGAGCGCGGCGAGCGAGCGCACCACTGCCGGCAGGGAAGCGCCGAGGTCGTTGGCGGCGGCGGTGAGGCTGCCGGCTTCGGCGATTCGCACGTAGGTTTGCATCGCCTTGAGTTTGTCCATGCCTGCATATTAAACCGATTTATGGAGTAGTCAATTACACAATAGGCCATTTATTGCTAAATGATAACTAACCATAATGGCGTCAAATCACTCAATCATTGTTTGCCAACCCCCAGGGAGTTTCATATGACCACCTCGCGCCCCGCCCAGCCGATCAAGCTGCACGGCTTTCCCCTTTCCGGCCACGCCCATCGGGTCCAGTTGTTCTTGAGCCTGCTCGGCCTGCCTTACGAAAACCTGGCGGTGGACATGCCGAACCGTGGGCACAAGCAGCCGGGGTTTCTGGCGCTGAACCGGTTTGGCCAGATCCCGGTAATCGAGGACGGCGAGCTGGTGCTGGCGGACTCCAACGCCATCCTGGTTTACCTGGCGACACGCTATGGCAACGAAAGCTGGCTGCCGCGCGACCCGGTGGGTGCGGCACGGGTGCAGCGCTGGCTGTCGGTGGCCGCCGGCCAGGTGGCTTTCGGCCCGGCAGCGGCGCGCCTGGTCGTGCTGTTCAAGGCGCCTTTTAATCCGGAAGACGTGACGCAGCGGGCGAATCTGCTGTTCGCCGTGATGGAGGAGGAACTGCAGCACCGGCCGTTTCTTGCGGGCGATACGCCGACCATCGCCGATGTCGCCAATTACACCTATATCGCGCACGCGCCGGAAGGCAATGTGTCGCTGCAGCCTTATCCGAACATCCGCGCCTGGCTCGCGCGCATCGAGGCGCTGCCGGGTTTCGTCGGAATGAAAAAGTCGCCGTGCGGACTGGCCGCCTGAGGCTGCGTTTGAACTGAAAAGGAGTACGCGATGACCGCCCTTGCTTTCGACCCGGATCGCTCCAGCCCCTGGCATGCGGGCGAGCGCGCGGCGCAGGAGCGGGCCGGCGTGCGCCAGATGATGGAAGAGCTGGGCCTGCGCGTGCTGCGCCCGTACATGCCGGAGCAGCACCGCAACTTTTTCAACCAGTTACCGTTTATCGTTGTCGGCAGCGTCGATGAAGCAGGCCAGCCTTGGGCCGGCGTGCTGGCCAGCCCGCCGGGCTTTGTCAGCTCGCCCGATCCGCAGCATCTACGCATCGCGGCGGCGCCGCTGCAGGGCGACCCGCTGGCGCACAACCTGCGCGCCGGCGCGGCGGTGGGCCTCTTGGGTATCGAGCCGCACACCCGGCGGCGCAACCGGATGAACGGCATCGTCGACCAGGTCGAGGCGGAAGCTTTCAGCGTGCGCGTGGTGCAGAGTTTCGGCAATTGCCCGAAGTACATCCAGGCGCGCCAGCCGGTGTACCTGGATCAAGTGCCGGAACATGCGGGCACCCTCGTCCGCGGCCAGGTGCTGGATGCGCGCGCGCGTGACATGCTGCGCCGGGCCGATACGTTTTTCATCGCCACCGCTTTCGCCGGTGGCGATACCGACAATCCCCGCACGCGCGGGGTCGACGTCTCCCACCGTGGCGGCCGGCCGGGCTTTGTGCGGGTCGATGAAGACGGCACCCTGACGGTGCCGGACTTCAACGGCAACCAGTTCTTCAATACCATCGGCAACCTGCAGGTCAATCCGCGCGCCGGGCTGCTGCTGATCGATTTCGACAACGGCGACCTGCTCTACCTGGCGGTGGAGGCGCAGATCGTCTGGGACGGGCCCGAAGTCGAAGCGTTTGGCGGAGCGCAGCGCCTGCTGCGTTTCCACGTGCGGGAGATGCGCCGCAGCGAGGCGGTATTGCCGTTGCGCTGGGGTGCAGCCACGCAGTCGCCGCATTTGGGCGCCACTGGCGCCTGGGTGTGACGGTCGGCACGACCGGTACCCGGAACTGAAACACCGGGTGGCCTGGCAGGCCCGGTTGATTCAGTGAGCCTAGCGCGCCTGCGGCAATTCGAACCAGAAGGTGGCGCCGTGGTCGGCGTTGTTGTGATAGCCGATGCGTCCGCCGCAGCCTTCGACGATCGCCTTGCAGAACGACAGGCCGAGACCGGCCCCGCCCTGGGAACGCGTGTGCGAAGCGTCGGCCTGGGCGAATTTGCTGAAAATGCGGCCGGCGAACTGCGGCGGCACTCCGGGCCCCTCGTCGCTGACCATGAAACGCACCACCGTATCGGCGCGCTCCGCACTCATGGTGATGGTGCTGCCGGCGGGCGAAAATTTCAGTGCATTGTCCAGCAGGTGCACCAGCACCTTTTGCACCCAGCGCGCATCGGCCTCGACGCGGGCGCCGGCGGCCATGTCGGCGAGCACCAGGAATTTGCCCTGCGTGCTGGCGGCGGCCTGCTCGCCTTGCAGCGCGTTTTCGATCAGCGTGGAGGCAGCTACCGCCTCGGGCATGAAGCTGATGCCGCCGGACTCGATTTTTTGCAGGCTGAGGATGGTGTCGATCAGCTGGTGCAGGCGGTCGGCCGACTGCGCCGCCATGCCGACCAGGGCACGCGAGGTTTCCGGCAGTTCGCCGCCGTCGCCGGCCTGCAGCGCCTCCACCGCGCCGATCACGCTCATCAGCGGGGTGCGGAACTCGTGGCTGACGGAACTGATGAAATCGTCCTTGATGGTCTCCAGCGCCCGGCGCCGCGAGATGTTGCGCACGAACAGCACCATGCGCCGCTCCCCGCCTTCGAACAGCCCCGGCGCGCCGCCCTGCCCGCCCAGTTCGGCCAGCGCGGCTTCCACCGGCACTTCGCGGCCGTCGCGGGTGAGGATGGCGTCCTCGAAACGCGGCCAGTTGCGCGAGGTGCCGCCGTCGAGCCAGTAGCGGGCGATTTCCTGGCGCAGCGCTTCGTGGCGCTCCTCCGGCTGCAGGCTGGCGAACGGCATGCCGGCCATTTCGCTCACGCCGTAGCCGAACAAGGCGCCGGCCGACGGGTTGGCAAAGCGGATCAGGCCGCGGTCGTCGAAAATCAGCACGGCGTCGATCGAGATGTCCCAGATCGCGCGGTACAGCGCTTCGCTGGTGCGGATGCGCCGCCGCAGTCCCGACAGGTAGTAGGCGAACCAGCCGGTCCAGGGCAGCGCAATCAGCAAAAACACGCCCTGCAGCAGGTCGATGGTGGAATCGGAACGCTGCGGATCGACGTAGCGCGCGGCCCACACCGAGAGCGCATAGCAGGCCAGCGTGTAGAGGCTGAGGATGACAAATTCGCGCCGCGAAAAACGGAAGGCGTAGAAAATCAGGCCGGCGAAATACAGCAGCATCAACAAGGGCCGGGCCGGGCCGGCATACGCCATCACATAGCTGGTGACGCCGATGGCGCAGGCGGCCTGCGGCAGCAGCAGGGCGGGCTCGGCAAAGCGCAGGTTGAAGTTGCTGCGGAAGGCAGCGTAAAAAACCAGGGCGACGGCGATTACCAGCGCCGTCGCGCTGAGCAGCACGCCCGCCGGCAGCAAGCCGGCGAAATGACAGGCGGAAAACAGGCCGAGTGCGACTACCGAAGTGCCGACGGCAAGGAAAAAACGCCGCATGCGCAGGACCTGCGCCTGTTCCATGCTCAGTCGCGCCGGATGCGGCGATGCGCGCGGCGGAGCTTCGAACACGCCGCGCAATCCGCCTGCGCCGCGCAGCCCTCCAGACTCCAGACTCATTCCCATCGTCCCATGGTAAAACATGCTCCACTCAGGGCCTATAGCCCAAAGTGATTAATCCGGACGCAGGCAGCAGGCGCCTGCGCAATTCCCGTAAGGACGAAGCCTACACCAGGGAGACGACGCCGGGCTCGGCAGCGGCAATCGCGACCACCAGCAGCCCGAGGCCGAGGTTGACCGCCACCAGCAGGCGGATGCGGCCCAGGGCGGCCGCGGCGGCCGGCCAGTCGGAGACCACGACGGCAGCGGCAAGGCGCCTGTAGAGCGCAAAGCGGATATGGCCGAACAGCAGCATCATCAGCACGCCGATACCGAGCATGGCGTGGATGTAGGCGGGCACCGCGAACATGCGGCCCATCATGGCAGCGCCGGAGGCGAGGATCAGCACGATCGACCATTCGACCCAGGTGAAAAATCGCCCGAGCACGGCCGCCATCAGTTGCAGGCGTTCCGGTGGCTGCAAGGTTGCGGCCGCCGCCGGGCGCAAGGCGAAGTGGGCGAAGAACATGCCGCCGACCCACACGATGACCCCCAGCAGATGCGCCAGCAACAGCAGGCGATAACTCAAAGCAGTTCACCGAGGATGTGCTTGACCGGGGCGAAGCTGCGGCGGTGCGCCGGGCAGGCGCCGTGCACGCGGATCATCTCCAGGTGCAGCTGGGTGGCATAACCCTTGTGCTGCTCGAAGGCGTAATTCGGGTAGGTGCGCGACAGGGTCACCAGTTCGCGGTCGCGCGCCGATTTGGCCAGGATGGAGGCGGCGGAGATCGCCGCCACCAGCGCATCGCCCTTGACGATGGCGCGCGCGGTGTAGGGCACCAGGGGCACGAAACCGCCGTCGACCCAGACTTCGTCCGGCGTCACCAATAGTTTTTCCACTGCGCGGCGCATGGCGAGCATGCTGGCGTTGAAAATGTTCATGGTGTCGATTTCCTCCACCGAGGCGGAGGCGATGCCGAAGGCCAGCGCATCGGTCTGGATTTTTATCGCCAGGCGCTCGCGCACCGCGGCGCTGAGCTTTTTCGAGTCGTCCAGGCCGCGGATGCGTTTTTTCGGATGCAGCACGACGGCGGCGGCGTAGACCGGGCCGGCGAGCGGGCCGCGCCCGGCCTCGTCCACCCCGCAGATCAGCAGGCCCTTGGCCAGGGGCGGCTTGCGCAGTGCCTTGACGCCGCGCGCGTATCGCTTGTCGATCCCGGCCAGCAGGTCGGGCTGGATTTCCTCGGGAGGAACCAGTTCCGGGGGGAGCTCGGGAAAGCGCATGCGCGGAATTCTACTCCCGCCGGCAGACTACCGGGTGGGCGCGGCGGCCGGCCGGCCGGCCGCCGGCCGCGCCGCATTCTGCCGCCTCAAGCGCCGGGGAAAAATGCCTCGACGATCGCCGCGGCGGCACGCGGCGCCATGCCACATTTGAGTTCGGCGTGCAGGCGCGTAAAGCGCGCGGCGAGGCGCGCGCGCGCCGGCGCGTCCTGCAGCAGGTTGATCAGGGCCTGCGCCAGGTTTTCCGCGCTGGCGTCTTCCTGGTAGAACTCCGGCACGACGAATTCACCGCACAGGATGTTCGGCAGGCCGCCGTAAGGAAGATAGGACATGCGCTTCATCAAGGCCCACGACAGCGGCGCCATGTTGTAGGCAATCGCCATCGGACGCTTGAACAGCGCGGTTTCCAGCGTCGCGGTGCCGCTGGCCACCAGGGCGACGTCGCAGGCGGCCAGGGCGGTGTGCGCATCGCGCGGCGAGGCGGTCCATGCCAACGGCATGGCTTTCCCGCCTTTTTCCTCGGCGGCGCGCACGGCGGCGCGCCACAGGGCTTCGGTCGGTTCACTGGCCAGAGGCACGACAAAATGCACAGCCGGATGGCGCGCGCGCATCAGCAAGGCGGCAGCGGCAAAGCGTTCACCCAGATAGCGTAATTCGGACTGGCGGCTGCCCGGCATCAGGGCCACCACCGGACCGGCGGCGGGCAGGCCGAGGCGGGCGCGGGCGCCGGTCGCATCGGGCTGCATCGGCACCACGTCGGCCAGCGGATGGCCGACATAGGTGGCCGGCACGCCGGCATTGCGATACAGCGATTCCTCGAAGGGAAACAGGCAGAGCATGTGGCCGGCGGCGCGCTTGATCTTGTTCGTCCGCCCGCCGCGCCAGGCCCAGATCGAGGGGCTGATGAAGTGGGCGGTGGAAAGGCCTTGCTCGCGCAGGCGGATTTCCAGGTCGAGGTTGAAATCAGGGGCGTCGACGCCGATGAACAAATCGGGCGCTTTTTCGAGCAGGCGGCGCGCGAGTTGTTTGCGGATACCGCTGATCTCGCGATAGTGCCTGAGCACCTCGACATAGCCGCGCACCGCCAGTTTTTCGCTCGGCCACCAGGCTTCGAAGCCCTGCGCGATCATCCGCGGGCCGCCGATGCCGACGAAACGCGCCGCCGGCAGGCGCGAGCGAATAGCTTCGATCAGGTGCGCCCCCAGCAGGTCGCCGGAGGCTTCGCCGGCCACCATGGCGATGCGCGGCGCGGCGTTTGTTGTCACTCCGTGCTAGCGGATGATGCCGCGCGTGGACACGGCGAAGAAATCGAGGAAGGGCTGCAGCTCTGGCTGGCTGGCGGCCAGTTGCGCCAGTTCGGCGCGCGCCGCTTCCAGGGTGTGGCCGGACTTGTAGAGGATCTTGTAGGCGCGGCGCAGGTTTTCGATCTGCCCGGGGGTGAAACCGCGGCGTTTCAAGCCCTCGGTGTTGATGCCGTAGGGCGCGGCCGGGTCGCCGGAGCACATGACATAGGGCGGTAGGTCCTTCGACAACGCCGAGCACATGCCGCTCATGGCATGCGCGCCGATTTGCACGAACTGGTGGATCCCGGTCATGCCGCCGATGATCGCCCAGTCGCCCATGTGCACATGGCCGGCGAA
Organism: Burkholderiales bacterium; assembly: GCA_036271855.1. GTDB lineage: Bacteria > Pseudomonadota > Gammaproteobacteria > Burkholderiales > JAEUOS01 > JAQGMJ01. The sequence continues at coordinate 11,596 of DATAZV010000335.1, forward strand.
CTGCACGCTGTTGGCGATGATCACGTGGCTGCCGATCTGGCAATCGTGCGCGATATGCACGTAGGCCATGATCCAGTTGTCGCCGCCGATGCGCGTCACCCCGCCGTCCTGCACGGTGCCGCGGTTGAAGGTACAGAACTCGCGGATGGTGTTGCCGTCGCCGATCTCGAGTGTGGTCGGCTCGCCCGCATATTTCTTGTCCTGCGGCGCGCCGCCGATGGAGCAGAATTGCCAGATGCGGTTATCCCTGCCAATGCGGGTGCCGGACTCGATCACGCAGTGCGGGCCGACGCTGGTGCCTTCGCCGATCTGCACGCCGGCGCCGATCACCGTGTAGGGGCCAACTTCGACGCTGCCATCGAGCTCGGCCGCGGCATCCACCAAGGCGGTGGGGTGGATCTTTGCCATGGGCGCCTCAGGCCTCCGGGGTGCGGATGGCGCACATCAGTTGCGCTTCGGTGACCACTTCGCCGTCGACCTTGGCCTCGACCTTGTACTTCCACAGCCCGCGCGACTGGCGGATGATGGTCGAGTGCAGGTGCAGCTGGTCGCCCGGCATCACCGGCTTCTTGAAACGCGCGTCGTCGATGCCGACGAAGTAGTAGACCGACTTGCGGTCCGGCTTGGCGTCCTTGCTCTTGAAAGAGAGGATGGCCGAGGCCTGCGCCAGCGCTTCGAGGATCAGCACCCCGGGCATCACCGGGTGATAGTCGAAGTGACCGGGGAAAAAAGGCTCGTTGATGGTGACGTTTTTCACCGCGTGGATGCTCTCGTTCTTGACGACGTCGATCACCCGGTCCACCAGCAGGAAGGGGTAGCGGTGCGGCAGATACTCGAGGATGGCGTGTATGTCCATGCTGTCCATGACGGGGCCTGTGCGTGGTTATTTGTCGGAG
>DATAZV010000336.1:0-2792 GCA_036271855.1 Burkholderiales bacterium
GCTGGCAGGCCCCGAATTGCAACTAGGCTTAAGCAGCCAGGCCCATCACGCGACGAAGGCCTATGCTGCCAGGCCCAAATGCAGCCAGATCGTCTTTTGCTCGGTGTAGTTTTCCAGCGCCGCGCGGCCGAGGTCGCGGCCGACGCCGGAGTCGCCGCCGTAACCGCCCCAGGGCAGGCGCGTGTCGGTGTGGCCGTAGGTGTTGATCCACACGGTGCCGGCGCGCAGGGCATTGGCCACCTGGTGAGCGCGGGTGACGTCGCGGGTCCACACCGCCGCGGCCAGGCTGTAGCGGCTGTCGTTGGCGATTTGCACGGCTTCGCGCTCGTCGGCGAAGGGGATGACGGTGGCGACCGGGCCGAAGATCTCATCCTGCGCGATGCCCATGCTGTTGCTGGCGCGGGCGAAAATGGTCGGCTGCACGTAAAAGCCCGCGCCTTCGACTGCCGCGCCGCCGAAGGCGATTTGCGCGCCCTCTTTACGGCCGGCCTCGATGTGGCCTTGTACGCGTTGCTGTTGCACCGCCGAGATCAGCGGACCCATGGTGGTGCTGCTGTCGAAGGGGTCGCCGAGCTTGATTTTCGCCGCGCGGGCGGCAAGCTGCTCGACGAACTGGTCGTGGATGCTTTCCTGCACCAAAATGCGCGAGCCGGCCGAGCACACCTGGCCGGCGTTGAAAAAGATGCCGGAGGAGGAGGCGCGCACGGCGCCCTCGATGTCCGCATCGGCAAATACCAAATTTGCGGACTTGCCGCCGAGCTCCAGAGTGACGCGTTTGCAGGTTTGCGCGGCGACGGCCATGATGTGCTTGCCCACCGCCGGCGAGCCGGTGAAGGCGATCTTGTCCACGCCCGGATGTTCGATCAACGCCTGGCCGGCACCGGTGCCGAAGCCCGGCACGATGTTGAGCACGCCGGCGGGGATGCCGGCTTCCAGCGCCAGTTCACCCAGGCGCAGCGCGGTCAGCGGCGTGAGTTCGGCGGGCTTGAGCACCACGGCGCAGCCGCAGGCAATCGCCGGGGCGACCTTCCACACCGCGTTCATCAGCGGGAAATTCCACGGCACGATGGCGGCGACCACGCCGACCGGCTCGCGCTTCACATAGGTAAGGGCGTCGGCACGCGCCGGCACCACCACGCCGTCGATCTTGTCGGCCCAGCCGGCGTAATAGCGCAGGCAGTCGATGGCGGCGGGGATGTCCTGGCGACGGGTGGCAGCGAGCGGTTTGCCGGCGTCGAGGCTTTCGAGTTGCACCAGGGCTTCGCTGTTCTTTTCCAGCAGGTCGGCCAGCTTGTTCAGCAGGCGGCCGCGCTGCGCGCCGGTGAGGGTTTTCCACGGGCCGTTGAGCGCGGCGCGGGCGGCTTTCACGGCGAGATCGACGTCGGCGGCTTCGGCCTGCGCGACGGCGGCGATCACCGTCCCGGTGGCGGGATTGAGGGTTTCAAAGAACCTGGCCGTAACGCTATCACGGCGCTCGCCGCCGATCAGCAAGCGGGTGTCGGGGAGGTCAATGCGAGCTTCGAGGGTGTCGTAAAAGCTGTCCATGGTCCACTTCCTGGAGGGTGATAAAGACCATGTTGGGGCGCGCGGCCCGGTGCATCAAATGAGTTTTGTCCGGGGCGTGATTGGAAATGTCTATCAGGTGTCATGGAAGCGTCACGCGGGGGCGTCACCCGGGGCTCTTGTCGCGGTGTACCCGCTTTACTTCGCAAGGCACGAGGTGAAAAAATGGGGGTCGGAGTCGTTTGCAAGCTTTACGCAAATGACTCTGACCCCGATTTTTTCTGCGGAGTGACGACGGCGCTCCAGATGGTCGTCCTTCTGTTTGCCGGAGCGTGCTATCCGCTTCACTTCGCAATCCGGAAATCGGCGGTCAGAGCACATTTTCGATGAAGCTGAAAATATGATCTGACCCCAATTTCCTGCGGCGTTCCGACTCCTGCAGCGGCCCGATTTCCTGCGATTTCCCGTTACGCACCGTCGCCATCAATCGGCGTCTCCCTTAGCGCGTCCACCAGCGCCTGGGTGAGCGGCTGCAGGGGCGTGCGCGCGGGGATGATCAGGCCGACCTGATGCGCGGCGTCCGGCGCTTCCAGTGCCAGCACCTTCAGCCCCGGCACCTTGCCGATCAGGGAAGCAAAGGTGCGCGGGATGATGCCGCAGCCGAGGCCCGCGCGCACGTAGCTCAGGAGACCCACCAGGGTGCTGGCCTCGGCGGCCACCACCGGGGCGGCCTCGATGGCGGCGAAATGGCGGTCGACCAGACGGCGATTCTGCATTTCGCGGTTCAGCAGCACCAGCGGCAGGGCGGCGGCGTGGCGCCAGGTGACGGCGTTGCGCTCCTTGCCGGGCAGGCGCTTGAGCATCGAGGCCAGGCCGATCAGCACATAGCGCTCGGCGTACATCGGCTGGGCGGCGAGGCCGCGCGGCGGCGCTTCGTCGACATAGGAGATGCCGGCCTCCAGGCCGTGCTCGGTGATGCCGCGCTCGATTTCCTGCGAGGTCATCGACAACAGCGTGATCGAAGCGGCCGGGTGGCGGCGCAAGAAGGCGCCGGCGATCTCCCCCGCCAGCGGCTCTGCGGTGGGGATGATGCCGATGCGCAAATGGCCGCGCAGCATGCCCTGGGTTTCGGCCAGCGACTGTTTCAGCGCGTCCACATCCGAGAGGATGCGCCGCGCCCACTCCAGCACCTTCAGCCCTTCCGGGGTGAAGCCCTCGAAGCGCTGCTGGCTGCGGCGCACCAGTTGCACGCCGACTTCTTCCTCGAGCTGGCGGATGGCGGCCGAGAG
>DATAZV010000337.1:0-5920 GCA_036271855.1 Burkholderiales bacterium
CTACACCGGCATGTCGGCGTCGCCTGTTACGACCAGGATGTATTCATCAACGCGGTCGGCGGAGTGAAAATCGGCGAGCCGGCGGCAGACCTGGCGGTGCTGCTGGCGATCATGTCCTCGCTCAAGGGCAAACCGCTGCCCAAAGGCCTGGTGGTGTTCGGCGAGGTCGGGCTGGCGGGCGAGATCCGCCCGGCGCCGCGCGGGCAGGAGCGCCTGCGCGAGGCCGCCAAGCTGGGTTTCACGCAAGCGCTGATCCCCAAGGCGAATGCACCCAAGGGCGAGATCAAGGGACTGGAAGTGATCGCGGTGGATCGCGCGGCGGACGCGCTGGCGCGCTTTCGCTAGGGGTCTGCGGCGGCCTAATTGCCGTGCTGGATATTGCGCCGCAGTTCCACATTTGGGTGGGCGAGGGTGATGCGCGGCTGCCCGGCAATGTTGATATTCAGCTCGTAGTCGCCGGTTTGCGCCGCCTCGACCAACAGCATGGTCTGCGATACGCTGATGGCGCCGGCAGGTGCGTCCGGCGTGGCATTGCTGTTGATGTTGAAGGCGCCGGTGGCGATGCCGCGGCCCTGGTAGCTCAGCACCGCGACATAACTGTTCCATTTGCCCGCTTCGGCGGGATTGGCCGTGTACTCGGCGGAGAAATTGAGCGTGACCGGATTCATCTCCGGACCCAGGGTCAGGCGCAGCGGCGCGAAACCGCCGCCGGCCACCGGCTGCAGCGGAAAACGGACCACCTGCTTGCCGGTAAACAAACCGTCACAAGCCGTCAGCAGCAGGAGCGGCAACAGCAGGGCCCGCGCCTGGTGCGCGAGCGCCGCTTTCAGCACGAGATGACGACCAGCCGCGTGTTATTCGCTTCCACGTTGACGGACTGGTGCTTGGTATCCGGCGGAAAGCCGCATTCGCGGATTTCGATCCGGTGTTCGCCCGGCGCCACCGCATACTGGCTGATCGAGCTGGTCGAGCCGACGTGATTGCCGTCGACGTAGATCTCGCCGAAGCCGCCGATCTGAAAGCGCAGGATGCCGCTGCGCGCCTTGGCCTGCGCAGCCTGGGCGTCGCGCGCGGCAGAAGCAGCGGCAGCTTGCGCCGAAGCGGCAGCGGTGTCGGGGACGGGTGCGGGTCCGCCTTTGGCTTTTGCGTCTTTCGCGACATCCTTCACCGCTTTGTTGTCCGCTTTTTTCGGCTCCGCCTTGGGCGGTGCTGCCTTGGGTGCGGCGCTTGCGGCAGGGGCCGGCGGTGTTGCCGAAACCGGGGCGCTGACCGATGCGGAGGAGGTGGTGGGCGCGGCAGGCGATCCGGCGGAGCTTGCGGCCGCGTCCGACTGGGCGCTTGCGGCAGCCTCGGTGGTACTGGGTGCCGGCCGCGTCAGCCACCAGGCCAGGAGGATGGCCACGCAGGCGCCCGCCAGGGCCACCGGCAGGATCCAAGGTTTGCGCTGGGTGGTTCTGGCCGGGCCTCCCGGTCCCATCTGCAAAAACGCCGCGCGCGCCGCCGGATCGTCGATATGGGCGCTCAAGGCGTTGCGCAAGGTTGCAAAATCCGGCGCGCCCATGGCCTTGGCCTGCACCAGTACATGCGCATGGTCGCCGACGTGCGGCTCGAGCGCCTGCTCCAGCATGGCCAGTTGCTCGTCGGGCACGCGGGTGCGCGCTTCCAGCACCTGCATGCGTTCGGTGATGGTGACCGAGCGTTCCGGATCGACAAAGCCGATTTCGTAAAGCTCGTGCTCGCGCACGTGCTTGTCGGCATGCTTGCCCTTGTCGCTGAACAGTTCGCGGTATTCGTCGGACAGGCAGGAGACTACGTCATAGAAGGAGCGCGACACCAGAATCTGGTCCGGTTCGGCGAAATTCATCACCCGCTGCGCGACATTGATGCCGTCGCCGATTAGGTTCGGGCGGCCGTTGATGTCCTTCAGCAGCTTCACCGGCCCCAGGTTGATGCCCATGCGCAGGTGCAGGTCGGGAAACTCGGCTTCCTGTTTTTCCTTGATCGCATCGCGCAATTTGACGGCGACGAACAGGGCGTCTTCCGGGTCGCCGAGAAAGCTCAGGGCGGCGCCGTCGCCGGTATCCAGCACAATGCGGTCGGCCTCCGGGATGTCGGAAATCAGGTGTGACACCAGGGTATTGAATTGCTCCTTCAGGCGAATTTGCTCGGACACCGGCAGCTTGGAATAGCCGACGATGTCGAGAAACAGCACGCTGGAGATGAACGTCCGGCTGGGGCGGTCCATCATAGTCTGAGGGCAGTAGGTGGTTATTGTTAAGCCGGGCATTTTAGCCGCGAACGCCTGTTTTTGCCGAAGCTTCGTGGCAATGCAGCAACGAATGTTAAAATAGACGCTTCCATCCCGGCACCGTTGCCGGTGCGTCGCCCGCGCGCCGCGGGCGGTTCCGCATGGCGAGGCTCCCCAGGCCCGCCTCTTTTTAAGCGCTTTCCAAGATGAAACCAGTCATTGCGCTGGTCGGCCGCCCAAATGTGGGCAAATCGACGCTATTCAACCGCCTGACCAAATCGCGCGACGCGCTGGTGGCCGATATTCCCGGCCTGACCCGCGATCGCCACTATGGCCATGGCCGCCTGGGCGACAAGCCTTTCCTGGTGATCGACACCGGCGGCTTCGAGCCCGATGCCAAGACCGGCATCGTCAGTGAAATGGCGCGCCAGGCCGAGCAGGCGATCGCCGAAGCCGACGTGGTGATTTTCCTGACCGACGGCCGCGCCGGGGTCACCGGCCACGACCAGAACATCGCCCAGATGCTGCGCAAGTCGGGCCGCAAGGCGATTCTGGCGGTGAATAAAGCCGAGGGCATGACCACCACCGGCGTGACCAACGAATTCTACGAATTGGGAATGGGTGATCCGTATCCGATTTCGGCGGCCCATGGCGAAAACGTCAAGGAGCTGCTGGAATTCGCCCTTGAGGGTTTCCCGGCACCGGAAGAGGAAAGCCAGGAGCGCGAAAAACGCCCGCGCATCGCCATCGCCGGACGTCCGAACGTCGGCAAGTCGACCCTGGTGAACACGCTGCTGGGCGAGGAAAGGGTGATCGCCTTCGACCAGCCCGGCACCACGCGTGACGCCATCGCCATCGACTTCGATTATCACGGAAGGCCCTATACCCTGATCGATACCGCCGGCATCCGCCGCCGTGGCAAGGTGTTCGAGACGGTCGAGAAGTTCTCCGTGGTGAAGACGATGCAGGCGATTTCCGACGCCAACATCGTTGTCCTCGTGCTGGATGCGCGCCAGGACATCGCCGATCAGGACGCGCATATCGCCGGCTTCATCCTCGAATCGGGCCGCGCCCTGGTGGTGGCGGTCAACAAATGGGACGGCCTGGAAGCCTACGCACGCGAGCGCATCAAGCATGAAGTCGCGCGCAAGCTGCAATTCCTGAGTTTCGCCAATCTGCATTTCATTTCGGCCCTGCATGGCCAGGGGATCAACGGCCTGATGAAATCGGTGGGGGATGCGTATGCCGCTGCCACCATCAAGCTCGCCACGCCGAAGATCACCCGCGCCCTGCAGGACGCGGTGGCGCGCCAGCAGCCGCCGCGCGCGGGCATGAACCGGCCCAAGCTGCGCTACGCCCACCAAGGTGGGATGAACCCGCCGATCATCGTGGTGCACGGTAATTCCCTGCAGCATATTTCCGACAGCTACCGGCGTTACCTGGAGGGCTATTTCCAGGAAACTTTCAAGCTCAAGGGCACTCCATTAAGAGTGCAGTTCAAATTGGGCCGCAACCCGTTTTCTGCGGACAAAGCCGAGTAGCGACAGGCAAGAGGCGAGTCGGGTTTCGACCAGAGGCAGCGATTGAAAACGCCAGGGCAGACCTCATCTGTGTCTGTGCGGCTTACGTAATTGAAAGTACTCGGAAACCGCAAATGGACAAGGGCTTGATTTGTAGAAAAGTGTTAAACCCGCTCTGCGCTACTGGCAGCGTCTAGGCGGATGGTGTAAATTCAAAGTCCAACAAGAAAGTCGGAGCCATTACTATGAGTAACAAAGGGCAAATGCTCCAAGATCCCTTCCTCAATGCATTGCGCAGGGAACATGTGCCGGTGGCGATTTATCTGGTCAACGGTATCAAGTTGCAGGGTCAGGTCGAGTCGTTTGATCAGTACGTGGTTCTTTTGAAGAACACCGTGACCCAGATGGTCTACAAGCATGCCATCTCCACCGTCGTGCCTTCACGCCCGGTGAGCATGAACCTGGAATCGAACGGCGAAGCTTGATCGATCATCGTCCTGCATCGCCGCATCCGCTTCCGGGCAGGTGGGCGCCTGACGGCGCCGCCGCCCACGCAGCATAGGGTACGATACCGGTCCTGATTCCAAAGACCTGCCCGTGCTAGATTCCTACGAATCTTCCCGGCGCGCCGGCGTCATCGACGCCGCCGTGCTGGTGGCGCTCGACTTCGGCGAGCGTGATCACGCCGACGCGGTGGCTGAATTCAAGCTTCTTTGCGCCAGCGCCGGTCTGAAAGAGGCGGCCCTGATCGGCGGCAAGCGCGGCCGGCCCGACCCGGCGTATTACGCCGGCAGCGGCAAGGCGAAGGAAATCGCCGCCGCGGTGGCCGCCAGCGGCGCCGAGGTGGTGGTGTTCAACCATATCCTGTCGCCGGCGCAGCAGCGCAACCTGGAGGGCGAGGTGAAGGCGCGGGTGGTCGACCGCACTACGCTGATCCTGGACATTTTCGCGCAGCGCGCGCAAAGCCACGAAGGCAAGATCCAGGTCGAGTTGGCACAACTCAAGCACCTGGCTACCCGCCTGGTGCGGGGGTGGACCCACCTGGAGCGGCAAAAGGGCGGTATCGGCCTGCGCGGCCCAGGCGAAACCCAGCTTGAGACCGACCGCCGCCTGCTCGGCAAACGGGTGAAAATCCTGTCCGAGAAACTGGACAAACTGCAGCGCCAGCGCGAGGTGCAGCGGCGCTCGCGCACCCGAGGCCGGGTGTTCTCGGTGTCGCTGGTGGGCTACACCAACGCCGGCAAGTCGACGCTGTTCAACTCGCTCACCAAGGCGGAAACCTACGCCGCCGACCAGTTGTTCGCCACCCTGGACACCACCTCGCGCAAGATCTACCTGCCGCAGGCGGGCAATGTCGTGGTTTCCGATACGGTGGGTTTCATCCGCGACCTGCCGCATACCCTGGTGGCGGCGTTTCGCGCCACTCTGGAAGAGACCATCCACGCCGACCTGCTGCTGCATGTGGTGGACTCGGCCTCGCCGGCACGCCTGGAGCAAATCGAGCAGGTCAATGCCGTGCTGAAGGAAATCGGCGCCGATGGTGTGCCCCAGGTGCTGATCTGGAACAAGATCGACCTCGCCGCGGGCGAGGGCGGTAGCCGCTTTTCCCCCGGAGTCGAGCGCGACGAATATGATAAAATTTCACGTGTGTACCTGAGTGCCCGGACGCGTGAAGGAATGGATTTTCTGCGTCAGGCGCTCATCGAGCATGCAGCCGCGTTTGCCGCCGCGGGCGGCCACGCGCAAGACCCCACGGCGGATGTGGACCACCCTTCCGCCGTTTCTGTTTTCTGACGGCTACCCGAATGTACGCTTTCAGGGGCGGCTTTTCAAAGTTGCTTCCCGATGAATCAAAAACCAGCCGGAGTTGGCGCGCTAGCCGCTCCGGAGTATCCAGATGCGCCGTACCGCCAACCGTTCCCTCCGAGGCTCCCGAATAAATGCGTTTTGCTGATCTGCTTCCGCGCTTGAAACACCGGCTGGCGGTACACGTCTCGGGCGTGCTGGCCGCGGCCGGCGGCCCGCCGGACCTGGAAGAATTGTGGCGCGATTTCAATCGCCGCCTGTCCGGTCTGTTCGGCGGCCGGCGCCCCTCCAACGGCTCCTCGGGCGGCGGCGGCATGCCCGAGCCGAACATGCGCCAGTTCGGCGG
>DATAZV010000338.1:0-9123 GCA_036271855.1 Burkholderiales bacterium
CGCATCGAGGCGCTCATAGGCGCCGACCATGTCGCAGAAATGCGTTTCACCGCCACTCCTGGGCATCACTTCGCCGTAGATGATGGTGGCCTGGCCGGTGACGCGGCGCCAGGAGCCGTCGGTGTGCCACACCAGCGTGCCCTTGTCCGGGTGCTTGCCGTTCGGCTTGCCTTCGGCGTCGAGATTGCTCAGGCGATAGAGCTCCGGATAGCCGTCGGCGTGATACTGGTTCATCACGTGGACCTGCACTTCGCCGAAGCGCCGGGCGAAGGCCACCTGCTGTCCGGGCGGCAGTTCCTGCGGTTCGAACAGCAGCACCTGGTAACGCAGGAAGGCTTCGTAGATGGCGCGGAAAACGGCCTCGTCGATGCCGTCGGCGAGTTTCACGCCGCGTATTTCGGCACCGAGATTGGCCGTCAGCGGACGGACCGCAAAGGGCCAGCGTTGTTCAAGGACGGCGTTCATGGGCAGACCTCCTCTGCTGCTTGCTAGGGGCAGATGTAGCCGGTGCCGGCCGGCGCCTTGAAGCAGCCGACCGATTCCGGGAACATGTGCCGCGGCAGCCACAGCACCACCTCGGGCAAAAAGATCGCGGCGGCGATGACGGCGAAAAAGATCAAATAGATCGGCAATGAGGCTTTCAGCGCGGTGGCAAAGCGCACATCGACGAATTTCGACGCCATCAGCAGCGCCAGCCCGTAGGGCGGGGTGATCAGGCCGAAGGCCAGGGTGATGATCAGCACCACCCCCATGTGCACCGAGTGGATGCCTCCGGCCTCGGTGAGCACATTGACGATGGGCATGAAAATCACGATCGCCGGGATCGGCTCGATGAAGTCGCCCACCACCACGAACAGCGCAACCAGCAGGAACATGATCAGGTGCGGATCGGTGCCGGCTACGCCGGTGATCCAGCCGGCCACCACGATCGGGCCGCGCAGATACGCAAGCATCCAGCCGAAGGCCGCCGCCGCCGCGATGGTGATCACCGGCAGCGTGAAGGTGAGCCCCGCCTGGACGAAGTCGCGCGGGATGTTTTTCAGGTGGCCGCGGTTGTGGATCGGGATCACGATCACCAGGATGTAGACGATGGCGATCACCCCGGCCTCGGTCGGCGTAAACCAGCCGGTCAAAACGCCGCCCAGCAGGATCACCGGAATGGCCAGCGCCAGGATCGACTGGCGCGCCGTCTCGCTGACTTGCGCGAAAGTGGAACGCGGCCGGCGAAAACCCGCCGGGCCGAACAGATAGCTGTAGAGCATCAGGCCGATGGCGATCATGAAGCCCGGCACCACACCGCCGAGGAACAGGCCGGCGATCGAGACGTTGCCGATGGCGCCGTAGACCACCGCCATGATGGAGGGCGGCACCAGCGCGGCGATGGTGGAGGCGGCGGCGATCAGCGAGGCGACGAAGGCCGGGCTGTAGCCTTCGGCGGCCATCGGCTTGGCCATGGTCTTGGTCAGCACGGCGACGTCGGCGGAAACGGAACCGGACATGCCGGAGAAAAACATCGAAAACACCGTCACCACCTGCGCCAGGCCGCCGCGCATGTGCCCGACCAGCGCCTGCGACAGGGCGACGATGCGCAGGATCACCCCGGAAGAGGTCATCAGCTCGCCGACCAGCAGGAAAAAGGGAATCGCCATCAGGGCTTCGGAATCGATGCCGTTGAACAACTGGCCGACGATCGACGGCAGGCTGATCGGGGTGAAGGCGGTGCCGATCAGCACGCCCGCCATCAGCGCGAAAGCCACCGGTACGCCGCTATAGCCGAGGATCAGGAACAGGGCCGTCATCAGGGCGAGGATGAGTGCGTTGTTCATGGCGCGAGGATCCCCGGTGTATCGCCTTGCCCCAGGGAGGCAGATTCGGGCGCTTCAGGCGCCTCGTAGCCGTGCCGGCAGCCGTTGACCAACTGCTCGATGATGAACAACACGATCAGCACCCCCGACAGCGGAATGGCGGCGTACCAGTAGGCGATCGGCGTCAGCGACGGCATGCGAAAGCTGCCGAAGCCGGTCAGCACGTTGAGGTAGCCGTACCAGACCATGCACAGGGCCACGCCCAGGATCACCACGCGCTTCATGGTCTCGAACACGAAGCGCAGGCGGCCATGCATCGCATCGGTGATGGCGGTGAGCAGCAGGTGATCGTTGCGCCGCACCGCCACCGCCGTGCCGACGAAGGTGCAATAGATGAACTGCACGCTGGTCAGTTCCTGCAGGGATAGCCAGGGGTGGCCGATGGTGCGCGTCACCACATCCAGAAAAACCGTGGTGGCAAAACCCATGAGCAGGACGCCGCAGGCCACCATCAGTATCCATTCGAGCGGGTCGAACGCCTTCCACTTCAAGTGCCGGTCCCGTTGCAGGACCAATGGTTCCCGTATATGCATCGTCGCAACCCTTATCCCAACCTTTTGTGCAGATCGAAAAACGCCGGCGGGCCGGTCGCGTGACCGGCCCGGCTGGCTGCTTGGCTTGCGCGCCCCTACTTGACGGCGCGGATCAGGTTGAGCACCTTGACCGCATGGGGCCCGAGCCCGGCCGCGATCTTGTCCTGCATCGGTTCGGCGGTCTTGATGAAGGCCGATTTGTCGACGTTCTTGACGAATTTGACGCCGAGCTTTTCCAGCTTGGCCAGCGATTCATGCTCCAGCGCAAAAGCCTTGGCGGGCTCGACACGGTTGACCTCGTCGGCAGCCTTTTGCACCCAGCCGCGCTGTTCCGGGCTCAGGCTTTGCCACACCTTGTCGCTGACCCAGATCACGCTGTTGTTGGCTTCATGCTCGGTGATCGACATGATCGGCGCGGCTTCGTAGTGCTTGTTCGACTGGTAGACGTTGATGCTGTTTTCGGCCATGTCCATCACGCCGGTCTGCAGCGCCGTATAGACGTCGCCAAAGGGCATGTGCACGGTTTGCGCGCCGTAGGCGGGGAACATGGCGTCCTCGGTGGCGGTGGCCTGCACCCGTATCTTCAGGCCCTTGACGTCCGCCATCGAGTGGATTTCCTTCTTGCCGTAGAGGTTGCGCAGGCCGAGGGTGGCCAGGGTCAGCATGTGCGCCCCTTTCACGGTGTCGTCGAACATGTCGTGCATCGCCTTGTTCACGCCCGGGTCGGCCAGGGCTTTCTTCAGGTGGGCTTCGGAGCGGAAGATGAAGTGCACGGACATCACGCCCGCCTGTGGCGAAATGGTCGAGGTATTGGCGGTGGAGACAATGGTGAAATCGATGTCGCCGGTGCGGATTTTTTGCAGCGCCGCCGGTTCCTGGCCCAGCTGCGCGCCGGGGAACTGGTCGATCACGAAAGCGCCCTTGCTCAGTTCGGCGAGCTTGGCGGCGAAAGTGTCGCCGGCCACGCCGTAGCCGGTGGTGTGGGGCTGGTCGTAGCCGAAACTGAAGTGCCGGGGGTCTGCGGCAAGGGCGCCTTGCATGCCGCCCAGGACGGTGCAGGCGGCGACAGCGCCCACCAAGCTTTTCAAGCCGAAAGCCAATTTCATTGTCTCGCTCCTTTGGTCATCATTCTTGTAGTCGCGCATGCCTCGCCGGGATGCGCTGATTCGATGTGACTTCGTTGATTGCCGGCCAGCCGGCCGACAATGCAAGGAAACGATAGCATATACACGCAGCCCTTACGAATGTTCCTTATGCCGCGCTGCGATGTGAGGGCATGGCGTAACTACGCGCGCAAGCGCCAGGCGAAAAAAAGCCGGGCAGACGCCCGGCTTTTCCACGTGCTACAGGAGCGCGCTATGCGGCCTGCTGGATACCCGCGAGCAGCCAGCGCCCGTCAGGTCCCTGGGTCAGGTTCCACACCTCGGAAAAACGCTCCGCCTGGGCGCCGGCTTCCTCGCGGATGGTGCCGTTAAAGCGCACGCTGGCCAGGCGCTGCTGGTTGGCTTCCTCGACGCCGAGCATTTGCGCGTCCAGGCGAAACACCTCGGTCTGGTTCGGCCGGCCTTCGCGGGCGCCGATTTCGAGCTGGATCTCGGCATACATTTCAGGCGTGGTGAACTCGCGGATGTCGGCCAGGTTGGCGGCATCGGAGGAGGCCTGCATGCGCAGGAACAGCACCTTCGCGGAGTGCGTGAAGGCGGCCTGGTCGATGTCGGCGGGCAGGGTCCAGGAAGGTAGCCCCGGCCCGGCGGTTGCCGCGGGCTGCGCATCCATCACGTGCGGCGGCGCATCGATCACGGGTTCGCGATACATCGGCGGCTCGACGCCGGCAAACGCCGGGTTGGCGGGTCCGGCGCTTTCCGGGCGGCCACGGAACATGCGATACAGCAGCACGCCGCCGAAGATCACCAGGGCGATCAGCAGCAGCGAACCCAGGCCGCTGGCCAGGGCGCCGCCCATGCCGAAGTGGGAGAACAGGGCGGCTAAGCCCAGCCCGGCGGCGAGGCCGGCGATCGGGCCGAGCCAGCGGTTCGGTGCCGGCGCCGGTGCGGCCGCCGGGGGTGGCGTCACCGGGCGGGGTGCGGCTTGCGGGGCCTGCTGGGGTGCGGCGGGCGGTGAGGTGGAGCGGCCGATGCTTTGGGACTGACGGCCGATCGAGCTGCCGCCGCCCAGGCGCTTGGCGTCGGCATCGTGGATGCCCAGGGTCATGCCCAGCAGTGCCGCGAACAGGATGGGAATCAGTGACTTGCGCTTCATTGGAGGTCCTTTGTCTGGGCCGGGTCGAGGTTTTGCGCATCACTTCTCGTGCCGGATTTCTTGGTGATCCGCGCAACCGAAAAGCGAGCCTGACGCGCAAACGCGCGGATTTTGATCGCCGGCGCTCGAACAAGATGGGGCTTTGTCCGCCGGAACGCAATAGCGCATGGCGGATTTGCCTCAATCAGGGCCGATCAAGCAGGCGAGGGGCCGGGCGCGGTGCCCGGCGATGCTCAGCGCTTTTTGGCGAGCATGGTGCCGCTGCAGTGCTTTGCGCCGCAGCGGCATTCCCAGATTTTTTTCAGGCGCGCGGTGTGCGCTTCTTCCAGGGTGATCAGGTAGTTGTAGGCCAACTCTTCGCCCTGCTTGATATTGCGGATCGCTTCGATGAAGACACGGTCGTGCATCGGGTCGTCGTCGGTGGCCGATTCGCAGATCGATTCGCAATTGGGCGCGCAGCTATGGTTGATCCAGCGCGCCGAATTGCCTTCCTGGTTGGCGTCGATGACGTAGTCGTCGTTCAGGGTGAACAGGAATGTATGGCCGGTCTCGGAGCCGCCGCCGTAGGCCTTGTCGGCTTCCTTGTGGGTCAGGCGGCGGCCCTTGTATTCAAGCAGGCGGGTGCCTTTTTTGATTGCCTGGGCGGCGAAAACGCCGCGGCCGTGGATCGGGGAATTACGGACTTGCAGGAGCTTGCCGGACATGGATGGAGAGCAGTGTGAAGAGGGGCCAGGGAATTTAAGCAAAAACGAGGCCGCATCATACCGGCGCGCGCTTGCGCGCGCCAGTCCTAACCGTATAGCGGCGCGCGCCAGTCCTTACGCACATCCGCGCATCGGCTCGGCGTACGCCGGTGCGCGTCCCCGAGGTGGGCCGGGCGCAACCCGGCTCGCGCCGACCAGGCGGCTTCTAATCGTATTTGCGGATGAACTCGGCGATCTGCGGATAGATCATTTCGCGCCAGCGGCGCCCCGAGAAGATGCCGTAGTGACCGCATTTGGGTGCGGTGTAATGTTGTTTGCGCGACTTCGGTATGCCGGTGCACAGGCCGTGCGCCGCTTCGGTCTGGCCGCTGCCGGAGATGTCGTCGAGCTCGCCTTCGATGGTGAACAGGGCGGTCTTTTTGATCGCACCGGGCTCGACCTTGCGCTTGCCCAGCGGCCCGCCGGTGACCCAGGTGCCGTTGGGCAGGGCATGCTGCTGGAATACCAGGCGGATGGTGTCGAGGTAATAATCGGCATCCATGTCGAGCACCGCGTTGTACTCGTCGTAGAACTGGCGGTGATTCTCGGCCGACTCGCCGTCGCCTTCCACCAGGTGCTGGTAGAACTGCCAGTGGCTGTTGAAATGGCGGTCCGGATTCATCGCGACAAAGCCGGCATGCTGCAAAAAGCCCGGGTAGACGCGGCGCATGAAGCCGGGGTAGTTGGCCGGCACGCGGTAGATCACGTTCTGCTCGAACCAGGAAAACGGCTTGGTGGTGGCGAGCGTATTGACTTCAGTCGGGCTCTTGCGGGTGTCGATCGGCCCGCCCATCATGATCATGCTGCGCGGCGACTTCGGGTCGTTTGCCGCGGCCATCAGCGAGATCGCCACCAGCGCCGGCACCGTCGGCTGGCATACCGAGATGACGTGCACGTCGGGCCCCAGCAACTGGATGAATTCGATCAGGTAGGCGACATAGTCGTCGAGGTGAAACGTGCCCTCGGACATCGGCACCATGCGCGCGTCGGTCCAGTCGGTGAGGTAGACGTCATGCGCGGTCATCAGCTGGCGCACGGTGTCGCGCAGCAGGGTGGAATGGTGGCCGGAGAGCGGCGCGCACACCAGCACCTTGGGGTCGCTGTGGCGGCCGGCGCGGGCGAAGTGCCGCAACTCGCAAAACGGCTTGGTCAGGACGATTTCTTCGCTTACCGCCACTTCGCGGCCGCGCACCGTTGCGCTGGTCAGGCCGAAAGCGGGCTTTTCGTAGTCCTTGCCCAGGCGGTGCAGCAATTCGTAGCCGGCGGAAATCTCCCGCGAAAACGGCATGTAGGAAAAGGGGCTGGCCGGGTGGGAATAGAGCTGGGAAATGCCTTCGGCAAAAGCCGTCACCGGATTCAGGAAATTGCGTTGCAGTTCGTGCAGTTGGTAAAGCATGGAACCTTATGCCGCAGTGCAAAAACGGCGATTGTACTCTGGTTGAACTGGCGGGCCGGCGACATCTAGAGGTCGATTGGCGCCACTCTGCAGGCCCTTGTTGCCAAGGGCCTCTTTATCTTCCCATTTACGGGCCAAAAGGAGATTTTGCAAGCCTGGATTAGAAAGGGTTTTCGGTCCCTATCCCGGCTGCATGCCGCGCGCCGCGATGATTTCCTTAGCCTTCGGGCTGGTGAGAAGCTTGAGGATGTCGCGGGCAGCCTGTGGATGGGCTGAATTCTTTGCCGTCGCGCCGCTGAACACGATGTTGAACTGCAATTCCGCGGGAAACGGCCCTATCAGCTCGACGCCGGGCACCGAGACGATATTGGCGATGATGCCGATGCCCAGTTCGTCCTGGCCCGCCGCCACGCGCTCGGACACGGTATCGGTCGGCACCAGGGTGGTCTTGGCCTTGAGGGCGTCGGCGATGCCCAGCTTTTCGAAGGCGCGCATCACGTGGGTGGTGCTGGCGCCTTCGGCCAGATAGGTGAGCGACTTTGCCTCCAGCATGGTCTTCTTGAAGGCCTCCACGGTGCTGATGTCCGGCTTTTTCGCGCCGCGCTTGATCGCCACGCCGGTTCCAGAATGCATGATGGTGACCAGGGTGTCGCCTGTCAGGTGGCCCTTCTTGATCAGGTCTTCGGTCTGGTAGTCCACCAGCACGGCAAGGTCGAAGGCTTCACCGGCCTCGATGCGCCGCTTCATCACCACCGCGACGTCGTCGATCACCGTCAGCTTGTTGCCGCTGGCTTTTTCGTAGTCCGGCCCCAGCACTTGCAGGGCAATTTTGGTGACGCGCGAGGCGAATACCTTGATCTCGTCGGCCTGCGCCGGTGCGGCACCGGCCAGCATCAGTGCAAGCGCCGCCAGCATGCGCCATCCTCCGCTATTCCTCATTTTGTCTCCAGTTGTTCAGTTGTTTTCGTTCCGCGGCGGGGAATTCGCTTGGGCGGCGATAAAATACCACCCATCGGTACAAAATAATCCTTCGCGAGACAAATAATGCGCATTCGAACTTTCTGGCTGGCGGCCGCGGTACTGGCCTGTGTCAACATTTCCGCCCGGGCGCAGGGCGCCTATCCCGATCATGCGGTGAAGATCGTCGTGCCGATCCAGCCGGGCGGCATCATCGACGCGGTGGCCAAGCCGATCGCCGAGCAGATGAGCAAGACCACCGGCCAAAGCGTAGCCACCGACTACCAGCCCGGGGCGCTGACCAATACGGGTACCGCCTTCGTCGCCCACGCGCCGGGCGACGGCTACACGCTGCTTGCGCACTCGCGGCAGATGGTCAACAACATGTTCATCTTCAAGCAGCCGGCCTACGACGTCGAGAAGGACTTCGTGCCGATCTCGCTGGTGGCGAAGACCGCGTTCCTGGTGGCGGTGCGCCCGCAATTCGGCGCCAGGACGGTGAAGGACCTGATCGACATGGCCAAGGCTGCGCCCGGCAAAATCCGCTACGCCAATTCCGGCAAGGCATCGAACCAGCAGATGTCGATGGAGCTATTCAAGCTGCTATCGAAGGCCGACATCGCGCGCGTTGAATTCGACGGCGGCGGCCCGGCGCAGGACGCGCTGGCCAATGGCGAGGCCGATGTCGGCATTTTCGCCACGGTGGCGGTGACGAAAATGGTACGCGAAGGCAAGATGCGGGCGATCGCGACCACCGGCGCCAAGCGCGATCCCGCCATGCCGGAGGTGCCGACGGTGGCCGAGTCCGGCCTGCCGGGCTACGAATTCATCAGTTGGGTCGGCCTTTTTGCTCCGGCCGCCACGCCGCCGGAACGTGTCGCCGCCATCAATGCCGCGGTGGTGAAGGCGGCGCGCGATCCGGAATTCGTCGCGCGCATGCAAAAGCAGGGCGCCGAAGTGGTGGCCGGCAGCTCCGAGGAATATCGCGCCTTCATCAAGAGCGAACTGGCACGCTGGGGCGAGGTGATCCGGCAGGCCGGCATCAAGCCGCAGTGAGTCGCAATGAGCCGCGGCCCGCAGGCACGCCGGCCCGGCTAGACTATGACGTGTGATTGAGGCAACGAAAAAAATAGTCATGGGTACCCAGCGCTTTTCCTCCCTGGCCCACTGGGGCGCGTTCACCGCCGTGGTCGAAGATGGCCGCTTCGTGCGCGCCGAGCCGTTCGAGCGCGATCCCGCCCCATCGGCGATGCTCGAAGCGATGCCGGCGATGGTCTATTCCGACAAGCGCGTGATGCGCCCGGCGGTGCGCCGCGAGTGGCTGCTGCATCGCACGCGCGAACGCAGCGGTGCGCATAACGTGTTCGTCG
>DATAZV010000339.1:0-2622 GCA_036271855.1 Burkholderiales bacterium
ACGCCGAAGCGTTTTAGGCAATAAGAACGAAACACGGAGACAATCCATGGCCAATTTCATCGTCAAAAAAGTTGCGGTGCTGGGCGCCGGCGTGATGGGCGCGCAGATTGCCGCGCAACTCGTCAACGCCAGGGTGCCGGCCTTGTTGTTCGACCTGCCGGCGAAGGAAGGCCCCAAGAACGGCATTGCGCTGAAGGCCATCGAGGGCCTGAAAAAGCTCAACCCGGCGCCGCTGGGCGTGCCCCAGCTGGCGGAGCTGATCACCCCGGCGAATTACGACGATGACCTCGACAAGCTGAAGGAGTGCGACCTGGTGATCGAGGCGATTGCCGAGAAGATCGAGTGGAAGCACGACCTGTACAGGAAAATCGGCGCTTCGGTCGCGCCGCATGCGATTCTCGCCTCCAACACTTCGGGCATCCCGATCAAGAAACTGGCCGAGGCGCTGCCCGCCGATCTGGCGCAGCGCTTTTGCGGCGTGCATTTTTTCAACCCGCCGCGCTATATGCATCTGGTGGAGCTGATCCCGATTGCGGCCACCGAGGCGCGCATCCTCGACCAGCTCGAAGGTTTTCTTGTCACCACCCTGGGCAAGGGCGTGGTGCGGGCGCTGGATACGCCCAACTTCATCGCCAACCGCGTCGGCACCGCCGGCATGGCTTTCACCATCGCCAATGCGGACAAGCTGGGCATTCCGTTTGATGTGGTGGACGACCTCACCGGCGCGCGCATCGGCCGCGCCAAGTCGGCGACCTTTCGCACCGGCGACGTCGTCGGCCTGGACACCCTGGCGCATGTGATCAACACGCTGAAGACCACGCTGCCGAACGACCCGTGGCTGCCCTACTTCGACGCGCCGGCGTGGCTCAAGACCTTGCTGGAAAAAGGCAATCTCGGGCAAAAGACCAAGGCCGGCGTGTTCAAGAAGGTCGGCCGCGACATTCTGATGTTCGACCCGAAGAGCGGCGACTATGTGTCCTCCAAGGGCAAGGCGGCACCGGAGATCGACAAGATCTTTCGCAAGAAGGAATGGGGCGAGCGCTTCAAGCTGCTGCGCGAGTCGGCGCATCCGCAGGCGCAGTTCCTGTGGGCGATGTACCGCGACACCTTCCATTACATCGCGGTGCAACTGGCGGAGATCGCCGACAACGCGCGCGATGTCGACTTCGCGATGCGCTGGGGCTACGGCCACAAGCAGGGGCCGTTCGAGATCTGGCAGCAGGCGGGCTGGATGCAGGTGGCGCAGTGGGTGGCCGAGGACATCGAGGCCGGGAAAGCGTTGACCAAGGTGCTGCTGCCGGCGTGGGTGAGCAGCGGCGCGGTGGCCGAAGCAGGCGGCGTGCATACCCAGCAAGGCTCGTGGTCGGCGAAAGAGGCCAGGTTCAAGCCGCGCTCCACGCACCCGGTGTACCAGCGCCAGTTGTTCCCCGCCAATGTGCACGGCTCGGGCGCGCCAACGGCGGCTGACGGCGGCACCACCGTCTACGACGACGAAGGCGTGCGCCTGTGGACCGTGGGCGACGGCGTGCTGATCTTTTCCATGAAGTCCAAGCTCAATGTGCTGGGCCCCTTGCAGGTGGCGGGTTTGCACCGCGCGCTGGACCTGGCGGCGGCCGACTACAAGGCGCTGGTGATCTACTCGCCCGGCGCAGTCGACGGCGGGCCGTTTTCGGCGGGCGCCGATCTGCAATCGATGCAGCCGATGATCCAGGAACACGGCCTGGAGATCGTCGAGCCGGAAATCCGCAAGCTGCAATCGGCCTTCATGCGCATCAAGTATTCGCCCGTGCCGGTGGTAGCAGCGGTGGCGGGCCTTGCCCTCGGGGGCGGCTGCGAAATGCAGTTGCATGCGGCCAAGCGGGTGGCGGCGCTGGAAAGTTACATCGGGCTGGTGGAAGTGGGCGTGGGGCTGATTCCGGCGGGCGGCGGCTTGAAGGAAGCGGCGCAGCAGGCGGCTTTGCAGGCGCAGGCGGCGGGTTCGACCAACTGGCTGGACTTCATCAAGAACCGCTTCCAGACCATCGCCACCGCGACGGTGGCCAAGAGCGCGATCGAGGCGCGGGCGCTGGGCTTTTTGCAGGCAACGGATACCATCGTGTTCAATACGTATGAGCTTTTGTACGTGGCGCTGGAAGAAGCCAAGGCGCTGGCCGCCTGCGGCTACCGGCCGCCGATGAAGGCGCTGTTTCCCGCCGCCGGGCGCGATGCGATTGCCACCATCAAGGCGCAACTGGTGAACATGCGCGACGGCGGCTTTATCAGCGCGTACGACTTCATGCTGGGTGAGCGCATCGCTTACGTCATGTGCGGCGGCGACATCGAGCCCGGCAGCCTGGTGGATGAAGAGTGGATCATGACGCTTGAAGCCAAAGGCTTCATGGATTCGCTGCGGGATGAGCGAACGCAAGAGCGCATCTACACCATGCTGACCACCGGCAAACCCCTGCGCAACTAAAAGGAGACGACCATGAGCAAACAAGTCCAGGAAGCCTATATCGTCTCCGCGGTGCGCAGCCCGATCGGCAAGGCGCCGCGCGGCATGTTCCGCCACACCCGGCCCGACGACCTGCTGGTGCATGCGCTGAGGTCGGCGATGGCGCGGGTGCCGAATCTCGACCCGCA
>DATAZV010000340.1:0-2586 GCA_036271855.1 Burkholderiales bacterium
CGATCAGATCCGTGACGGTGGCGGCGCCGTCGGCCGCCCGCACGGTCAAGAGCGACGTGTTCTTGGCCGTCAGGGTGACGGCGGAGAAGTCGTTGAACGGATCGTAGCCGAGCGGGCCGGTCGCGGAGGCGGGATTCATCACCAGGGTGGAATCCATCGCGGCGAGCAGCGTGTATCCGTCCGGTTCGGCGCGCGCCACCGCCTGGGCACCGATCGCCGTGTTGGCGCCCGGGCGGTTGTCGATCACCACCGGCTGCTTGAGCACGCCCGCCAGCGCCTCCGAGACGATGCGCGCGCCGAGGTCGGCCGCGCCCGCCGGTGGAAACGGCACCACCATGCGCACCGGATGGTCGGGGTAAGCCTGGGCGTGCGTGCCGCCGGCGGCACAAAGCCAGGCCAGCGCCAGCAAGGCGGCGCGCGCAGGCGCGCGGGCAAAAAACGTGGGACGCCGCAGCGCGGGCTGCTTGAGGTCGTTCATTGAAGCTTGTCTCCTGCGTGCCTCGTCTTTGCCGGGAATCAGCAGGCGAACGCGTAGGCCGAAGCTACAAGATGCGGCTCATTACATAAAATAATATTTGTGAATCTTTGCATCGTTAAAAAGAATAAACCTGCCGCTATGCATGATTCTCATACTGGAATGCCGAAAAATTATTTTATGTAATGGCGGCCGCGCAGTAAGTTAGGCGCCTCGCCCGCATAGGCGCCAGGAGACAAACATGCAAAAACACCAGATGCTGATCAATGGCGAGTGGATGAACGCCCAAAATGGCGAATACTTCGAGTCCTTCAACCCTTATACCGGCGAGCCCTGGGCGCTGATCCCGCGCGCCGGCGCCGCCGATGTCGAACTGGCTGTCGCGGCGGCGCGCGGTGCCTTCAAAAATCCAGCCTGGCGCGGCATCAGCGCCAGCGCGCGCGGCGCGCTTTTGCGCCGCCTGGGCGACCTGATCGCGCGCGACGCGGAAAAGCTGGGTATCCTGGAAACCCGCGACAACGGCAAGCTGATCAGCGAAATGGGTGCGCAGACGCGCTACATGCCGCAGTGGTATTACTACTTCGGCGGCCTGGCCGACAAGATGGAAGGCCGCGTCATCCCGATCGACAAGGCCGGCTGCTTCAACTTCACCCTGGAAGAGCCGCTGGGCGTAGTGGCCGCCATCACGCCGTGGAATTCGCCGCTGATGCTCGCCACCTGGAAGCTGGCTCCCGCCCTGGCCGCCGGCAACACGGTGGTGTGGAAACCCTCCGAGCATTCGTCCGTTTCGGCACTTGAATTCGGCAAGCTGTTCGCCGAGGCCGGCTTTCCGCCCGGCGTGGTGAACATCCTCACCGGCTTCGGCAACGAAGTCGGCACGCCGCTGATCGCCCATAACGACGTCGCCAAGGTGGCCTTCACCGGCGGCGACCGTACCGGCCAGGCGGTCTATGAGCAGGCCGCACGCGGTATCAAAAAGGTCACCCTGGAACTCGGCGGCAAGTCCGCCAACATCGTCTTCGCGGACGCCAACCTGGACAACGCCATCAAGGGCGTGGTCTCGGGCATTTTCGCCGCCACCGGACAGACCTGCATCGCCGGCTCGCGTGCCCTGGTCGAGCGCTCGGTGCACGACGAGTTCGTGCGCCGCCTGGTCGATTTCGCCCGCACCGCCAAAATGGGCGACCCGCTCGACCCCGGCACCCAGGTCGGCCCGATCACCACCAAGCCGCAATACGCCAAGGTGCTGGACTACATCAACATCGCCAAGGCCGAGGGCGCGAAATGCGTGCTCGGCGGCGGCCCGGCCAGCCGGCCCGAGTGCGGCAGCGGCTGGTTCGTCGAGCCGACCATTTTCATCGGCGTCGATCCGAAAATGCGCATCGCGCAGGAGGAAGTGTTCGGCCCGGTGCTGTCGGTGATTCCTTTCGACGACGAGGCGCAGGCGGTAGCCATCGCCAACGACACCCCGTACGGCCTGGCCGCGGGGCTCTGGACCGAGAACATGGGCCGCGCCATCCGCCTGTCGCAGACCCTGGAGGCCGGCACGGTGTGGATCAATACCTACCGCGCCACCAGCTACATGTCGCCCTTCGGCGGCTACAAGCGCTCCGGCATCGGCCGCGAAAGCGGCCTGACCGCTATGCGCGAATACCTGCAGGAAAAAAGCGTCTGGATCGACACCAGCGGCAACGTGCCCAATCCCTTCGTGATGCGCTGACTTTTTGTTGGACCTTCAATAGCCGTCCTGCGCCGGCAGGCGCATGGACGCCACCTTTTGCGGCGGCCCGGCGTGTTTGGTCAGCAAGGCCTCGTCGAAGTCCAGGCCCAGCCCGGGCGCGGTCGGCAGGTCGATGTAGCCCTTCACGGGTTTCAACTGCGCCGGGCAGATCTTGTCGGCGAACTCGGCAAACGGCAGGTAGTACTCGGTGATGGTGAAGTTCGGCATGGTCGCGCCTGCGTGCACGGTGGCCGACAGCGCCACCGTGGTCGAGTTGAAATTGTGCGGCGAGACCGCCACCATCTCCGGCTCGGCCATCGCTGCGATCTCCTTCAGTTCGAGGATGCCGCCGACGTTGCAAATGTCCGGATTGATGATGTCGGCCGCACGC
>DATAZV010000341.1:0-6222 GCA_036271855.1 Burkholderiales bacterium
CGCCGATCGAGCCGACCAAGGTGACTTCGAGGCCGTCGAGCACCCAGGCGACGCCCAGGGCAATCACCACGCGCCAATGCCAGGGCGACCAGGGCAGACGGTCGAGGCGGGCGGGGATGTCTCCGGGGGCGGTGTGCATGCACGGCAAGCGGGCCGGCAGCGCGGCGGCCCATGCATTACTGGCAATCCGCCGCCGCGAAAGTTCCTCCAGGCGGGCGCGGGCACGGCAGGGCGCATGCGTTAAAATTGCGCCCTTTGCCGCCCTTCGCGCGGTCCTGGCTGCCCCGATGTCAATTACCAGAACGGCCGGACCGACGGCCGCACCTTCAGAAGCCGAAAAGCACCGCTCCGAACAGCGCATGGCCACCATGCTGCTGTGGGTCACGCCGCTTTTTTTCGTCACCAATTACCTGACGGCGCGGGTCTGCGTGCCGCTGATTCCGCCGCTCACCCTGGCCTTGCTGCGCTGGGGCTTCACCGCCTTGCTGGCCGGGGCGGTGGCGTGGCCGCTGGTGCGCCGGCATCTGCGCCTGGCGCGCGCCGAATGGCGCGACCTGCTGTTGCTGGGTGCCGTCGGCATGGCGCTGTGCGGGGCTTCGGCCTACGAGGCGGCGAAGACCACGGTGGCCATCAACATCGGGCTGATCTACGCGGCTTCGCCGGCGATGATCGCGATCCTCGCGCGCTGGCTGTTCGACGAGCGCCTGGGGCGGCGCCAGGTGGCGGGGATGACGTCTTGCCTGGCCGGGGTGCTGTGGATCATTGCGCGCGGCGACCCGGTCTCGCTGCTGCAACTGCAGTTCGTGCCGGGCGATTTGTGGTCGCTGGCGGGGAGCATCGGCTGGGCGGTGTATTCGGTATTGCTGAAACAAAAGAGAGGCGGGTTACCCCCCACGGTGCGCTTCGTCTGGCTGTGCGTGGCGGGGGCGGTGGTGCTGCTGCCGCTCTCCGCATGGGAGCTTACCCGGGTGCCGGCGCAGTGGTCGCTGCAGGCGGCGGGCTATGTGGCCCTGCTGGTGGTGGTGG
Organism: Burkholderiales bacterium; assembly: GCA_036271855.1. Lineage (GTDB taxonomy): Bacteria > Pseudomonadota > Gammaproteobacteria > Burkholderiales > JAEUOS01 > JAQGMJ01. The sequence goes on from DATAZV010000341.1 coordinate 1,027, forward strand.
CGAGTTTCGGCGCCTACCAGGCCTACGACCGGGTACAGCGCGTGCTGGGCGCGGCGCGCACCGGTATCATCATGTATGTGGGGCCGGTGTATGCGGCATTTCTGGCCTGGGCGCTGCTGGGCGAATCCCTGCATGTGTTCCATGCGGTGGGCGCGGCGCTGGTGCTGGGCGGCGTCTGGGCGGTGAGCCGGCGCGGCAAATAATCTAGGAGAAGAGCAGATGTACCTGCCCAAGCATTTCGAGCAGCACGACACCGCGCTGGCGCTGGAGGTGATGCACAAGCACAGCTTCGCCATGCTGGTGGGCAATGACGACGCGGGTGCGCCCTATGTCAGCCACTTGCCGCTGGTGGTGGAGGAAAAGGACGGCGCGATCCGCATCGAGGGCCATGTGGCGAAGCCGAATCCGCACTGGCGCTACCTGCAGGCGCGGCCGCAGGTGCTGGTGGTGTTCCAGGGGCCGCATGCGTATATGTCGCCCAAGGTGTATCCGGACCTGGCGCGGGTGCCGAGCTGGAGCTACCTGGCGGTGCATGCCTACGGCGAGGCGAAGCTGGTCGAAGACCCGGAAGGCAAGGACGCGCTGCTCAAGCGCCTGATCGGCATCCACGAACCGGAATACGCGCAGCAGTGGCGCGACCTGGGACAGGAGTATCAGTTGAAGATGCTGGGCGGGATTGTCGGTTTCAACATCACCGTCAACAAGCTGGAAAGCAAGTTCAAGATCAACCAGCATCGGCCGGAGGCGCACGCGGCGATGCATGCGGCTTACGCCAAGGGCTCGCCGGACGAGCAGGCGCTGGCGCAATGGATGGTGCGCCTGGGCCTCAAGGTGTAGGGGCGCGGTGCCGGGCTTCGACGAACAGGTGATGGGCCTGGCCCTGGCCGCCGCGCGCGAGGCCGGGGCGCTGGGCGAGGTGCCGGTGGGCGCGGTGCTGGTGCGCGAGGGGCAGGTGATCGCGACGGGGTTCAACCGGCCGATCAGCGCGCACGATCCGTCGGCGCATGCGGAGATGTGCGCATTACGTGCCGCTGCCGCAATCATCGGCAATTACCGGCTGCCGGATTGCGAGCTATACGTGACGCTGGAACCGTGTGCGATGTGCGCCGGCGCCATCCTGCATGCGCGCCTGAAAAAAGTCATATTCGGCGCGCATGATCCGAAGACCGGGGCTTGCGGGTCGGTGATCGATTTGTTTGCCGAGACGCGCCTGAATCACCAGACAGTGGCGCAGGGCGGCGTGCTGGCGCAGGAGTGCGGCGACATGCTGAAGGCGTTTTTTGCCGCGCGCCGCGCGGCGGCCAGACCGGGTGCCGATCCACAGGCGGAGCCAACTTGAAGACGACGGCGATGAACTGTAGTCACGTGCTTGCAGCGGGGAGCCGATAGCGATGGCGCGCAAACCCGCCATCGGGCTGATCGCGTCCTCGGGGCAGGTGATCGATCAGGAGGCACTGGAGCGCGGCATCGCCTACTTTCGCGCGCACGGCTGGCGCGTGCTGGCGCCGGCACTGCTCAAGGCTGCGCATCAGCGCTTCGCCGGAACAGACGAGGCGCGCCTGGGCGCGCTGCAGGCGATGGCGGCGCATGAGGATGTGAAACTGGTGATGGCGGCGCGCGGCAGTTACGGGCTGTCGCGCCTGCTCGGGCGCATCGACTATCAGGTGCTGGCGCAAGCGGGGCAGCGTTATGTCGGGCATAGCGACTTCACCGCGCTGTTGTGTGCCAACCTGGCACGTGCCGGACTACATGGCTTCTCCGGGCCGATGGCTTGTTACGACTTTGGCGCGGCGCATGTGAGTGCGTTCACCGAAGAGCATTTCTGGCGCATGCTCAACGAAGGCCGCGACGAGATCGAAGTCAAGGGCGGCAGCGAGCGTGCGCTGCGAGTGAAGGGCCGGCTGTGGGGCGGCAACCTGGCGATGATCGCGTCGCTGGTGGGTACGCCATATTTGCCGAAGATGCGCGGCGGGCTGCTGTATGTGGAAGACATCAGCGAGCATCCCTATCGCATCGAGCGCATGCTGCTGCAATTGCATCACGCCGGTGTGCTGAAGGCGCAGCGGGCGCTGCTGCTGGGCGATTTTTCGGGCTATAAGCTGGCGCCGCATGACAACGGCTACGATTTCGCTACCATGGTGGCGCATTTGCGCGAGACCCTGGACATTCCCGTGGTGACCGGCCTGCCTTTCGGCCACGTGCGCGACAAGCTGACCTTGCCCATGGGGGGCAAGGCAACTTTGAGCGCCGAGAAGGGCGGCTGGCACCTGGCTTACGGCGCGGAGCCATGAGTTTGTGAGCCCGCGCTGCCTGGTGGCAGACACAATGAAAATAGCTGGAGACAAGATTCGGGCGCGGGCGGCGGCATGCCTGCTCGGCGCGATCGCATGCGGCAGCGTGTTCGCGCAGGAAGCGAACTATCCGGAGCGGCCGATCCATCTGATCGTCGGCTTTCCACCCGGCGGGCCGAACGATTTGATCGCGCGTATCATCCAACCGAAGCTGGGTGAACTGCTCAAGCAAACGATCATCATCGAAAACCGCAACGGGTCGAATGGTGAGATCGCCACCGGCTATGTCGCCAAGGCGGCGCCGGACGGCTACACCATGCTGGTGGCCTCCAACGGCTCGATCACCATTTCGCCGGGCCTGGGCAAGAAGCTGCCCTACGACTCGCGCAAGGATCTGACGCCGCTGACCATCGTCGCCGCCAGCCCGATGCTGCTGGTGGTGCCGCTGCAATCCGAAGCGAAAAGCGTGGCAGACGTGATCGCCATGGCCAAGGCCAATCCGGGCAAGCTCAGCAGCGCTTCCGCCGGCGCGGCGGGGCCGACGCACCTGGCGCTGGAATTGTTCAAGAGCCTGGCGCACGTGGAAATCGCGCACATTCCCTACAAGGGCGGCGGCCCGGCGCTGACGGACGCGATGGGCGGGCAGGTGGACATGTATTTCGGCGGCCTGTCGACGGCGCTGCCGCATGTGCGCGCCGGCAAGCTGCGCGGGCTGGGGGTGACCACCCTGGCGCGTTCAGCCATCGCGCCGGAGATTCCGACGATTGCGGAGACGGTGCCGGGCTACGACGCCAGCATCTGGTACGGCACTTTCGCGCCGCCGGGGCTGCCGGCGGCGATCACCGCCAAGCTGCATGACGCCATCGTCGCAGCCGTGCGCAGCCCTGAAGTGCTGGGCAAGCTGAAGCAGGAAGGCGTGGACCCGATGGACAACAGCAGCGCGCAACTGGCGGCCTTCATCCGCGAAGACATCGACAAGTGGGCGCGCTTGGCGAAATCGGCCAACATCAAGCCGGAGTGACAGGTAACGCAAACCCTATAGGGGCGAGAACGAAACCGATTTGAGGATGCGGCTTTCCTGGTTCAAGTGCGCGCCCATTTCGGCGCTGCGGCGCAGGTATTCCCTGAACACCGGGTCGGCCATCAGGGCGTCGCGCTTTTGCTCGCGCTCGCCCTGGCTGGCGTATTTCCACACATGCACCACCTGGTTGAGCGTGCCGACTTCGCTGGTGGCGTAGAACACCGGCTCGCCGCAATGCTTGACTTGCGTAGGATGGCCGTATTCCTCGTACATTTTCAGCCAGGCGGGCAGCTTGCCGGGATGCAGAGTGTAGATGCGCAGGTCGAATATCATCGCGGTCCTCGGTGGGAGAATGAGGGAAAGGTAGAATGCCGGTCTCGCGCCGTGGCCGATGAACTGGTACTGCGGCGATTTATCTGCGGGCTATGGTAACAAAGGCCCGCGGCCTGTTTGCATTATCAATCCGATTGCCAAGAACATGACCCAAACTCCGCCGCGCGCCTGTGTAATGGGCCACCCGGTCGCCCATTCGCGTTCGCCGATGATCCACGGCTACTGGCTGAAGCAGCTGGGCATCGCCGGTTCCTACGAACTGCAGGACCTGACGCCCGAGGCCTTCCCGGAATTTGTCGAGAGCTTCGCCAAAAACGGTTTTGTCGGCGGCAACGTGACCGTTCCTCACAAGGAGGTGGCATTCAAGCTGGCGCGGCGCCGCGACGCGGCCGGCGAAGCCATCGGCGCGGTCAACGTGCTGTGGCTGGAAAACGGCGTGCTGGTGGGCGGCAATTCCGACACCCACGGTTTTATTTCCAATCTCGACCACGCCGCCCCCGACTGGGATGTAAAGGGTTGCCGCGCGGTGATACTCGGCGCCGGCGGCGCCGCACGCTCGGCGGTGTACGCCTTTGCCAATCGCGGCGTCGAGGTGGCGCTGGTCAACCGCAATGTCGAGCGGGCGCGGGAACTGGCGGCGCATTTCGCGCATCTGGGTGCGCCGATCACGGCGCATTCCCATGACGACTTGCCGGAACTGTTGTCGCGCGCCGACGTGCTGGTCAATTGCACGTCCTGCGGCATGGTCGGCAAGCCGCCTCTGGAAATCGACTTAGGCGCGCTCAAGGGCTCGGCCGTGGTCTACGACGTGGTCTATGTGCCGCTGGATACCGCGTTGTTGCGCGAGGCGAAGGCGCGCGGGCACCGCATCGTCGATGGCCTGGGCATGCTGCTGGAACAGGCGGGCTACGGCTTTCACAAATGGTTTGGCGTGACGCCCGAACTGACCACTGAATTGCGCGCCATGCTCGAGGCCGACATTCGCGCCAAGACGCCGGCGTAGCCATGGGCGGGGCCGGCCGGCCTCGGCTAGAATAGCGCCGGCAGTGGGGAGAACGCTGCATCAGCCGCCAATTCGCGCGACAAAATAACGAGGAGACACGCCATGAAAGCATGGAACCGGGCTGCTTTGGCCGCCGCACTGACTCTGTGCGCTGCCACTGTGCAGGCGCAACAAACCGTCAACATTCCGGACGTGATCGAGCTTTCCGGCGCCGGCGCCGTCTCCGGCACCAACTGGAAGGACGGCGTCACGCTCGCTGTGGACGAAATCAACGCCAAGGGCGGCATCCTCGGGCGCAAGATCGTCACCACCCATAGCGACACACAAAGCAACCCGGGCATTTCGCGCGCCCTGGTGCAAAAAGCGCTGGATAGCGACCCCTATGTGCTGCTGGGGCCGGTGTTTTCCGGCTCGGTCAAGGTAAACATGGTGCTGGCGCAGCAGGCCGAGGTACCGCAATTCACCGGCGCCGAAGCGGCCGACATCACCCAACTGGGCAACCCCTACATCTTTCGAACTTCTTTCGGCCAGCAGTCGAGCATGCCGAA
>DATAZV010000342.1:0-1891 GCA_036271855.1 Burkholderiales bacterium
ACAATTGCCGCGCCTCCTGCGTCGACTGGTACGGCAACGCGCGGCCGCTGTTCCTGAAAAACCGCGTGTTCGCGCTGATGGGCTATGAAATCGTCGAAGGCGAAATCGCCAACGGCGAGATCAATGAAACGCGGCGCATCAGCTTCGCGCCGGACGGGCGCGGCGTTCTGCACTAACAGTCTCGGAGACCCTACAAATTCAGGGCGCGCACGGCGGCACGCGCCTTGGCAGCCAGTTCAGCCAGGTCGATGCCGGGAATCTCGTCGTTCTCGACCCGTACTTCGCCGCCCACCAGCAGCCACTTGAGCCTGGGCCGGCCGCCGGCGACGACCGGCCCGATCACCGGGTCGTGCAAACCGCAGTAACGGGGATCATCCAGGCCATAGACAGCGATATCCGCCGCCGCGCCCACCTCCAGCGTGCCCACGCCGTCGAAGCCGAGGATCTTCGCCCCGCCGGCGGTGGCCCAGTGCACCACGTCTTCCACGGTGACGGCATCGGCCCCGGCTTCGCCCATGCCTTGCGGGCGCGGCCAGCTCTGCGCGCCGGCATGGGCGCGGTGCACCAGCCAGCAGAAGTGGGTTTCGGCGATCATGTCGCAGGCCTCATTGGCGGCGGCGCCATCGACGCCGATGGATACCGGCACCCCCATGCGCGCCAGCGCCGGCGCCGGGGCGATACCGCTGGCGACGCGCGCATTGCTTTGCGGGCAGTGGGCCATGCCGGTGCCGGTTTGCGCGAGGATGCGCATTTCCTCCGGCGCCAGGTGGGCCAGGTGGGCGTAGTACACGTCGGGCCCGACCCAGTCGTGCTCGGCGACGAATTGCAGCGGCAGCATGCCGTGCATGGCGGCGGCCTGCTCCATGTAGGTGACGCTCTCCGACAGGTGCGCGTGCATGCGCATGCCGAGCTTGCGCGCCAGCGCCGCCAGGGGTTTCAACTCCTCCTTGTGCAGCGACACCAGCGGCGTCGGCGGGGCGATGGCGACGCGATGCCGCGGGCGCGGGCCGGGGTCGTTGTAGAGCGCCGCCAGGCGCGTCATGTCGGCGGCGATCTCGTCGTAGCTCTCGGGCTTGAGATAGTCGGGGATGCCGGCCTCGATTTCGCGGGTGCGGGTGGAGGCGCCGCGCAGCAGCATGTAGCGCAGGCCGAGCTTGTCCGCGACGTCGAAGAGGATTTGCGAACTGTCGAAGGGCATGCCGGGGTAGTAGATGTAATGCTGGTCGGCAATCGTGCTGCAGCCCGAGAGCAGCAGCTCGACCATGCCGATGGTGGCGGCGACGCGGATGGTCTCGCCGTCGAAATGGCGGCGATAACTGTAAGGCACGCTGGTGAGCCAGGGCGTGAGGGTCTGGTTGATCCCGGCCGGGATGCCTTTGAGGATGGACTGGAACAGGTGGTGGTGGGTATTCACCCAGCCGGGGTAGATCACGCAATCGGTGGCGTCGAGCACGCGCGCGCCGGGCGGGGCAGGCAGGTCGCGGCCCATCGCCGTGATGACGCCGCCCTCGATCAGCAACTCCCGCGCCTCATTGCTTCCCACGGTGCGCGCGGCAGCGCCAGGCAGGCCGGTGAGCATGCCGGTGGCGTTGCGGATCAGTAAAGGGGTGGCGTTCATGGCAGCGTCCTGGCGCAAGCGGTGGTCCATGGCACCAAGCGAAAATCGCGCCCACCTCACCCGCCGCCGGCGCCGGCCTGCATCCCCCCGGATACCGGCGCCGGCTTCTCCCCCGCTCCTACCAGATGTAGCGCAGCCCCGCGCCCAGCGCATATGCGCTCTGGCCGCTGCCGCGTTGTTCGGCCGAGACGTCGACAAAGCCGGTGAGGCGCTGGCCCATTTGCACCGAGGCCGCCGCGCCCACCGTGAGCGCGTCGCGCTTCAGCGGCGTAC
>DATAZV010000343.1:0-9890 GCA_036271855.1 Burkholderiales bacterium
ACCTTTTACACGGTCACGCTGCAGAATCTGGTCGGCGTGCTCAGCACCGCGGACGACCGCTCGCAGAATTTCAACACCTTCAGCCTGATGCTGGCGCTTGCGGGCTTTCTCGGCCCCCTGGTCGCGGGTTTTTCGATCGACCATTCCGGGTTCGCGATGGCCTGCCTTTACCTGGCAGTGGTCGCGCTGATTCCGGTCGGGCTATTGATGGTGGCCGGACACCAGTTGCCGGCGGGGGTGCCCAAGGCGGCCGCGCATGGCGGCGGATTGCGCGGCGCGCTCGGGGTCCCCGGACTGTGGCGTGTGCTGGCCATCAGCAGCCTGGTGGTGACGGGCATCGACGTGTTCCAGTTTTACCTGCCCATCTATTGCCATGACATCAAACTGTCGGCCTCGGCCATCGGCATGATACTGGCGATGTTCAGCGTCGCCGCCTTCGTGGTGCGGGCGATCATGCCCAGGGTGCTGGAGCGCTATTCGGAAGAAAAGATTCTCACCACCGCCTTTTATGTCGGCGCTGTCAGCTTTTTCCTGGTGCCCTTTTGCCCGAACCCCTGGGTCCTCGGCCTGTTGTCGTTCACCTTCGGCATGGGCATGGGCTGCAGCCAGCCGATCACCATGATGATGACCTTCAGCAATTCGTCGGAAGGGCGCTCCGGCGAGGCGCTCGGCCTGCGCATGACTGTCAATCACCTGACCCGGGTGCTGTGCCCGCTGCTGTTCGGCGTCATCGGGTCGGCCTTCGGCCTGTTCGCCGTGTTCTGGGGCAACGGCGTGATGCTCGGTTCGGGCGGCATGTTCACCCGCATCGAGGGCACCACCCTTAAGCGCGCCTCCAGGGCGCCCCGTTAGCGCAAACCCGGGCAGCCGTGCACGTCCTTTGCAAAGTGCCTAGGCCGGCTGCAGTTCCAGGGTTTTCAGCGCCTCCTGGGCCGTGCTCAATATCGAGGAAAGCACCGGGCGCTTGAACTCCGCGCGCAAGCCCTCCAGGATATCGAAGGTCGGCAACTGCGCGCAGGCGATATACATGGCATCGCAATCGGGGCCCATGGTACGTCTGGCCAGCTCCGCCACCTCCGGCGCCTGGATGCTGCCGAGCTTGTCCACCGTCTCCGCGTAAAAGCTGTCGAAGCGCCGGGTCTGGATGCCGCCGTCGGCCAGAAACGCCTGCAACTGCTGATTCACCCCTTCCATGTACGGGGTGATCAAGCCGATGTTGCGCACGCCGATTTCCTGCAGCGAAATCACCATCGAGCGCGCCGTGGTCACCACCGGCTTTTGCGTCACCTGGCGCAGCTTTTCGTTCAGCGCGGCATCACCCGCGGGGCCGGAGATGAAGCCGGCCGCGGTGCAGCCATAGGCGACGATGTCGACGTCCGAATCGGCGAACTGCTTTGCCAATTCCAGCGCGCTGTCCATGTAGGCCGGCAGGGTTTCCGGCGTCAGCAGGCCGCGGCCGCGCGGGATGCGCAGGGTCATGCAGGTCGAACCGGCGGGCAGCCACCTGAGCAGTTCGGGCTCGAAGGTGGTGTTGTTGATCGGGACCATCAGCCCCACGCGGGGCGGGCGTTGCATGGGCATGGCTGTGTTCATTCGGTGCGGTGAATGCGATTGTAGGCCGGATCGCCCTCGCGGCGACTTATGCGGGCCATCTGCCGCGCGCGATGAAAGGGGGATACCCGCCTATCTTACAATTACGCCAATCCACTACAAGTGGTCCTGCCGGAGACAATCGTGCGCGCTTGCATCAAATTCGCATTCCTACTCATTGCGGCGCTTTGCAGTGCTGGCGCCGCTGCGCAAGCCTATCCCGGCAAGCCGGTGCGCATCGTGATCGGCTTTCCGCCCGGCGGCGGCATCGACATCGTGGCGCGCCTGATGGCGCCCGAGTTGGGCAAATCCCTGGGTCAGCCGGTGATCATCGACAACAAACCGGGCGCCGCCGGCGCGCTGGGCACCGACATCGTCGCCAAGTCGGCGCCGGATGGGTACACCATCTTCTTCGGCACCACCGGCAACATCAGCATCAATCCGGTCTTCATGACGAACCTGAGCTTCAACATGGATCGTGACCTGATGCCCCTGACCCAGGTGGCCTCGGTGGCCTTTTTGCTCTACACCTATCCGGGCTTTGCGCCGAAAACCCTCACCGAGCTGATTGCCCATGCCAAGGCCAACCCGGGCAAGGTCAATTTCTGTTCCTCGGCCACCGGCGGCTTGCCGCATCTGGCCGGCGAACTGCTGAACCTGCAAGCCGGGATCAAGACAGTGCACATTCCCTACAAGGGCAGCGCGCCCTGCCTGAACGACCTGATGGGCGGCCAGGTGCAGTTCGATTTCGACGCCGTTGCGATTGGGCTGCAGCATGTGAAAAGCGGCCGGCTGCGCGCTCTCGCATCCACCGGCGCCAAGCGGCTCTCGTTCCTCCCGGACATTCCGGCGGCCAATGAATCCCTGCCCGGCTTCGAGGTGGTCAACGCCTACGGCATGCTGCTGCCCGCCGGCACGCCGCGCCCTATCGTGCAGCGCCTGCAGCACGACATCGCCAGGGTGCTGCAGATTCCGGACCTGCGCGAGAAACTCGTAGCCCAGGCTACCGACCCGGTCGGCAGTTCGCCGGAAGAGTTCGCCGCCTTCATGAAGGCCGAATCGGTGAAATGGGCGCGCGTCATCAAGACGGCCGACGTCAAGCCGGAATAGCGGCGTGCGGCGGCGCCCACCCCGGCGCGCATGACTCAGGCTTGGGCGGGCGCTGCTTTCACCACCGGGCGAGTAATGGAATGAGGTGCCTGCCGGGCGCCCGCGGCGAGGGGGCGCCAGTGCAGGGCGCGCACTTCGCCGAACTCGTGCGGCAGGCGTACCCAGGTGTCTCCGCCGTCGGCGGAGCGAAACAGCTGGCCGAGATTGGTGCCGAGAAACAGGCGTAGCGGATCAGCCGGATGGGTCGCGATACACCAGGGCGTGCTATTCAGCTCACCGGGCAAGGGCACGGTTTCGAAGTGCTCGCCATAGTCGCGGCTGCGCCACAGGCGCCCGTCGTTGCCGGGCGGGCCATTGCCGTTGGTCAGAAAGATGATCGAGGGATCGTCGGCGCGGGGCACGATGGCGCGGGTGTATTGCCAGGGTGAGTCGAGCTCGCGGAATTTCCAGGACGCGCCTTCATCGTTGCTTTGATGCAGGCCGCGATTGGTGGTTGCCAGCAGAGTGCGGGTGCCGTCTTTTTTCGGAATCACGGCGATGCCGTGCACGTCGCTGGAAATCAGGCCGTTTTCCTTCAAGGTCCAGTTGCGTCCGCCGTCGGTACTGTGGAAAATGCCGCCGATCTCGACGCTGGCCCAGACCGCGTTGCAATCTTCAGGGTCGAACACGATCTGCGTCACCCGCGTCGGCCCCATGTTGATATCGGAGAACTGCCGCGCGGCGGGTGCATGCACCCGCGCCCAGCTGCGGCCGCCGTCCTCGCTGCGGTAAAACGCGGCCGGGCGGGTGCCGGCGATGATCACCTCTGGGTTCGAGCTATCCTGGGCCAGCGCCCAGACGTCCTGCATCGGCGAAGGCAGAGCGGTCCAGCGTGCAGTGGCTTCGTTCCAGCGGAATACCCCCATGTCGGTGCCGGCATAGAGCACGTCCGGCTGCTGCGGATGACTGGAGAGGGTCCAGACGCGCGCTTCCAGGTACATGCCGGAATGGCTGTTGGGGTGAACCCAGCTCAGGCCGTCATCTTCGCTGAACCACGCCGAATGCCCGGCCGTTCCGGCGTAGACGTGGTTTTGACGGCCGGCCGGCGCAATATCGTGTGCTTTTTCGGTAGGCATATTCGCGCGATCTTAGTCTTTGCATGGCATCCCGTAAAGATCGGCCGCCGCCTGCGGGGCTATTTCTTCGTCCGGCTCGCCGCGATCGCCGCCAGCCCGCCCAGCGCGTAGATCTTCATGTGCCGCGCCAGGTCGGCCGCCGGCTGCTTGAAGATGGCCTGCACCGGGCTCTCGATATTGCGCCTGACGATCAACAGCACCATGCAGGGCGCCATGATGTTGACGATGCAGCGCACCAGCGCCGGGTCGCGCAAGGGAATCCCGCTGATCTCGCCGACGATGCGTGCCAGCACCTGGAATTTCGGCATGGTCTGCTCGCGCATCACCTTGGGCAGCAGCGGGGAGGGCGCCACCAGCTCGCGCGCCCACAGGCGCGTATGCCAGCCAACGCCGTCGATCAGGATGGGCACCAGGCTGTCGAACAGTTTGCCCAGCTTGTCGCCGGCAGGCTGCGCGCTGTCGGCCAGATGGTTGAGGTAATCCAGATTCACCAGGCGCTTGTGCACCTCTTCCAGGACGGCGAGGTAGAGCCCGTCGCGGCTGCCGAAGTGATAGTTCACCGCCGCGATATTGGTTTGCGCGCTTTCGCAGATGGCCTTGCTGGTGGTATCCGCATAGCCGCGCTCGGCGAACAGTTGTCCGGCCACCTCGACGATGCGCGCGCGCGTGGCTTCGCCGTCGGTGCGCGGTCCGCGCCCGGCTTTTGCGGAGCTTTTCGGTTTTGCTGCTGTCATGAATCTACAATACCGCAATTTTACTTCAAATTCAAATTTGAATTATATATAATACCGGCATCGCTTTCAAAGGGCGGCAAAGCCCACGGAAAGAAAAAATGAAAAAATCACTCGTTGCGGTGCTGGTGGTGGCAATTGTTGCAGCCGCCGCCGTCTGGTATTTCACCCGTCCGAAGGCGGACGCCGACCAGTTCACGCTCTATGGCAACGTCGACATCCGTCAGGTCTCGCTGGCCTTCGAGGGCAGCGACCGCGTGGCTGAAATGCGCGTGCAGGAAGGCGACCCGGTCAAGGCCGGCCAGGTATTGGCCTTGCTCGACACCCGCGTATTGACCTTGCAGGCGGCGCAATCCGAAGCCCAGATCGGCGTGCAGGAGCAGGCCTTGCTGAAATTGCACAACGGCTCGCGCCCCGAGGAAATCGCCCAGGCGCGTGCCCAGGTGGCCGCAGCCCAGGCTGATGCCGATCTCGCCACCCAGCAACTCACCCGCCTGCAAGGCATCGCCGCCAGCACCGGCGGCAAAGGCGTGAGCCAGCAGGACATGGACAGCGCCGCCTCCAAGGTACGCAACACCCAGGCGCAACTGGACAACCGCCGCAAGGCCCTGCAGCTCCAGCAGGTCGGGCCGCGCAAGGAAGACATCGGCCAGGCCGAGGCGCAACTCAATGTTTCCCGCGCCGAACTGGCCCTGCTCAAGCACCACATCGCGCAGGCCGAACTGAAGGCGCCGCAGGACGCCGTGGTGCGTGCCCGGCTGCTCGAGCCGGGCGACATGGCTTCGCCGCAGCGCCCCGCCTATACCCTGGCCATCACCGACCCGAAGTGGGTCCGGGTTTATGTCACCGAGCCGCAACTGGGCTTGCTCAAGCCGGGGCAGGGCGCCCGCGTCACCACCGACAGCCATCCCGATCAGCCGATCGAGGGACAGGTGGGCTACATTTCCTCGGTCGCCGAATTCACGCCGAAAAACGTCGAGACCAAGGACTTGCGCACCAGCCTGGTCTACGAGGTGCGCGTGCTGGTCAAGGACCCGCAAAACCGCTTGCGCCTGGGCATGCCGGCGACGGTGCGGATCGACGCCAAAGCCGACGCCAATCCGCCCAAGGCGGCGAAGTAATGACCGAGGTCCGGGCGGCAATTGCCGCCTCCGGCATCCGCAAGCACTTCCTGGTCAAGGAGACCGGCAAGACCCTGTACGCCCTCGACGGCGTTTCGCTGCAGGCACAGGCCGGCACCCTCACTGCCCTGGTCGGCCCCGACGGCGCCGGCAAGACCACCTTCCTGCGACTGGTCGCCGGGCTGATGACGGCGCAGGAAGGCAGCCTCTCCGTGCTTGGCATCGACGTGGCGAAAAACCCGCAAGCGATACAGGACCGCATCAGCTACATGCCGCAGCGCTTCGGCCTGTACGAAGACCTGAGCGTGCAGGAAAACCTCGATCTGTATGCAGACCTGCACGGGGTCACCGCGCAGCAGCGCCGCGAGCGCTATGGCCGTCTGCTGGAGATGACCGACCTGGCGCGCTTCACCGAACGTCCCGCCGGCAAGCTCTCCGGCGGCATGAAACAAAAACTCGGCCTGGCCTGCACCCTGGTGCGCTCGCCCGAGCTGCTGCTGCTCGACGAACCCACCGCCGGCGTCGACCCGCTGTCGCGTCGTGAGTTGTGGGACATCGTCAACCAGCTAGTCAAGGAAGAAAACATCTCGGTGTTGGTCAGCACCGCCTACCTGGACGAAGCCGAGCGCTGCGCCCGCGTGTTCGTGCTCGACCAGGGCAAGCTGCTGGCCGAGGGTTCGCCGCAGGACATTGCCCGCAACGCGCAAGGCCTGTGCTTTGTCGCCACCCCGCCGCCGGGCGAGCCACCGCGCCTGCTGCAGGCGCAGCTACTGGGCGAGACCGACGCGGTGATCGATGCGGTGCCGCACGGCGGCAAAGTGCGGGTGGTGCGAAAAAAAGATTTGCCTGCATCGCGCCTCGATGCGCTGCTGCACGAAGTGCCGACACGCGCGGTCGAAGCCGGCATCGAAGATGGCTTCATGGTGCTGTTGCGGCAGAAGAAGGAGGTACACTTGGGCGAGCCCGTGACTTCCGCGCCGATGGCGCCCGAACGCAACCAAGGCCAGGCCGGCGAGACCATCATCGAGGTGCACGACCTGGTGCGTAAGTTCGGCGATTTCACCGCGGTTGACCGCACCAGTTTTTCAGTGCGGCGCGGCGAGATTTTCGGCCTGCTCGGCCCCAATGGCGCCGGCAAGACCACCACCTTTCGCATGCTTTGCGGCCTGCTGCCGGCCAGCGGCGGCACCCTGAAGGTGGCCGGGGTCAACCTGCGCACGGCACGGGCGCAGGCGCGGCGGCGCATCGGCTATGTGTCGCAGAAGTTCGCCCTCTACGGCAATCTTTCGGTACTGGAGAACCTGCAATTCTTCGGCGGCGCCTACGGCCTGCGCGGCGCGCAATTGCGCGAGCGCATCGACATGATGCTGCGCCAGTTCGAACTCGAGGGCCAGGAAAAAACACGCAGCGGTCATTTACCCGGCGGCTTCAAGCAGCGCCTGGCGATGGCCGTCGGCCTGCTGCATGGGCCGGAAATCCTGTTTCTCGACGAACCCACCAGCGGCACCGACCCGCTGGCGCGGCGCGAATTCTGGCGCCGCATCACCGCACTGGCCGAGGCCGGCACCACGGTCGTCGTCACCACCCACTTCATGGAAGAGGCGGAGTACTGCGACCGCATCGTGATCCAGGACGCCGGCAAACTGCTCGCACTTGGTACGCCCAAGGAGGTGCGCACCCAGGCGGGGGAAACCGGCGAACACCGCATGAACATGGAACAGGCCTTCATCGGCATCGTCGAGCAGGCGCGCGAGCACGGCCAGCAGCAGGGGGCCAGGGCATGAACCCGATGGAGCGCTCGGAGCACCACTCCGCCTCCGGCGGCGCCGCCGGCTTCCGCCGCCGCGTCCGTTCGCTGGTGCGCAAGGAATTCCGCCAGCTGCTGCGCGACCGCGCCAACCTGATGATCGGCATCGGCCTGCCGATCGTGCTGATCTTGATCTTCGGCTACGGCCTGTCGCTGGATGTGAAGGAGGCGCCGGTGGCGGTGGTGCTGGAGGATGCCTCGCCCACCGCCTTCGACGTCATCTCCGGCCTGCAGCTCTCGCCTTACATCGGCCCGCGCCTGGTCAAGTCGATGGCCGAGGCGGAGGTGCTGATGAATGCGCGCGAGGTCGACGGCATCGTCCAGGTGCCGGCCGATTTTTCGCGTCGCTTCGCCGCCGGCGATGGGCATATTCAGCTCTTGCTGCAAGGGGCGGATGCCACCCGCGCCAACATCATCCGGGGCTATGTCAGCGGCGCGCTGGCGCTGTGGGCGCAAAAGCAGGCCGACCGCGACCCCTCGCGCAATGCCGGTGGCGCTGGCACGGTGGTGGTGGTCGAGCGCATGTGGTTCAACGCCGCCAACACCAGCACCTGGTACCTGGTGCCCGGCCTGGTGGTGCTGATCATGACCCTGGTCGGGGCTTTTCTCACGGCGCTGGTGATGGCGCGCGAGTGGGAGCGCGGCACGCTTGAAGCCCTGTTCGTCACGCCGGTGCATCCGGTCGAGGTGCTGCTGTCGAAAACCATTCCGTATTTCACCGTCGGCATGCTCGGCCTGCTGCTGTGCCTGCTGGCGGCCAAGTTCCTGTTCGCGGTGCCGCTGTACGGTTCGCTGATCGTGCTCACCTTCAGCTGCATGCTCTACATGCTGGTGGCGCTGGGCATCGGCCTGGTGATCTCGTCCACCACCAAAAACCAGTTCGTCGCCAGCCAGATCGCCCTGCTAGCCAGCTTCATGCCGGCGATGATGCTATCCGGTTTCATGTTCGACTTGCGCAACGTGCCGCTGGTGATCCGCCTGATCGGCAACGCCTTGCCCGCGACTTATTTCATGGAGCTGATCAAGACCTTGTTTTTGGCCGGGGACAACTGGCCGCTGATCTTCAAGGACTGCGCCATTCTCGCCGTCTACGCCGCCGTGCTTCTGGGCCTGGCGCACGCCGTCACCCGCAAGAAACTGGACTAGGGCCATGAGCGAACTGCGTGAAATGCTGCAGCGCCTGGTGGTGTTGATCCACAAGGAGTTGCTGGCCGTGTTGAAGGACCCCGGCAGCCGCTCCATCCTGATCACCCCGGCGCTGATGCAGGGGCTGCTGTTCGGTTACGCCGCTACCTACGACCTGACCAACGTGCCCTATGCACTGCTCGACCAGAGTCGTGGCGCCAACGCGGTGAACCTGATCGCCAAGCTCGACGGTACCGGCGTGTTCCACCGCGTCGCTACCTTGCAGACCCAGCGCGACATCGCCGACGTGGTCGATCAGGGCAAGGCCCTGGTGGTGATCCAGATACCTTCCGACTTTGAGCGCCAGCTCAGCGCGGGTGTTGCCGCGCCTGTCCAGGTGATCCTCGACGGCCGCAATTCCACCACCGCCGGCTCGGCCAGCGCCTATGTTTCTTCAGTGGTGGCCGAGTTCAACGCGCAATTGCCCGGCGCCGCCAAGCCGCCGCTGACCGTCGAAATGCGCGCCTGGTACAACCCCAATCTTGAAACGCGCTGGAACTTCATGCCGGGGATGATCGCCTCGCTTTCCATGATGCAGGTGCTGATGCTCACCGCGCTTTCGGTGGCGCGCGAGCGCGAGCAGGGCACTTTCGACCAGTTGTTGGTGACGCCGCTGTCGCCGGCCGAGATCATGGTCGGCAAGGCGATCCCCTCGATCATGATCGGCCTGTTCCAGTCGACCCTGATCCTCTGCCTGTCGCTGTTCTGGTTCCGCATTCCGATGGCGGGCAATCTGCTGACGCTGTATTCGGGGCTGTTGATGTTCACCATCGCCAGTGTCGGCATCGGCCTGTCGATCTCGGCGGTATCGGCCAATATGCAGCAGGCGATGCTTTATTCCTTCGTGCTGATCATGCCGCTGATGCTGCTCTCCGGCCTGACCACGCCGGTGCGCAACATGCCGCAGGTGCTGCAATGGGCCACCATGCTCAACCCGCTGCGCTTCGCCATCGACCTGGTGCAGCGTGTTTATCTCGAAGGCGTGGGCCTGCTGGCGGTATGGCACAACTTCATTCCGCTGGTATTGATCTCCGCCGGCGACAGGGGCGTCACCAGCAGTTGGTCGAAAGTGCCCTGTTCGCGCTCGCGCGCCACCGACAAGGCGGTGAGCATCAGCACCTGCATCATCGACAGGGAGGCGATCATCCCGGGCATGAAGTTCCAGCGGGTTTGCAGGTTGGGGTTGTACCAGGCGCGCATTTCCACCGTCAGCGGCGGCTTGGCGGCGCCG
>DATAZV010000344.1:0-6146 GCA_036271855.1 Burkholderiales bacterium
GCGTAGGCGGGGCCGCCGGGGGTTTGCGCGTCGCGGCGGCGGCGCGCGACGCCGCGGGCGTAGGTGTCCATCCAGCCTTCGACCACGCGCCGCGGCCCCAGGTGGGCGACCAGGCGCGACTCTTCCCTGGCGTGGGCGAAGGCTTCGAGCGGGCCGCGGTTGTCCTGCGGGCCGATCATCACGAAGGGTTGGCCGGGCGTATGGAAGGAGTGCAGGTCGAGCAGCACGTCGGCGGCGGCCAGCAGCGGGCACAGGGCGTTGGCGACATGGTCTTCGAAGTCCTGCGGCTTGGCGCTGACTTCGAGATTGCGGTTCAGGTTGCGGTCGCCCTGGCGCTGGCCCTTGCGGTAGGCCAGCGGGTTGACGATGGGCACGAAGGTAACGCTGCCGCGGGTGATTGTGAGCGTGCCGTCGTCGAGTTCGCCGAGGATGCGCTCGATGGCGCGGGTGCCGCAGACTTCGTTGCCGTGCACCGCGCCCAGCACGATCAGCTTGGGGCCGGGGGCCAGGCCGGCGAACTGGTGGATGCGCAGCGAGGTGGGAAGGGCGTTTTCTGCCATATTGTTATTTCCGTTGATGCGGACTGGGACGCGGCTGTGGCTGTCACGCCTGCGGCAGCGGTGGCGCCAGGGGTGTTACGGATTTTACCCCGTGGCTGGTGGCATTTTCATTTCAGGCTGCCCGCACCTAAACGCCGATCGCCGCCTTCATGCGCGCCGGCGACAAGGGCAGCTCGCGCATGCGCACGCCGGTGGCATCGGCCACCGCGTTGGCCAGGCAGGCGGCGGTCGGCCCCTGCGAGGCTTCGCCGGTGCCCAGAAACGGCTGGCCGGGGCGCTCCATCACCTGGATGTCGATGCGCCCGGGTGCGTCGCCGAAACGCAATATCGGGTAGCTCGACCAGTCGCGGCTCAGGATGCGCGTGCCGGCGAAGCGCACCGCCTCGAACATGGTCCAGGAGAGGGACTGCACCACGCCACCCTCCACCTGGTTGCGGATGCCGTCCGGGTTCACCGCCTCGCCGCTGTCGACCGCGGCGTTCACCCGCAGCACGCGGATGCGCCCGCTTTCATGGTCCACTTCGACTTCCATGGCGAGTGCCAGGTAGGCGCCGAGATTCTTGTAGCGGGCGAAGGCGAAGCCGCGCCCGCGACCGCGTGCTTGTTGGTAAGCGGACCAGCCGAAGCGCGCGGCGGCTGCCTGGATCACCTCGCGCGCGCGCTTGTCTTCCATGTGGCGCAGGCGAAATTCCACCGGGTCGGCGCCGGCGGCGGTGGCCATCTCGTCCATGAAGCTCTCGAGGGAAAAGATGTTCATGTAGGCGCCCAGGCCGCGCATTGCCGAGACCCGCAGCGGCATCGCGGGAATGAAGTGGTGCACCACTTTCGAGTTGCGGAATTTGTACAGCGGCACGCTGTTGCGGTCGCCGCCGCCTTCGGGCTGGGGAATTTTTTGCGGCTTCGACGGCGTGAAGGGCGTGGCCAGGGTGGGGCCGGCGGCGAGGTCGCCGGCGCTGCCCGGGCGGGTGGAGTGGGTGTTGCTCCACACCTCATATTGCCACTCGGCAACGCTGCCGTCGGCAGCTAGCGTGGCGCGCGCCTGGCTGATCATCGCCGGGCCGTAGGGTTCGCTGGTGTGCTCGTCGACGCGCATCCACTGCACCCGCACCGGGCGCCCGGGCAGGGCGCGCGCCAGCAGCGCGGCGTCGCCGCCGGCGTCGTCCGCCGCGTTGTGGCCGTAGCAGCCCGAGCCTTCGGTGTGGATCACATGCACCCGCTCGGGCGGGAACTGCAGCAGGTCGCTGATCGCCTTGCGCAAAGGGAACGCGCCCTGGCCGTGGCTCCATACGGTCATCTTGTCGCCCTGTAGCCAGGCCACCGCGCAGGAGGGGCCGATCGAGCTGTGCATCTGGTAGGGGCGATGATAAGTGGCATTCACCGTGCGCACGCCGGTGCCGCCGTCATTGCGGATGTCGGAGATGGTTTCGTCTTCGCTCGGCAGGGCGCGCAGGGTGGCGTAGATGTTTTGCTGCGCGGGCAGGGCCGGGCCGTCGGTCCACTTGGCCGCGCGGCGCAGCGCATCGACGGCGACGATGGCCTGAAACTCTTTCGCGGCGATCACCGCCACGAAGCTGCCGTCGCGCACCACCTTCAGCACGCCGGGCAGGCGGCTGGCCGGCGCGCTGTCGAGCGACACCAGTTGCGCGCCGCGGCTAGGCGGGCGCAGCACGCGGCCGTGCACCATGCCGGGCAGGCGCATGTCCTGCACGTAGGCCGCGCCGCCGCTGACCTTGGCGGGAATGTCGACGCGCGGCACCGGCTTGCCCATGTAGGCGTGGGTCTTGGGGTCGATCAGGCGCGAGGTGGGCGCGGCGCTGACGTGGAGGTTCTGTCCTGACACCAGCGCGCCGTAGCCGATGCGTTTTCCGTCGGGCGCGCGCACTTCGCCGTGCTGGGCGACGAGTTGCGCGGCGGGCAGGTTCCATTGTGTCGCGGCCAGGCCGACCAGCAGCTCGCGCACTTGCGCGGCGGCGTGCAGGATGGCGGTGCCGCTGTCCTGCATCGAGTGGCTGCCGGCGGTGTAGCCCTCGTTGGCGGTGCGCTCGGTGTCGGCGGTGACGATGCCGATGCGGTTCCAGTCGACGCACAATTGCTCGGCGGCCACCTGCAGCAGCGCGGTGCGAATGCCCTGGCCGAGCTCGGCCTTGCCGGTGAACACGGTGGCGGCGCCGTTGGCGTCGATGCGGATCCAGGCGTCGAGCTCGGGCGTCTTTTTCAGGCTGCCTGGCAGGGCGGAAGCCTTGCCGTCGGCCGGCTTGGTGTCGCCGCCGGACTCGGACTTGTCCTGCGCGAGGGCGCGCGCGGCGAGCGAAAAGCTCAGCACCAGCGCGCCGCCGCCGGCGATGAACTGGCGCCGCGTCACGGCCAGGCCGGCGTCTGCCGTCTTGGCGCCGTCGATGTCTTCAACCGGTGCGGACATTGCCGGCCTCCTTCAGGTCGACGCCGGCGCTCTTGATCGCATCGGCGGCACGGTCCACCGCGCGCAGGATGCGCATGTGGGTGCCGCAACGGCACAGGTTCGGGCTCATGGCGTCGCGCACCTGGGTCGGCGTCGGCGAAGGGTTTTGTTCCAGCAGCGCCTGCGCGCGCATCACCATGCCGGCGATGCAGTAGCCGCATTGCGCCGCCTGTTCCTCGATGAAGGCGCGCTGCACCACGCCGGGCTTTTCCGCGCTGCCCAGCCCCTCGACGGTCTTGATGCGCCGTCCCGGCAACAGCGACACCGGCGTCAGGCAGGAGAACACCGCCGCGCCGTCGACCATCACGGTGCAGGCGCCGCACTGGCCCATGCCGCAGCCGTATTTGGCGCCGTTGAGTTGCAGCTCGTCGCGCAGCACGTAGAGCAGCGGCGTGGCGGGGTCGGCGTCGACCTGGTGGTCGCGGCCGTTGACGTTGAGGGTGATCATCTGGCGCTCGCTTGGCTGAGTTTGGCCTGCTCTTCGCGGACCTTTTTGGCCGCGCCGGCAACGTCTTTCCACGCCGGCTTGCCGGCGAAGTGCTCGCGCAGGTAGGCGGCCAGGTCGGCCAACTGGGCGTCGGTGATGGCGGCGCCGAAGGCCGGCATCCAGGCGCCGCGTTCGCCGGCGGCGGGGGTGAGGCCGTTGCGCACGATCTGCACCAGGTTGGCGGGGGTGGGCATGGCGACGGCGGTGGAAAGCGAAAGGTCGAGCGCGCCGTTGCCGCGGCGCCCGCCGTCGTGGCAACTGGCGCAGGCGCCGGCGTAGATCACCTGGCCGCGTGCCACCGTTTGGGCGTCGCCGCTGCTGCCTTCAGCGGCGCGGGCTTTGGCGATTGGCGCAGGCTGTGCGCTGAGTGAGGCGATGTAGACGGCAATCGCGCGCACGTCGTCATCCGGCACGCGCGAGAGATTGCTCACCACTTCGGCCATCGGCCCGCCGGCCAGGCCATGCGCGTCTTCGCTGCCGCGCCGCAGGTAGGTGTAGACCTGCTCGCTGGTCCAGGGCGTGGGCGCGGCGGAAGACCGGTTCAGTGCCGGCGGGTGCCAGCCGTCGGCCTCACCGCCGGCATAGGGCAGGGCCTTTTTTTCCGCGCCCAGCAGGTTGCGCGGGGTGTGGCAGGCGCTGCAATGGGCCAGCGCCTCGGCGAGGTAGGCGCCGCGGTTCCACTGCGCGCTTTGCCCGGGCACCGGCTGCAGCACACCGTCTTTCAGGTAGAGCGCGTTCCACAGCGCCACGCTGCCGCGCACGCTGACCGGAAAGGGCAGGTGGTTGCGCGGCACTTGTACCTGCACCGGCGCGCGCGTCATCAGGAAGGCGTAGATCGCCTGCACGTCGGCGGGGGTGGCCAGCGCGAAGTGGTCGTAGGGAAACACCGGGTAGAGGTGGCGGCCGTCGCGCGCGATGCCTTCGTGCATGGCGCGCAGGAAGTCCGCGCTGCTGTAGCGGCCGATGCCGGTCTCGGGGTCGGGCGTGATGTTGGTGGCGTAGATGGTGCCGAAGGGCGTGGCCAGCGGCCGGCCGCCGGCGTAAGACTTGCCGTGCTCGGCGGTGTGGCAGGAGGCGCAGTTGCCGATGGCCGCCAGGGTGGCGCCCTTGCGCACCAGCGCGTCGTCGATGCTGAGCGGGCTGACCGGGGTCACGTGGGCGCCCTCAGCCCCCGGCGCGGCGCAGCCCGGCACGCTTGCCACCAACGCGGCGCAGCCGAAGGCAAACGCGGCGGTGCGCAGGCCGGCGCGGCCAAGCTTGCTGCGAGGGGAAAGTAGGGGAAACGGCATGGTGGCTGTCCGCAAGCAGCGCCCGCAATCGAGCGCGCGTACAGCCTAGGCCGGCTTGGGCCGGCTGGCTATCGGTAGCTGTCCTACACGAACAGCGCCGGTCGCCTAGGCGGGCACGCCCGCCGGGCGGGTGCGCCTGCGGCGCCAGACCAGCTTCATCACCGTGACGGTGCCGTTTTGCATTTGCGGCGGGGTGCGCAGGGTCAGGCTTTCTTCCTCTCCCTGGCCCTCGCGGGTGTAAAAGCGCTTGAGATCGGTGCCGACCCAATTGGGGTAGGTGGAAACGTCGACATGGTGGATCACCCGTTCGCCATCCACCGAGTAGTGGCCGGCGTAGCCGATGGAGGAGCCGTAGGCGACGGCGCGCTGCTCGGCCGGGGCGGCCTGGCGGTCGCCGTCGATGCGCTTGCGGCCGTCGTGGGTGATCAGCGCCACCATGCGGCTGTCGGCGCCGTAGACGATCAGGCCGTCGGGCTTTTCGCCGTAGAGGTCGAACAGGCGATGGCCCGCTTCGTCGATGGCGTAGGCCTCGTCGAGATACCAGGTGCCGAGAATGAAGGCGGGCGGGGTGGGCGAGGTGACGATCATGAGGGCGCCGCGGTTCTTGGGAAAGCAGAGAGTAAATCATAACGGCGCGCGGCAGTTTGGTTCACGGCGCGCGCCTTATGCGCCGCATGCGTCACTTGTCCGGACAAAGCGGATGCGTTATCGTAGCCGCCGATGCAGCGCGCACCGTGAACGAATTGACGCGCTGCCGATAAAACCAGAAGGAGTTCCAGATGGACCCTCGGAGACAAAACTTGCAACAAAACCTGCAAACCCGCCGCCGCCTGCTCGGCGCCGCCGGCGCCCTCGGTGCCATGGCTGCGCTGCCCCTGCGCGCGCAGGCGGGCTACCCGAACAAGCCGATCCGCATCGTCGTGCCGCATTCCCCCGGCGTCTCGCCCGACGTGATCGCGCGCTTCATCGCCGACCGCATGTCGAAGGCCCTCGGCCAAAGCGTGTTCATCGAAAACAAGGCCGGCGCGGGCGGGCTGATCGGCGCGGAGTATGCGGCCACGATGCCGCCCGACGGCTACAACCTGTTCTTCACCGTCAAGGGCGTGATGGCGATGGTGCCCAACGTCTACCCCAACCCGAAGTACAACCCGATGAGCGACTTTCGCGCCATCGCGCAAATCGCCACCGTGCCGCATGTGTTGACGGCGGCGCCCAACACCCCCTTCAACAACCTGAAGGAACTGGTGGAGTACGCAAAGGCCAACCCGGACAAGATCAACTTTGCCTCCAACGGCATCGGCAGCCAGCCGCACATGACAATGGAAGCCTGGCAGCACAAGCTCGGCATCAAG
>DATAZV010000345.1:0-4319 GCA_036271855.1 Burkholderiales bacterium
ACCAACAAGGTGCGCGTCGCCCCCTGGCTGGACACGCCCACCGCCAACGAAACCGTGCCTGGCTACGACTCCGGCGGCTGGTTCGGCTACATCGCTCCCGCCGGCACCCCGCCGGCAATCGTCAAGCGCCTCAACGAAGAGCTCAATCGCGCGATGCGCCAGCCCGACGTGCAGGAAAAGCTCATCGCCGCCGGCCTGATCGTGATGAACGAATCGCCAGAGTATTTCGCCGAGGCGATCAAGGCCGACTACGCGAAATTCGGCAAGCTGGTGAAGGACATCGGGTACAAGCCCCAATAGGGGCAGGCAAAAGCGGGAGCTTTCTTTTAAAAGAAAGCTCCGCTTTTGCCTGGTTCTAGTCAGTATGAAATCGCTGGCGGAGCCAGACGATTTCACTGATTTCAAAGACTACGAAAAATCTGAACCGTCACATTGCGCGTGGATGAGCGCGCGATATTTTTGGAGTATGCCGTGAGCGAAACACCACCCAAATACGAACCCTTCGGCTGGCATCACTGGCCGGACCACTTTTTCATGTCCTACCAGTTCCGCCGCGCCCTCGGCGAAACGCAGGAGGGCGGCGGCAGCGTCAGTGAATGCTTCCAGGCCGCCAGCCGGATGATTCCGGGCGACCTCGACTCCTGGCACAACGAATGGATGGTGGTGGCCAATCGCAACGACGCGCGCGGCGACGAAGCGGCGAAAGCGGGGCACATTCGCACCGCGATGAACGCCTGGCTGCGCGCGGCGGACAATTTCCGCTCGGCCGAATTCTGGCTGGCGGCCGACGATCCGCGGCGCTTGCCGACGTTCACACGATGCGAAGCGGCCAGCCAGAAGTGGCTTGCGCACCTGGACCCGCCGGGCGAGGTGGTGGAAATTCCGTATGAAAACGGCAAGACCCTGCCGGCCTATTTCATCAAGTCCCCCAATGGAGGCGACAAACAGCCGGTGCTGATTTCCGTCGGCGGCCTGGACTCCTTCAAGGACGAACTCTGGTTCATGACCGGCCACGGCGCCGTGCAGCGCGGCATCGCCTGCCTGCTGGTCGATGGCCCGGGGCAGGGCGGGGCGCTGCGCCGGCAACAGATTTATTCGCGCCACGATTACGAAGTGCCGATTGGCCGCTGCATCGACTGGCTGGAACAACGTAACGACGTCGACACCAAGCGCATCGCGGTCAGCGGCTCCTCCATGGGCGGCTATTACGCAGCCCGCGCCGGCGCCCGCGAGCATCGCCTGGCCGCGTGCATTTCGCATGGCGCCATCTGGGACATCGAGCAGCGCTTCGCCGACCGTGGTGAAAATCACGCGCTGGCCGGCCACATGAAATGGGTGATGGGCGCCAAGAGCATGGCCGAAGCGGTGAAAATCGCCCAGCCCTTCAAGCTCGAAGGCGTGCTCGACGACATGAAATGCCCCTATCTGGTACTGCACGGCGGCCACGACGTGCTCGGGGTGGAGACGGTCAAGCAGGTACACGACTACGCCAAATCCAAAGGCATCGACGTGACGCTTGTGCTCACCCAAGCCGAAGGCACCGGCGCCGAACACTGCCAGCACGACAACCCGACCCTCGGCCAGGAGATCATG
The DNA here is from genome assembly GCA_036271855.1 of Burkholderiales bacterium. GTDB lineage: Bacteria > Pseudomonadota > Gammaproteobacteria > Burkholderiales > JAEUOS01 > JAQGMJ01. The sequence continues at coordinate 1,594 of DATAZV010000345.1, forward strand.
ATCGACTGGCTGGCCGACAAATTCGGCATCGATCAGCGCAAGCTGAAATTCCGCGCGGTGTGAGTGTTGAAACGTGACGGAAAATTAATGCAACCACGCAGCGGAATTCGCGTATCTTAAGAACCAGGGCACCGCTTTTGCGCGGTGCCCTGGTTCTCATGCGCCTTGCGAAATCGAAGACTGTTTTCCGATTTTCGTGGCCGGTTCCCGGCCCGGGTGTGTTGGCCCCCACTTACTACATTTGTGTTGGGTCCAAGAGAAAAAAACTGGAAAAAGACCCGCATTTATTATCATTGCACCTGACGACTTGGGAGAAAACCTCAGGTTTTGTCAGGTTAGTGCGTATCGCCAACACAAACGTAGTCGCCTCAAACCAGCGGCTTCAGATCCCCCAGCAAGGTCGGAATCAGTTCCGATACCGTTGGGTGTATATGCACCGCCCGCTGGATCACGGTATACGGCGCCCCCGCATACATCACGTCGGCCAGCGCATGCACCGCCTCGTCGCCCTCGATGCCCAGCAGCGCCGCGCCGAGGATCTTCTTGCTCCCGGCATCGATCAGCACCTTCATGAAGCCATTGGTCTCCCCGCGTTCGCGCGCCCGCCCGACGCGGGCCATTTTCATCTTGCCGATCAGCGCCGGCTTGCCCGTGGCGCGCACTTCGGCCTCCGTCATGCCCACACGCCCCAGCGGCGGGTCGATGAACAGCCCGTAGATCGGAATGCGGTCGCTGACCCGGCGCGGATCATTGTCGAGAAGATTGGCTGCGACGATTTCGTAATCGTTGTACGAGGTGTGGGTGAAGGCGCCACGGCCATTGACGTCGCCCAGCGCCCACACCCCGGGCACGCCGGTCTGCAACTGGTCGTCCACCGTGATGTAGCCGCGTTTGTCCAGCGCGATGCCGGCCTGGTCGCAGCCCAGGTCGTCGGTGTTGGGCACACGGCCCACCGCCAGCAACAGGTGCGAGCCAGTGACGCTGCCCGCCTTGCCCTGCGCCTCGAAGCCGACTTCGATCTGCGTTCCCTGTTTGGCCACGCGCAACTGTTCCGCGCCGCACTGCACCTGCACGCCCTCGGCCTCAAGGATGCGCCGCACCTCCTGCGACACCTCTTCGTCCTCGCGCGCGATCAGGCGCGGGCCGTGCTCGATCACCGTCACCTGGGCACCGAAGCGCCGGTACATTTGCGCGAACTCCAGGCCGATATAGCTGCCGCCGACGATCAGCAAGTGTTCGGGCAGGAAATCGACATCCATCATGTTCGAGTTGGTGAAGTAGGCCACCTGCTCCAGCCCGGGGATCGCCGGTACCGTCGCCCGGCCGCCGGTGTCGATGAAAATCTGCGGCGCTTCCAGCACCTGCCCATTGACCTCCAGCGTGTGCGGGCCGGTAAAGCGCGCATGGCCCTGGATCACCGTCAGGTTCTTCGTGCCCCTGAGCCAGTGCGCCAGGCCGGTGTTGGATTCGGCCACCACGGCGTCCTTGCGCGCCTTCACTTTTGCCATATCCACCCTGACGGCGCCTTCGATCATCACCCCGTAGTCGGCCGCTGTGCGTGCCACGTGCGCCGCCCGGGCGCTGGCGACCAGGGTCTTGGTCGGGATGCAGCCGACGTTGACGCAGGTGCCGCCGAACAGCTTGCGCTCGATGATGGCGGTGCGTCTGCCGGCCTTGGCCAGCCGTACAGCCAGGGAAGGGCCGGACTGGCCGGTGCCGATCACGATGGCGTCATAGGTTTTCGCGTCATGGATTTCCGGCATGATGAAGTCCTTTTGATTTGCGGGCTTGACGTGCGCACTCGCGAGTGCAATCCTAGCGCGCCAGTTGTGTTGCAACGCGGTAGGGTGGTTGGACAGTACCAGCAGCAGGCGCGCACGGGAAGTGACGCGTGTAGAAGAATACAACCCAAAACAATTCGATGGAGACCCTGATGGCCAAGCTCAACGTAAACGGCAAGACGTACGACGTCAATGCCGAACCCGATACCCCCCTCCTGTGGACCATCCGCGAGCACGTCGGTCTCACCGGCACCAAATACGGCTGCGGCGTGGCCCAGTGCGGCGCCTGCTCGGTGCACATCAATGGCAAACTGGTGCGCTCCTGCTCCTTCCCATTGTCGGGCATCAAACCGACCGACAAAATCACCACCATCGAAGGTCTTTCGGCCAAGCGCAATCACCCGGTGCAGGTGGCCTGGGCCAAGGTGGACGTACCGCAATGCGGCTACTGCCAGTCCGGCCAGATCATGGCCGCCGCCTCGCTGCTGAAAAGCAATCCGCATCCGACCGACAAGGATATCGACGAGGCGATGAGCAACATCTGCCGCTGCGGCACCTACCAGCGCATACGCGCGGCGGTGCACCTGGCGGCGGACCTCAATGCCAAGGGCGGCAAGATGGCTGCCTCCGACGAACTCATCAACCACACCGCCGGCCTGACAGTCGTCGATGCGGCCAAGGTCTGAGGAGAACGTCATGAGCCAAAGCAAAAAATCGACCCAGCCCGTCAGCGCCGCGCGCCGCAAATTCATCATCAGCTCGGCCGCCGGCGGCGGCATGATGCTGGGCTTCTCCCTGCCCTTCAACGCCCAGGCGCTGGAGAACACCGCCACCCAGGTCAGCAAGACCGGCGCCTCCGGGCCCGGCGCCGAACTCAACGCCTGGGTGGTGATCCAGCCCGACGACACCGTGCTGGTGCGCATCGCCCGCTCCGAAATGGGGCAG
>DATAZV010000346.1:0-23058 GCA_036271855.1 Burkholderiales bacterium
GCGCATCCGGGCGCGCGAGAACATCGAGCAGGCCGGCGCAGTCGCGCACCGTGCGCGCCATCGGCCCGACGTGGGCGACATTGCCCATCGGCGACAGCGGCCAGGCCGGCACGCGGCCGAAATGCGCCTTGATGCCGGCCAGGCCGCAGAAGGAAGAAGGAATGCGGATCGAGCCGCCGCCGTCGGTGCCCACGTGCAGCGCGCCCATGCCGGCGGCCAGCGCGGCGGAAGCGCCGCCGGAGGAGCCGCCCGGCGTCACGCCGAGGTTCCACGGATTGCGGGTGATGCCGGTGAGCGGCGAATCGGTGACGCCCTTCCAGCCCCATTCCGGGGTGGTGGTCTTGCCCAGCAGCACCGCGCCGGCTTCGCGCAGGCGCGCGGTGGCGGGAGCGTCGTCGTTCCACGGGCCCGCCGGGTCGACGGTTTTCGAGCCGCGCAGGGTGGGCCAGCCGCGGGCCAGCACCAGGTCCTTGATGCCTGCCGGCACACCGTCGATGAACGACAGGGGCCGGCCCTTGTGCCAGCGCGCCTCGGAGGCGCGCGCGGCGGCCAGCGCAGCTTCGTGGTCGACCAGGCAAAAGGCGTTGACGCGGGGATTGACGGCGTCGATGCGCGCCAGCACCGCCTGTGTCACCTCGACCGGCGACAGGCGTTTGGCCGCATAGCCGGCGCTGAGCTCGACCGCCGACAGGTGGTAGAGCTTGCCACTCATGCGGATTTGTCGGACCAGAGCACGCCGGCGGTGGCCCAGTTTTCCTTTTTCACGTCTTCGTAAACAATGTCCACCGAGTCCGGGCCGCACTTGAGCACGCGGCAGGTTTCGCGGGTGATCGCCTCGGCCAGTTCGCGTTTTTGTTCCTTGGTGCGGCCTTCAAACAGCTTGATGTTGATCGCGGGCATCGCGGGTTTCCTTTTACTTGAGGGCGGCGAGCAGCGCGTCGATTTGCGCGTGCACGGCTGGCGCATAGCTGTCGCCGAACAGGTGGTGGTGATTGAGCAAATGGTACAACTGGTACAAACCCCTGCGGGTGGCGTAGCCGGCATCCAGCGGCCAGGCTTCGTTGTAGGCGGCATGAAAGGCGGGCGACAGGCCGCCGAACATTTCGGTCATCGCCAGTTCGGCCTCGCGGTCGCCGTAGTAGACCGCCGGGTCGTAGATCACCGGCTCGCCATCGGCGACAAAGCCGGCATTGCCCGGCCACAGGTCGCCATGCAGCAGCGAGGGCTGCGGTGTGTAGCCGCTGAACAAACCGTCCATGCGCTCGGCCAGCTCGAAGCCGCGGTCGACCCAGGCCGCCGCCGCCGGCTGGCGCTGCGCCAGGCGCAATTGCGGCAGCAGACGCTGCTCGCGCCAGAACTGCGGCCAGCTGGCCATGCGCGTATTCGCCTGTGGCGTGGCGCCGATGTAATTGTCGCGCTCGAAGCCGTAGTCCGGCGCGGTGTGGCGATGCAGCTGCGCCAGTTCGCGGCCCAGGCGTGCGTGGGCCGCGGCGTCGCCCGGGCGCAGGTCGAGATGTTCGAGCAGCAACAGGTAATAGTGTGCTTCGCCGCCTACCAGCCAGGTCTGCGGCACCCGCACCGTCCGCGTCGCGCGCAGGGCTTCGAGACCGCGCGCCTCGGCACGCAGGCGCTCGCGCTGCTCCGGGTTGCCGACCTTGACGAAAAACCTGCCGCCATCGGCCAGGGTGGCGAGGAAAGCCGGCTGGATCGAGCCGCCGCTCACCGGGCTGAGGTCGCGGATCTCCACCACGCGCCGCGAGATGCGCCCAATCAGCGTGGCGATGCAGGTCTTGACGTGCTCGATTTGCATAGCGCGCCATGATACATGCGCCTGCCGCGCCGGCGCCATGCGGCTACAATGTGCGCCATGACCAACGCCTCCGAAACCACACCCAAGCGCCTGGTGGTCGGCGTCACCGGCGCCACCGGCTGCATCTACGGCGTGCGCCTGCTGCAGGCGATGCAGGGCATGGCCGGCTGGGAGACCCATGTGGTGGTCTCCAACGCCGGCGCGCTGAACGCGCAGCATGAGCTTTCGATGTCGAAAAAGGAGATCGAAGCCCTGGGCGGCTACGCGCACGACGCGCGCGACATCGGCGCCTCGATCGCCAGCGGCTCCTTTCTTACCGCCGGCATGGTGATCGCGCCGTGCTCGATGAAAACCCTGGCGGCGGTGGCGCATGCCTTTGCCGACAACCTGATCACCCGCGCCGCCGACGTCACGCTGAAAGAGCGCCGCCGCCTGGTGCTGGTGACGCGCGAGACACCGCTGAACCTGGCGCATCTGCGCAACATGACGGCGGTGACCGAGATGGGCGGCATCATCTACCCGCCGGTGCCGGCGCTGTACCAGACCCAGCATTCGATCGACGACCTGGTGAACCACACCGTGGGCCGGGTGCTCGACCTGTTCGGCGTCGAAACCCAGGGCCTGGTGGAACGCTGGCGCGGACTCGCCGCGGACTAGCGCGCAGCGCTTCGGTCCCGCGTCGCGCCGCATGTTCAAGCAACTCCTGCATTCGCTGACCCGGCGCGCGGCGCGCCCCGGCCCCGCAAGCGGCGCGGTACCCGGCCGTACCGAGCAGGCGCGCGCGGCGCATGCCGCCTTCGAGCGGCAGTGCGCCGAGCTGCGCAATCCGGCGCATGCCGATGACGCTACGCTGCAGACCCTGCTGGCCTACGCGCATGTCTGCTATGAAGTGGAGACCGCGGCGGCCGACGCCGAGTGCGAGCGGGCGCTGCGGCGGGCACTGGCCCTGGACCCCAACCACCCGCAGGCTCTCTACGCGCTGGCGCTGCTGATTTCCGCCGACGCCCGCCTTGCCGAAGCCGAGACCCACCTGCGCGCTGCCTACGCACTGGCGCCGGACGACCTCAATGTGCGCTTCGCACTGGTGATGTGCCTGCTCGGGCGCAGCAATTACCCGGAAGGCTATCGCCTGTTCGGCGTGCGCCTGGAAACTCCCAGCCACCCGGCGCCGCACATCGCCGCCCTCCCCGCCTGGCGCGGCGAGGCGCTCGCCGGCAAGACGCTGGTACTGTGGACCGACTGGGGCGGCTTTGGCGACGACGTCGCCTATGCCCGCTACGCGCGCGCAATCCGCGAAGTCCATCGCCCGGCACGCCTGATCGTCGCGGTGCGCAAGCCGATGCAGGGGTTGCTGGGCAGCCAGGCGTATGTCGACCAGGCGGTGGACCTCGACACTGCGGTCGAGGCCGACCTGCAGTGCTCGATGATCGAAGCCGTCGGCGCGATGGCCAGCGAATTCTCCACCCTGCCGGGCTGGCCCGCCTACCTCGAAGCACCGGCGCGGCAACAGCAGCAATGGCAGCGCCGCCTGCAGGGTGAACAGCGCCTCAAGGTGGGCCTGGTGTGGACCAGCACCTCGGCGCCGCTGGTCGATCTCGGCTGGAGCGGGCGCTACGACAAGCACCTGCCGGACCGCACACTCGCCGCCCTGGGCGGCCTCGAAAACGTGGTGTTCGTCAGCCTGCAAAAAGGGGCGGGCATCGCCAAGGCCGCGGACCTTTTACCCGGTGCCGCGGTGATCGATGTCACGGAGGAACTCGGCGACTTCGCCGACACCGCCGCACTGCTGCGCCAGCTCGACATCGTGGTCGCGGTCGACACCGCGGTCGGCCACCTGGCCGGTGCGCTCGGGGTGCCGACCCTATTGCTGGTGAAAAAAAGCCGCGGCTATTTCTGGCCCGAGGCCGGCACGCGGACGCCCTGGTACCCGGCGATGCGCATGGTGGCGCAGGAGAAGGTGCGCGACTGGTCGCCGGTGCTGGCACGGGTGCGCGCCACCTTGCAGCGCCGCGCCGCCGGTATCCCCTGGCCGGAATGTTTCGACCAGGCCTAAGGCCGCCGTGCGCCGCTCAGGCGCGCTCGAAGGCCGCCGCCAGCGCCGGCGGATTTTTTAGGGTCTGGTAGATCACGCAATAGCGCTCGGTCAGCTTGTGCAGCGTCGCCAGCTGTTCGGCGCTGGCGTCGGTGTCGAGCTCGAAGCTCAGGCGGATGTCGCGAAAGCCGACCGGCGCCTGCTTGTCCACCCCCAGGGTGCCGCGAAAGTCGAGGTCGCCCTCGGCGCGCACGGTACCCTTGCGAATCTTGATTTCCAGCGCGGTGGCCACCGCCTTCAGCGTGACGCCGGCGCAGGCGACCAGAGCTTCGAGCAGCATGTCGCCGGAGCAGGCCTGCGCGCCGCTGCCGCCGGAAGCCGGATGCAGGCCGGCATCGACCAGCGCACGGCCGGTATCGACCTTGCAGGAGATGGATTCATCGCCCAGTTCGCCCTGCGCCTTCAGGGTGACGAGGGCGGCTTGCGGGTCTTCGCGATAAGCGGCTTTGAGCGGCGCTTGCAGCGCGCGCAGGGTGTCTACGTTCATGGTGCGCGATGATACGCGATGCGGGGGGGCGGCGGATGCGCGCAAGCAGCCGCGCCGCCGCCCGTTTTTGCTTCGTCAGTCGGCGTACTGCCCGGCCTTTTTGATGATCGGCGTCCACTTGTCGATCTCGGCCTTCAGGTGGTTGCGCAGGCCTTCCGGGGTGACGTCGGCATCGGCCACCGCCACGGTGCCCAGCTTGTCCATCGCCGAGTGAAAGCCGGGGTCCTTCACCGCTGCCTGCAATGCCTTCACCAGCGCGTCGACCACCGGCTTGGGCGTGCCCTTGGGGGCGTAGACGCCGTGCCAGATCACCACTTCGAACTGCGGATAGCCCTGCTCGGCCATGGTCGGCAGGTCCGGCAGCGAAGAGATGCGCTTGGCGGTGGTGGCGCCGTAAGCCTTGACGCGCTTGGTCTGGATCAGCTGTGTCGTCTGCGTGGTCTGGTCGCACAGCAGGTCGACCTGGCCGCCCTGCAGGTCGGTCATCGCCGGCGCCGTGCCTTTGTAGGGAATGGTCTGCACCTCGGTCTGGATCGCGGTCTGGAACAGCAGGCCGCACAGGTGCGAGGCGGCGCCCAGGCCGGCATTGGCCAGGTTCACCTTCTTGGCATTGGCCTTGACGTAGGCCACCAGCTCTTTCATGTTGTTGGCCGGAAAGGTCGGCCGCGCCACCAGCGTCATCGGCACGTTGACCACCTGGCCGATGTACTCATAGTCGGTCAGCGGGTTGAAGCGCAGTTGGCGATACAGCGCCGGCGAGGTCGCCATGCCGATGTGGTGCAGCAGCAGGGTGTAGCCGTCCGGCGGCGCCTTGGCGACGAATTCGGAAGCGATGGTGCCGCCCGCCCCCGGCTTGTTGTCGACGATCACCGTGGTGCCCAGCGGCTTGGTCATCGCCTGCGCCAGCTGGCGCGCCACGATGTCGGTGGGGCCGCCGGCGGCGAACGGCACTTCCAGGGTCACCGGGCGCCCGCCCGGGTAGCCTTGGGCGGCGGCCGCGCCCGTGATCAGCGCGCATGCGGCGCCGGCCAGCAGGCCGATGGTGGTTTTCATGAGGATTGTCTCCTGTTGAGGATTGATTGAAACGCTCGTTTTTATTGAACAGGATACGTAGCGGCAGCAGATGAACCGACACCGCGCGTTCTTGTTTCTTTCGACGAATTGAGCAATTCTATCCGCAATTGATTGCGCAATCCATGCCGGCGCAGGTCCCGCAAGCGCCTTCCAGCCTCCCGAAGGCCAGACTGTGCATGGTGATCGAACCCCGCAGGTGCGCCAGCACGCACTTCGGACGGGTCCTATAGCCAAAACCGCGCTTGTCCTACAGCGGCAACATGGGGAAGGCGGCATTCTTTAGCCATCGGAAGCCCCGCCACCGCGCAAAAGGAGTTCCATCATGGCCAAGCACATCGACACCGGATATTTCGACCCCGCCCAATCGGCCCTGAATGGTGGCTTCGGCGATCTCGCCTCGCTGGCCCTTGAGGGCAACGGCGAGATCGCGGGCATGGACGACGACCTGTTCGAAGACTACGACGAAGACAAGGACTTGCAGGACGTGATTTCCCTCGGCCTGCACATGGCCGACTGATCCAAACAAGGAAAAAACATGGGCCTCATTCTTCTGATTGTTCTCATCCTGCTGCTGATCGGCGCGCTGCCGACCTGGCCCCACAGCCGTTCCTGGGGCTATTACCCCAGCAGCGGTGTCGGTCTGGTCGTGGTGGTGTTGGTCGTGCTGTTGCTGATGGGCCGGATCTAGTCCGGCGCGGCCATTCGCGCCGGCAGGACCGGCGCGAATTTCACTGCCACTATTTGCCGATGACCTCGGCGATCGCCGCCCCGAGGTCGGCAGTCTTCGCCTTGCCGCCGATGTCCGGCGTACGCGGCGCGCCCGACGATGGTTCCAGCACGGTCTCGATCCCCTTGACGATGGCGGCCGCCGCAGCCGGGTACCCCAGGTGCTCCAGCATCATTGCGCCGGACCAGATCGCGCCAATCGGATTGGCGATGCCACGGCCCGCGATGTCCGGCGCCGAACCATGCACCGGTTCGAACAGCGAGGGAAATACGCGGTCCGCATTGATGTTGCCCGAGGGTGCGATGCCGATGGTGCCGGTGCAGGCCGGCCCCAGGTCGGAGAGGATGTCGCCGAACAGGTTGGAGGCCACCACCACGTCGAAGAATTGCGGACGCGCAACGAAATGCGCCGACAAAATGTCGATGTGGAACTTGTCCCACTTCACCTCGGGATATTTTTTCCCCATTTCGACCACGCGCTCGTCCCAGTAGGGCATGGTGATGGAAATGCCATTGGACTTGGTGCCCGAGGTGAGATGCTTCTTCGGGCGGCTTTGCGCCAGGTCGAACGCAAATTTCAGGATGCGGTCGGTGCCCTTGCGGGTGAAGGTGGAAATCTGCTGCGCCATCTCGCGGTCGGTGCCTTCGAAAATCCGGCCACCCAAGGAAGAGTATTCGCCCTCGGTGTTTTCACGCACGATCCAGAAGTCGATCTCGCCGGGCTTGCGGTCGGCCAGCGGCGACTTGATGCCGGGCATCAGGCGCACCGGGCGCAGGTTGACGTACTGGTCGAACTCGCGGCGGAACTTGATCAGCGAGTCCCAAAGGGAAACGTGGTCGGGCACGATGTCGGGCATGCCGGTGGCGCCGAAAAACAGGCAGTCGTGGCCGCCGATCTTGTCTTTCCAGTCGGCCGGCATCCAGTAGTTATGCTTGGCGTAGTTGTCGCAGCTCCAGTCGAAATGATCGAAGTGCAGGTCGATGCCGAACTTGCGCGCGGCGGCGTCCACCGCCTTCAGGCCTTCGGGCATCACTTCCTTGCCGATGCCGTCGCCGGGAATTACTGCGATTCTGTGTTTGGCCATTTCTTGTCTCGCTCGGTTTGAGTTTGGTGATTAGAAAAACTTTTGCACTTGTTCCAGCAGCCACTCCGGCGCCTCTTCCGGCACGTAGTGCCCGCTGGGCGCGGCGCTGCCGTCGAAGTCTTTCGCGTAGTCGCCCCAGATTTTCATCGCATCGAAGCAGCGCGCGATGGTGCCGTCGCGGCCCCAGAACACGCGCAGGGGCACCGTCACCTTGTTGCCGGCTGCGCGGTCGATACGGTCGTGCTCCAGGTCGATGCCGGCGGCAGCGCGATAGTCCGAGCAAAAGGCGTGGATGGTGCCGGGAATTTTCGCGCAGCGGATGTACTCGGCAAACGCTTCCGGGTGAAACAGCCCCGGCCCCTTCGGCCCGCGGCTCATGTGCTTGCGGATGAACACTTCCGGGTCGGCGCCCAGCACGGTCTCGGGAAAAGGATGCGGCTGGATCAGGAAAAACCAGTGCCAGTACTGGCGCGCGAATTCCATCGTCGTCTGCTCGTACATCGCAAGCGTCGGGCAGATGTCCAGCAGCACGGCCTTCTCGACCGCTTGCGGATGGTCCAGGCAAAGACGGTGGGCGACGCGCGCGCCGCGGTCGTGGCCGATCACCAGAAAACGCTCATGACCCAGGGCTTTCATCACCTTGATCTGGTCCAGCGCCATGGTGCGCTTGGAATAATTACTGGAATCCGGCAAGCCTTTGATTTTTTCGCTGTCGCCGTAGCCGCGCAGGTCGGCGGCGACGACGAAATACTTCTCGGCGAGCTTGGGCGCCATCAGGTTCCAGATCGCGTGGGTCTCGGGGTGGCCATGCAGCAGCAGCAAACCCTTGCCGTCGCGCTTGCCGCCGCAGACCAGGTTGATTTCCGCGCCGTCACCGGCGATGCGGCGGGTTTCAAATCCGGGAAAAAGCATGGTCATCGCTCAAAAATCCAGAGGGACCGCAGTCTACCAGTCCGTCAAAGCGGCGTTTGCGCATGCGCACAATACGCAGTCTTAACTGCTCAGGAAGTCGGCGATGGCCGCGCCCAGTTCCGGCTTGGTCACCGCGCTCATGTGGTTGCCGGGCAGTTGCCCGTAGCGTCCATCCGGCAGAGCTTGCGCCAATTCCTCGGCCGAGCCGTTGTCATGGTCGTCCACGCCCGACAGCGTGAGCACGGGCACCTTCACTGCCGCCAGGTCATCGCGCGGCGTATCGACCGAGGTATCGAGAATATGCAGCAAAGCCAGCGGGTCGCCGCCGACGGTCTTGAGAAAGGCTTCCGACATCCACTCCAGCGAGCCTGATTTGAAGGCGCCGGGATTGCTCAGCACGCGGCGAAAAAACTCCCCGCGCCCGCCGGTGTCGAGCATGCCGTCCAGCCCCATGCCCGCGACCACCGCCTTGCGCGGCGCCGCCCCGCGCAACAGCATGCGCAGCACCGTGCGCCCGCCCAGCGAATAACCGCAGAGGTCGTAGTCGGTCAGGCCCAGGGTCGCCACCAGCGCCAGCCCGTCGTCGGTCAGCACATCCTTCGGGTACGCCACCGCCTCATGCAGCTTCGCGCTGTCGCCGTGGCTGCGCAAGTCCGGCATGATCACCCGGAATCCCCGCGCCACCAATTGCGCCGCATGCCCGTACTTCACCCAATTGACCGTCGCAGTGGAGAAGTAGCCATGAATCAACACCACCGGCCGCCCCTTCCCCACCTCCCGATAGGCCAGCCGCGCCCCATCGCGCCCGAGGAAGTATTGAACCGGAAGATCAGTTGATGAAGTCGCCATGAATGGTAGAGCGTCCCGCGCGGGCGCCCTTTCGTAAGCCTTTTAGTCCCAAAAAATCGTCCGGCTTCGCCAGCGATTTTGCCTAGCCAAGCCACTCAAAAGTAGGTGTGTACTTTTGAGTGTTCAATGAAAGTCGAGCCTGTAAGCGGGGTTCTGTTACGGGCAGTTGCCTGCCTATGACGACCATTCCTCTAGGCCGGCGGTTACCCGCCGGCTCAAGCCACCTACCCGCATGCTCGGCGAGCCGCTTCAATGCATGCCTATTTGGTGTTGCACCGGATAGAGGTTGCCGCGTTTCACCGTAACTTAATACGCTCGTCTCTGTGGCCCTGGTCCTCGCCTTCGGCTCCTTGCGAAGCCTTATAACGGACGGCCGTTAGCCGCTATCCTGCTCTATGGTGCCCCGACTTTCCTCTGGCATTTCAGTTGCCCGAAATACCAGCGATCGTCCGGCCCGACTTCCGGGCGAGATGGTACCACCCCCGGGGTAGCGCGCCGCGAACGGCGCATCGGTGAACCGCCTGGGCGACAATGCTGTCCAAACCCTGCAAGAACCACTCGAGCCGGGTCCGCGCCTTGCTTTGGCGCGCCCTTCCTTACGCCGTTCACCGATCCCGCAAATCCATGACTGCACTTTTGCGCGCTGCCTACGCCGCCCTGCTTGCACTTTGCACCTTCAACGCTGCCTTCGCCCAGGACTACGCCCGCGAAAGACGCTGGCTCGATGAGGTGAAACCCGGCCTGGTGGTGGGCGACGCGGTGATGATCAAATCCGGCCGCTCGAACCGCGAATTCCTCGGCTTGTACACCGAAGAGCCGAACCCGGTGGCCACGGTGGTGATCGTTCACGGCCTGGGCGTGCACCCGGACCATGGCATCATCGGCGTGCTGCGCACCCGCCTTTCCGATCTGGGCTACAACACCCTGGCGATCCAGATGCCGGTACTGGCGGCAGACGCGCCGCAGGAGGAATATGCGCGCCTGTTTCCGGATGCCGCCGACCGCATCGCGCGCGCGGTGGACTGGCTCAAGGCCCGCGGCCAGACCAATATCGTGCTGGTCTCGCACAGCATGGGCTCGCGCATGGCCGACGCCTATTTCGGCACGCGCGAAGCCGACAACCCGTTTCGCGCCTGGGTGGCGCTCGGCATGAGCCAGACCTACCGGCCCGTCACCGGCACCTACCGCTTCCCGATGCTCGACGTCTACGGCCAGAACGACCTGCCGGCGGTGCGCGCCACTGCCGCGGAGCGCCGCCGCCAACTCGACCCGACCAAGGGCAGCCGGCAGGTGGAGATCGAACAGACCGACCACTTCTACGCCGGGCAGGAGAAGGCGCTGGTGACGGTCATCGACCAGTTCCTGCGCCCGGTCGTCACCACAAAGCGCTGAGCTTATTCGCGGAACAGCCGCGCGAAATGTCCGCGCAGCCACTGGTTCGCCGGGTCCTTGTGAAAGCGCCGGTGCCAGTACTGGTTGACCTGGAAGGCGGGGATTTTCAGCGGGTGCGGCAGCAAGCGCAGCGGCAGCATCCTGGCGTAGGCCTCGCCGAGTTTTTGCGGCACGGTGGCCACCAGGTCGGTGGCGGCCACCACCATCGGCGCGGCGAGAAAGTGCGGCAGGCGCACCACCATTTCCGGCGCCAGGCCGGCACGCTCGAACATGGATTCGACGATGCCGTGTCCGGTACCCTCGGCATTGACCACGGCATGGCGGGCGGCGATGAAGCCTTTCATCGTCAGCGAGTCCCCGATCTGCGGGTGGCCCTGACGCAGCATGCACACATACTTTTGCTCGAACACCCGCTGCTGGTAGAAGCCGGCCTTGAGGTCCGGCAGGAAGCCGATTGCCAGATCAACGGCGCCGGCTTCCATCGCCAGACGCGCCTCGCGCACCGGCAGGGTCACGGCTTCGATGCGCACCTGCGGTGCCGCGCTTTGCAAAAAGCGCAGCAACTCCGGCAGGAACACGATCTCGCCGATGTCCGACATGATCAGGGTGAAGCTGCGCCGCGAGCGGGCGGCATCGAACGCGGGGCTGGGTTCCAGACCTTCGCGCAATAGCGTCAGTGCCTGGGCCACGGTGGTGGCAGCACGGTCGGCGGCCGAGGTGGGGTTCATGCCTTGCGGGCTGCGGGTGAAAAGCTCGTCGGAAAATTCGCGGCGCAGGCGCTTGAGCGCATTGGAAACCGCGGGTTGGCTCATGGCCAGCGCCGCGGCGGCGGTGGAGACGTTGCGGTGGGTGTACACAGCGTCGAAAACGCGCAGCAGGTTGAGGTCGAGGCTGGCGAGGTTCATGACGGCTTCCCATTCAATATATGAATTTAAAATACCATATATTCACCAGGATGATTGCATGCGAGTCGCGCGAGGTCTAAAGTGGCGTGAAAGGCACAAACGACAATGCGCGCCTGCGCAGGAGACTCCTGATGAATGCCCCCGACCGCGGCTTGACCCAGCCAGCCCCCGAACCGGCGCACCAGCCGGTGCAATGGCACTGGCACGAGGACGCGACTTCGCGCGTGCCCTATCGCACCTACACCGACGAAACTCTGTACAAGGAAGAGCTGGAGCGCATCTTCTACAAGGGACACTGGTGCTATGTCGGGCTGGCGGCGGAGATCCCGCAAGCCGGCGATTTCAAGCGCACCTTCATCGGCGAGCGCCAGGTAATCATGGTGCGCGACAACGACGGCGCCATCAACGTGGTGGAAAACCATTGCGCTCACCGGGGTGTCGCTTTTTGTCAGCAGAACTTCGGCAAGGCAAAAGAATTCGTCTGCCCCTATCACCAGTGGAACTACGACCTCAAGGGCAATCTCATCGGCCTGCCGTTTCGGCGCGGCGTGCGCCAGGACGGCAAGATCAACGGCGGCATGCCAGCGGACTTCAAGCTGGAAGACCATAGCCTGACCAAGCTGAAAGTGGCGGAGAAAAACGGCGTGGTGTTCGCCTCCTTCGATCACTCGGTCGAGGACTTCGATGCCTACCTCGGCGAACTCAAGCCCTGGTTCGAGCGCGCCTTCGACGGCCGCGGCCTGACCATCCTCGGCTATTCGCGCCAGCGCATTCCGGGCAACTGGAAACTGATGCAGGAGAACATCAAGGACCCCTACCATCCCGGCCTGCTGCACACCTGGTTCATCACCTTCGGCCTGTGGCGCGCCGACCAGCGCTCGCAGATGGTGATGGACAGCCACGGCCGCCACGCGGCGATGATCAGCCGCAAGAACGACGGCGGCGCCGGCGAAGTCACCAAGGGCGTCAGCAGCTTCAAGGCCGACATGGCACTCAAGGACGACCGCGTTCTCGACGTGGTGCCGGAGGCCTGGTGGAAGGGGCCGTCGGCCTGCATGCAGACGATTTTTCCCTCGCTGATCATCCAGCACAACGTCAATTCGATCTCGACCCGGCAGATCATTCCGCAGGGGCCGAATGCCTTCGATTTCGTCTGGACCCATTTCGGCTTCGAGGACGATACGCCGGAGATGACGCGCCGGCGCCTGCGCCAGGCCAACCTGTTCGGACCGGCCGGTTTCGTCTCCGCCGACGACGGTGAGGTGATCGAGCTCTCGCAAGTCGGTTTCAACCAGCACCCGGACTACCAGACCATCGCCGAACTCGGCGGGCGCGAGATCGGCAATACCGACCACATGGTGACCGAGACCCTGATTCGCGGCATGTACGGCTATTACCGCAAGGTGATGGGCCTATGAGGTCACGAGAATCCGATCACGAACCCGTCTCGGTCGACCTGCGCCTGCGCATCGAAGACCTGTATGGTCAGTACATCGCCTGCCTGGACGAGGCGCGCTTCGACGAGTGGCCGGAATTTTTCACCGAGGTGTGCACCTACAAGGTGATGCCGCGTGAAAACTACGACCGCAAGCTGCAACTGGCGACCATGGCCGCCGAAAGCCGCGGCATGCTGATCGACCGCGTCTACGGCATGCAGAACACGCTATTCCATCAGCCCTACTACCAGCGCCACATCCTCTCCGGCCTGTTCGTGCGCGGGGTGGAACAAGTCGAGGGCAAACAGCGCATCCTGACCCAGGCGAACTATGCAGTGTTCCGCACCAAGCAGAACGCGCTCTCCGAGGTGTTCAACGTCGGCCGCTATATCGACACCATCGTCGAGGACGGCGGACGGCTGCGCTTCGCCGAAAAGTGGTGCGTGTTCGACAGCGAGCTGATCCCGAATTCGCTGATCTACCCGATCTGAATCTCCTGCGGCGCTCTACCGCCGCAGCCTGTAAACTGCAGCGGTAGCAGCACGGTTCCACAATCAGTCAAACATACACCCGCAGACAGGCCGTGGATCTAGACAGCATTTTTTTCGTGCGCACCGCCGCCGGCGAGGCCAGCCAGGCCAACCCGCAAACCAAAATGTCGCCGGCTTTCCGGCGCATGCTGCGCCTGCTCGACGGCACCTGCAGCCTGGCGGAACTGGCGCCGCATTTTCCCCAGCTCGACGCCGCGGACCTGCGCCTGTGGATCAGCGAACTGCTGCGGCAGAAGATGATCAAGCGCGCGCCCGCGCTGACCACCAGCCAGCGCCTGCGCATGCGCGCCAACGCCCCGGCAGCGGAAATGCAGGTGCAGAAAATCGCCGCCGAAATCCGTCCCTGGCTGGCGAGCAAGGACATCGAGAGTACCGGCCCGCGGCCGCGCCCGGCGCAACTGGAGCGCACCGCGCGCCTGGCCGCCATCGAGGCGCGCAGCGCCGCCGATTCGATCGGCCGCGAAGGATTCTTCCTCAATCCGGAGCAGGGCAAAAAGCGCGTCGCCGCGCGCACCGGGCTGGTACTGGTGGTGGAGGACGACGAGATCCAGGCGAAGATCATTGCCAGCTTCCTCGAGCGCGACGGCCATCAGGCGCGCATGGCTTACAACGGCGAGCAGGCGCTGGCGGCGCTGCGCGAAAAGCCGGTGCCCGACCTGGTATTGCTCGATGTCGACCTGCCGGACATGGACGGCTTCGCCCTGCTGGAGCGCATCCGCGCCCAGCGCGCCACCCAGGCCGTGCGGGTGATCATGGTCACCGGGCACGGCGCTCGCGCCGATATCGCCAAGGGCGTGGTGCTGGGGGCCGACGGCTACCTGACCAAGCCTTTTCGCCCGGAAATGCTCAAGCAGGCGGTCAGCCGGCTGTTGCCCGCCCCCTGATTTGCCGCCGCCCGGCGGATGCGCGGCACCGTCCGGCGCATGTTACCGATGCGTGGGTGAACCGGAGGTGTTTTTTGTACTCTATTGAGGGAGAATTCACGTTCGGCCTGAATTCGCCTGTCCGACCCCGGATTTGTGTAGACTAAAGGGGTAGTTCGAGTTGTTGGGAGGCGTGTTTTCACTACGGGAAGCATGACGCCGCAATTGCGCCGCGTGGATCTCTTCCCGCAGCGGCCGCCCCGGAAACAACCGGCTTCGGATCGGCGCTATTTCAGGTTTTGAACCCTAATATTGGCGTTTCGTGCAAAAGCCCACTCTTTTTTTCATCGACAAGGACAGCCTGTTCTACGCCCGTACGGCGCTGGGCGAGGCCAGCCATGGCGATCCCAAGGTCACCATGTCGCCGGCTTTCCGGCGCATGCTGCGCGAGCTCGACGGCACCCGCAGCGTGGCCGACCTGGCAGCGCTGTTTCCCCATCTGGACCAGGAAGACCTGCAGATGTGGATCAGCGAACTGTTGCACCAGCAAATGATCGAGCCGGCGCAGGCCCTGACCCCGGCCGAACGCAGCCGCCAGCGCGAGACGCCGGCACCGGCGCCGGCGCCGGTTCAGGCCAGCGTGGCGCCGCCGCGCGCGCGCACGCTGGCGCCGACACCGCCCGCAGGGGCGGCGTCCAAGGCGGCCCCGGCGCGGGCGGAGCAGGACGTGCAGCAGATCGCCGAAGAAATCCAGCCCTGGCTGGCGGAACTGGGCAAGACGCCGAGCACACCGGCGGAAAACGGCTTGAGCCGCACCGCGCGGATGGCCGCGGTAGAGGCTTCCTCGACCGCCAGTTCGATGGGCCGCGAGGGGTTTTTCATGAGTCCGGACAGCCCGCGCCAGCCGCTGGCGCCGGGGGCGCAGCGCCTGATCCTGGTGGTGGAAGACGACGAGTTGCAGGCCGCCATGGTGAGCAAGATTCTGGAGTCGGCCGGTTACCAGGTGAAGGTGGCGCGCGACGGCGCCGAGGCGACGGCGGCAATGACCACGCGCCCGGCGCCCGACCTGGTGCTGCTCGATGTCGAATTGCCCGACACCGACGGCTTCACCCTGCTCAAGCAGATGCGCGCGCACCCGCTGCTGCAGTGGATGCGGGTGGTGATGCTGACCAGCCGCGCCGACCGCGCCGATATCGCCAAGGGCGTGCTGCTGGGTGCCGACGGCTACCTGACCAAGCCGTTTCGCCCGGAAACGATGAAGATGGCTCTTCGGCAGGCGCTGCCCGACTAAATCTATTTGTCATATTTGGATTAAGATATTCCCTCAAACATGAGTGCTACCGCCCATCCCCCGCCGGAACACCTGATCTTCCGCCTGAGCCAGGAAGGCAGTGCCGTCCTCGCGCAGCCGCGGGGCCGGGTTTCGCGCGGCTTTTTGCGCCTGCTGTCGGCCATCGACGGCCGCCGCAGCCTGGCCGACATCCATGCGGAAATGCTCGACCTCGGCCTGTCGCAGGCGGACCTGCTGACCTGGGTGCAGGAGCTCGAGCGCCAGGACCTGGTGGAGGCGGCGGCGCGCCCGGGTTTCGCCTATCACGGCTTTGTCGAGATGGAGCGCGACGACGGCTTCGACCGCACGGTGGAGCAGATCCGCCTGGCGCTCAAGCGCGAGCAGCCCAGCGCCGATGACCATCTGCTGCGCACCACCGCGCGCATGATGGCCCTCGAATCAGGCCCGACCACCCGCGCGGTGACCGAGAACGGCTTTTTCGCCCTCGCCTCGGGCAACCCGGGCAGCGGCAGCCGCCCGGACAATTTCCTGGTGCTGATCGTCGAGGACGACGCCCTGCAGGCGCGGGTGGCGCAGAACATCGTCGCCAAGGAGGGCTTTCAGACTTCCTGGGCGGAAGACGGCCACGAACTGGTGTCGCACCTGAAGGCGCCGCGCCGGCCCGACCTGATTTTGATGGACGTCGACCTGTCGGGCACCGAAGACGGCTTCGACTACCTGGCGAAAATCCGCCGCCACCCCGCCTTCACCGAAACCCGGGTGATCATGCTCACCGCGCGCTCGGAGCGCGAAGACATCGCGCGCGGCGTGATGCTGGGCGCCAACGGCTATGTCACCAAGCCCTACCGGGCCGATCTGCTGCGCGGGGCGATCCGCCAGACCCTGAACCTGGCCGCTGGTTGATCCGCTTGATCCTTGCCTCGGCCCGCGCCGGCCGTGCACGAAACCTCGCGCATGGGACCTCTCGCATGGGGACCTCGCATGGAACCCATAACCACGGCGCGCCGAGTCAGCCGGTGACAGCGCCCGGCGCTTGGCCGATAATCTTCCCGGTAGGCGGCTGAATCGGCTGATCGGGCCGCATTAGCGCCGTCCCATACAAAGGAGACTTCCATGGCCATTCACGGCATGAACCACTTCACCATCCTCACCGACGATATGGAAGGGACGCGCGACTTCTACTGCAAGATGCTCGACCTGGAAGTCGGCAAGCGTCCGAACTTCAGCTTTCCCGGCTGGTGGCTGTACAAGGACGGCGTGCCTATCCTGCACGTGGTCGGCGGCCGCTCCAAGCAGGAATTGCGCGCCGGCACCCTGGACCACATGGCCTTCACCGCCACCGGCCTGCTGCCGACCCTGAAGCTGCTCGACGAGCACAAGATCGGCTATGAACTGCGCCGCCTGGACGCGCCCGAAGGTGGCGTCGACCTGTGGCAGCTGTTTTTCATGGACCCGAACAACGCCAAGGTCGAACTCGACTTCGCCGGCAAGGAACCCGGCCCGGCGAACTTCAAGGACCAGGGCACCGCTGCCGCCACCGTGCAGATGAAAATGGGCAACCAGTAAGTTCGCTTGCGCCACCGAAATCGCGCGCCGGGATTACGCCTGCCGCGCGATTTTCTTTTGCGCAACGCTAAAAGCGGTGCCACGCATGAACCGGGAATTACCTAGCGCGGCTTATCGCCCTTGAGCGTGATGCGATGCATGACGCGCCGGTAGCCGTGATAATCATTCACCGGATTGTGCTGGGTGCAGCGGTTGTCCCACAGCGCCAGCGAGCCCGGCTGCCAGACAAAGCGGCAGGTGAATTCCGGCTTCACCTGATGGGCGAACAGGGTGTTCAGCAACGGTGCGCTCTCCTCCTCCGTCATGTCGCGAAAGCGCAGCGTGTGGCCGAAGTTCACGTACAGCGCCTTGCGCCCGGTTTCCGGATGCGTGCGCACCACCGGGTGCTCGGCCTGCAAGGCCTGCCGCGCCACTTCGGTGCCGCGCTCGACGATGCGGTCTTCGCGGGTGCGCGTGACGTCGGCCTTGGCCGAGCTATTGACGGCGCAGAGGCCGTCGAGCATTTTTTTCATTCCCGGCGAGAGCGCGTCATAGGCCGCGTACTGGCTGGCGAACAGGGTATCGCCGCCGAAGGGCGGCACCTCGCGCGCGACCAGCATCGAAGCCATCGGCGGGGTTTCCAGATATGCAGTGTCGGAATGCCAGATGCCGCCGAAGTTGTGGCGCTCGTGCTCCAGCTTGACCACCGGGATGATCAGCGGAAAGCCCTCGATGCCTTTGACGAATGGGTACTCGATCACCTCGCCGAGCTTTTGCGCGAACTCGAGGAATTGCGCCGGCGGCAGATCCTGGTCGCGGAAAAATACCACGCCATGTTCCAGCCAGATGTCGCGCACCTGCTTCGTCGCCGCCGCGTCCAGGTCGCGCGCCAGGTCGATGCCGTGGATTTCCGCGCCCAGCGCGCCCGCCAGCTTGCGTACCTCCAGGGTCTTTCCCATGCTCGTCTCCGTGTCTTCCTTATGGATGAAGTATAAGCGGCACCCGGCGGGCCGGGACTTATGCCCGGCATACCGCGCCCGGCAACGCCGCGCCCGCTTTGGCATAAAATCCCCGGCAACAGGCCGTACCGGCGCGAAAGAAATGCCATGCTGAAGTCGATGTTTCGCGGATTGGTGCAGGCCGCGCCCCAGGCGGCGGCCAAGCCGGCAGCACTGCCGGACAGCGACTTTCTCGACCGGCTGATGCAGCGTTTTTTCGCCAGCCTCGGCAAGACCTAGGCCGGCAACTTCGACTATGAGCGCTTCGCCGTCGCCCCCGGCACCGAAGTCGGCCCGGACGCCACCCGAAACTACAAGGGCTTTCGCTTCGTCCACGACCACGCCGCTCAACTGGAACAGGTGCGCGACCTGTTCGAAGACCAGGCTTCA
Source organism: Burkholderiales bacterium (assembly GCA_036271855.1). GTDB lineage: Bacteria > Pseudomonadota > Gammaproteobacteria > Burkholderiales > JAEUOS01 > JAQGMJ01. The sequence goes on from DATAZV010000346.1 coordinate 18,407, forward strand.
CGCTCTCTCTACGAACACCTGCTGCTCTACCGCATGCTCGGGCACACCTACGTGCGCCTGCCCGCCAATACCCCGGAGCACTGGGCCCTGCGCGAGCAGGCCCACAGCTACAAGCGCGCACGCGGGCAATACGGCGGGGCCTGGGGCGAGATGTATTACTTCAAGCTCGAATTCCTCGGCCAGCCGATCGACGTGCAATGCTGGCCGGGCAACATCGCCTGGAGCTTCCTGCTCAAGCAATATTGTTTCGATCGCGGCGGCGTGAAGATAGAGGTGCAGCCCGGTGATTGCGTGATCGACGCCGGCGCCTGCTTCGGCGACACCGCGCTCGGCTTCGCCGCGGCCGCCGGTGCGCAGGGCCGTGTCTACGCCTCCGACATCATGCCCCTGCACATGCAGATCATCCGCACCAACCTGGAGGCTAACCCGGCGCTGGCCAGCCGCATCGAAGTGACGGAGGCGGCCCTGGCCGAGCGCAGCGACCAGGCCCTGTACATCCACGGCGAAGGCTCCAGCGCGCTGGTCAGCGACAAGCCGTCGGAACGCAAGGTGAAGGTCGCGACCATCGACGGATTCGCCGAAGAGCGCGGGCTGCCGCGCATCGACTTCATCAAGATGGACATCGAAGGCGCCGAACTCGACGCCCTGCGCGGCGCCGCGAAAACCCTGGGGCGCTGGCGGCCCAAGCTGACGATCTCCCTTTACCACAAGCCGACGGACATATTCGAGATTCCGCTGTACATCGACTCGCTCGGGCTGGACTATGCCTATTACCTGGAGCATTACACGATCCACAACGAGGAGACCATGTTGTTCGCGGTTCCGCGCCGGTAAGGTGGCATCGGCCGGCTGCAACGCATCTAGCCCTTGAATGTCAGCATTGGGCCGCAGCCGTCCAACCGGGGTGATCAGGCCTTTCTCCACCTGCGCATCGACCACCGGACCGATCGACTTGCAGGCCGACGGCACTTCCTCGCAGCCGCTGCCTGCCCGTCCTGCTGCCGGCGACGGCACGCCCGCTTTGGCATAAAATCCCCAAGGCACTTTGCTGCCGCGAAAGAAACGCCATGCTGAAGTCAATCTTACAAAATTTTCCTTCGCGCAAGCCGGCGCCGGCGCCGGGTTTGCCATCCGGCGCCGAAAGCGAGTTTTTCGACCACCTGATGGCGCGCTTTTTTTCCGGCCTGGATGAACTGCAGGAAAACAATTTCGACTACGAGCGCTTCAATATCGCGCCCGGCACGCCCGTCGGAGGCGACGCCCGCAGGAGCTTCCTCTGGTATCAGATGATGCGCGAGCATCTTGCGCCGATGACCCAGGTGCGCAACCTGTTCAAGGACAAGGTCTCGCGCGACCTCTACGACGACTTGCTGCTGTACCGCCTGTCCGGGCACGCCCACATGCGCCTGCCGACCAACAACGAACGGCACTGGGCGATGCGCGAAGCGGCGCGCGGCTATCAAACCGGGGACAGCGGCATCAGCGGATTTCCACGGCCGCTGGGCCGCTTCGGCATCGAGTTTGACGGCGAGAGCATCGACCTGCAATGTTGGGAAGGCAATGTCGCCTGGACCTTCCTGATCAAGCAATACTACTTCGGCCGCGAAGGCGTGGTGATCCAGGTCGAGCCGGGGGACATCGTGATCGACGCCGGTGCCTGCTTCGGCGACACCGCGCTGGCCTTTGCCGCCTCCGCCGGACCCGACGGCCGGGTGCTCGCCTTCGACATCATGCCCGGCCACCTCGAAGTGATTCGCGCCAACCTCGCCTCCAATCCACGGCTCGGGGGCCGTATCGAAGCCGTCGAAGCCGCCTTGTCCGAAAGCAACGTCGAAATGCTGTACATCCATGGCGAAGGCCCGGGCGCATACGTCAGCGGCAATCCATCGCCGCAGGCGGTGACCGTCACCACCATCGATGAGATGGCCGCCCGGCGCCTGTTGCCGCGCATCGATTTCATCAAGATGGACATCGAGGGCGCCGAAGGCGCGGCCCTGCGCGGCGCGACGCGGAGCATCAAGCGCTGGCGGCCGAAGCTGGCGATCTCGCTCTACCACCGCCCCGCCGACATCTGGGAGTTGCCCCTGCTGATCGATTCGATGGGCGTGGACTATGACTACTATCTCGACCACTACACCATACACACCGAAGAAACGGTGCTGTACGCGGTCCCGCGCCCGCCGGCCTGACCGGCTGCAGGATAAAAAGGGCGCCAGAGGCGCCCCTTTTTTCCGGCCCGCGATATCAGCTCAGCCGCACATACTCGTAATCCACCGGCAGGTTGTTGATGCCCCGGTCCGGCGGCGCGATCCACGCCGCCATCTTGCCGGGCTCGACCACGCGCTGCTGCAGGCTTTTGACGAAGCTGCGGTCTTCATCCGAAGGCAGCGCGGACTTGAGCAGCGTGTCGTACTCGCCCTGGCTGATCGGCTGGCCGGCGAGGCCGGTGGGCACGTTGGCCCAGATGCCGATGCTGCGGTGAAAACGGTCCGAGGGCAGCTTGAGTTCGACATTGAAACCGGCGCGCTCGATCAGCTTGTTCCAGCGCTTGAAGCCGATCTCGCAGTCCTTGACGTATTCGTTGCGCGTCACCGCGTTCATCGCGTTGCGCATCGCCAGGTCTTCGGTCTTGACACCGCCGGCGCCGTCCGGCACTTCGAGCTTGTAGACGGTGTCGATTTCCTTGTGGTCGGGAAACTTGGCTTCGTCCGGGCGGCCCTTGATGCCGTTGGCAAAGTAGGAGCCGGCGTTGGATGACGATTCCGAGCCGAACAAATCCAGTGCGGAGGAGAACCAGAAGTTCATGTACTTCTGCACCGTGGCGAGGTCGATGGCGCCGGCGGCGCGCACCTTCATGGGGTCGTCGCTGCCGATTTCCTTCATCACTTCCAGGCTGCGCCGGATCACCCGGCCGATGCCGGTCTCGCCGACGAACATGTGGTGCGCCTCTTCGGTGAGCATGAAGCGCGTGGTGCGCGCCAGCGGATCGAAGGCGGACTCGGCCAGGCTTTTCAGCTGGTATTTGCCGTCGCGGTCGGTGAAATAGGTGAACATGAAAAACGACAGCCAGTCGGAAATCGGCTCGTTGAAGGTGCCGAGAATGCGCGGCTTGTCCTGGTCGCCGGAGTGGCGCATCAGCAACTCTTCCGCCTCTTCGCGGCCGTCGCGGCCGAAGTAGGCGTGCAGCAGGTAGACCATCGCCCACAGGTGCCGGCCCTCTTCCACATTCACCTGGAACAGGTTGCGCAAGTCGTAGAGCGAAGGCGCGGTGTGGCCGAGCAGGCGCTGCTGCTCGACGGAGGCGGGTTCGGTGTCGCCTTGGGTGACGATCAGGCGGCGAAACACGGAACGATATTCGCCCGGCACTTGCTGCCACACGTCTTCGCCCATGTGGTCGCCGAAGCCGATCTTGCGCTCCGCTTCCTGGTCCGCCAGGAAAATTCCCCAGCGATAGTCCGGCATTTTCACCGCGCCGTAGGAAGCCCAGCCTTGCGCATCGACGCCGATCGCGGTGCGCAGGTAAACGTCGTTGCCCTGGAAGTCCGACGGCCCCATGTCTTTCCACCAGTCGAGAAAAGCCGGCTGCCAATGCTCCAGCGCCCGCTGCAGGGTGCGGTCGCTGGCGAGATTGACGTTGTTCGGAATACGTTCGCTGTAATTGATCGACATGTTCGTCTCGGCTTTCTTAAACTCGTTCCCAGTTGAATTTTGCTTTGCGACCGGTGCCGAACACCTTAAGCGCGCCATCCGCGCCCACCGCATTCGGCCGCTGGAAAATCCAGTTCTGCCAAGCTGAAAGACGGCCGAAAATGCGCGTCTCCATGGTCTCGGGGCCGCCGAAACGCAAGCTCGCTTCCAGCCCGGTGAGCGCATCGGGTGAGAGCGAGGCGCGCTCCTCGATCACCAGGCGGATTTCATCGGCCCAGTCGATATCGTCAGGCGCCACCGTGATCAGCCCGGCATCGGACGCAGCACGGGCGTAAACCTCCTGCCCGAGCAGCGCGCGCGCGCCCGCGACAGGTTGCGCCTCGCCCGAAAAACGCGTGGCGATGCGCGACAGGCCGTTGACCATCGGGTAAGTGCCGAAGTTAAGCTCCGACAGCACCACCGCGGGCGCGCCATCGCCGTCGGCCAGGTCCAGCATATAGCTGCGGTCCGCCGCCAGCGCCAGCTCCAGCAGCGTGCCGGCAAAACAGGAACCCTCATCGATCACCGCGATCATCGTGCGCGAAGAAACATCCAGGCGCGCAAAGGTGCGGCGCAGGTGGCCGATGGTCTCGCGCACCAGCCAGTCGGCCGCATTTGCCTTCAACGCCGCATCCGCCGCCAGCACCTGAGCCGCGCTGCCGCGCGTCTTCAGCACCCAGACGCCGACTTCAAGTTCATTGGTGCGCAGATTGAGAATCGCATCATCCAGCTCGCGCGCCATCTGCAGCGGCCACCAGTTCGCGCCGGCCGCGTGGATCGCCGCGACGTCGCTCTCCGGCGCCTGCGCCGGTGCCGACACCGTAATGGTGGCGACACGCGCACCGCGGTCGACCTCCACCTCGACCGTCTCGTAGTGATATCCCTTGGCGTCGAATGAACGCTTCAGCGGCGTCAGTTCCACGCCCTTGCCGCCCGGGCGATCACTCGCCTGCGCCAGCTCTGCG
>DATAZV010000347.1:0-12635 GCA_036271855.1 Burkholderiales bacterium
GGTCGCGGTAAGGCGCCGGCCGCGGCTGCCCCAGGGCTGTCGTCACCCGCAACAGAAAATTCACGCCCGGCTCCGCCACCGTGCTTCCCGTGGCCCCGGCAATGTGCTGGCTGTGGGTGATCTTGCGCGTACCGAACAGCATGTACAGGGGCAGCGCCGCGTAGGGCAGCAGCAGAATGAACAACACCCAGCCGATCGCCGCCGACGGATGGCGGCGCTGCTGCAAGGCATGCGATGTCAGAACATACGTGAACAACGCCAGCAAGGTGACCAGGCCATGCAGGGACAGCAGCTTGAAATAGACGGAATGAAACAAGGTTGCGCCCAATGATGGGAATGAGGGTCGGGCCGTTTGTTCTGCGTAGCCCCGTTTACCTTACCAGAAACGCAAACGCGCACGCAGCGGCAGGCAGCCCTCAAGGCTCGCGCTGCGAGCGCCGCAAGGCGAATGAAAGCGCGATCATCAGCATGCCCAGCAATGCGAAGCCTGCGGCGGAATACTGGCGCAAGAAAAAGCCCAGCCGGTCGTGGGCATCGATGATCAGGTAGCCGTTGACGCCGGAGACCGCGGGCAGAACATAAACATGATCGCCCGCCGCCAGGCTGCCCACCGTGTTTTCCTCGACGACGATGCGCTGGCCCGCCTTGCGCGCAGCGCCCTCGCCCAGGTCGGCGATCACCTCCAGGCAGCGCTGCTTGGCGTTGAATGCCTGGATCGAAGTCGACATGCTTTTTACGCAAGTCATCGGCGTCACCTGTTTCACCAGCGCCGGCATGGAGGTTTCGGGGCTGGCGCCATCCAGGGTATTGCGGTGCTCGATGTACTTGGTGCCGAACACGATCATCATGGCGATGCCGGCCAGGGTGATCAGCCCGGAGTACTGCGCGAAGGCGTCGCGCATGCGTTTGAACAGCCGGCCCATCCGCGTGCTCCCGTCGTTTGCCGCTGCGGCCGGCGCATTGTAGGCTTGATGCCGCCGCCGCGCATCGCCGCTACACCCGCCGCCCGGCTCGCGGCTGAAAAGCGTCCCCGACCAAGGTATAATTTAGGGCTTCGTGCCGTTGTAGCTCAGTCGGTAGAGCAGCTGCTTCGTAAGCAGACGGTCGGCGGTTCGATTCCGTCCAACGGCACCACAAAATCAACGACTTAAGCGGGATTTCCCGACCCGAGAACGGCGTGGGTTATGCGTGAGCTGGGTATCCTCAAGGACCTTTCCGGCAAGCACGCGTCCGCCAAGTATTTTCCTCCCCTGTTGCTTTCCGACGGCGCTGCGATGGCGGCGGCGCCTTATCCTGGCCCGGGCTACCCGCCACTGCAGCAGAGGCAGGAATGGCCGAAGAGCCACCTTCCAAGCTCCTTTCCGAGCCCTGCAGATCGGCACCGGCAGTCCCGGAGGAGCAATTGATGCGCGGACGCGACGTCTTCATCCAGAGCCTGGTGCTCCATGGAGTGAAACATATCTTCGGCAACCCGGGCACCACCGAAAGCCCGCTGCTGGACGCGCTTTCCGATTGCGCGGACATCGAATACATCACCCACCTGCACGAGGGGGTCGCCGTCGGCGCGGCGAGCTATTACGCGCGCGCCACCGGCCGCACCGCGGTGGTCAGCCTGCATGCGGCGCCGGGCCTGGGCAACGGCATCGGCATGATGTACGGCGCGGCCAAGGCGAACGCACCGGTGATCGTCACCGCCGGCCAGCAGGACACGCGCATGCTGCGCCGCGACCCGCTGCTGGCGCACGACCTGGCGGCGATCGCCGCGCCGGTGGCCAAGTGGAGCGCACAGGTGCAGTGCGCCGACGAAATGGACGAGGTGATGCGCCGCGCCTTCAAGGTGGCCAATGATCCGCCGCATGGACCGGTGTTCGTGGCGCTGCCGATCGACGTGATGGAACAGGAGACACGCAACGCCGCGCAGGCGCCGGGCCGGCTGTATCGCGAGGGCGCGCCGGATGCGCAGGCGGTGGCGGCGGCCTGCGAGCTGATGCGCGCGGCGCGCGCGCCGGTGATCGTGGTCGGCGACGAGGTCGGGCGGGCCGGCGCGATGGGCGATCTGGTGCGCCTGGCCGAGCGGATCGGCGCGCCGGTGTGGTTCGAGGGCATACGCGGCCACGTTTCCTTTCCCGGCGCGCATCCCCAGGCGCGTACCACCCTGCCCTTCGATGCCGCGGCGATCCGCAAGACGCTGGGCGACGCCGACCTGGTGTTGCTGGTCGGCGGCAGGTTTTTCGAGGAAATCTGGTTCAGTCCCGGCTCGCCGTTTCCGCAAGGCGCGAAGCTGGTGCAGATCGAATCTTCGGCGCCGCCGCTGGCGCACAATTACGCGGTCGATGTGGGGCTGGTGGCGACCCTGGGGGCGGCGTTGCGCGCGCTCGACGGCGCGCTGGCGGCACAAGCCGGCGCGGGCTGGCTCGCGGCCGCCGCGGCGCGCCGTGCGCAACTGGCCGGCGAAAAAGCGCAGGACGTTGCGGCCTACCAGACACGCCTGGAAAAGGCATGGGCGCGGATGCCCATTTCGATGCCGCGCGCGATGGCAGAGCTGCGCCGCGCAACGCCGGCCGAGGCGGTGGTGGTCGAGGAATCGATTACCGCCAGTATCGACCTGGCGGCCAATTTCCAGTACGAATCCGCCGACCAGTACCTGGGCGCGCGCGGTGGCGGCATCGGCCAGGGACTGGCGGGCGCGATCGGCGCTGCCATCGGCCACCGCGGCCGCCCGGTGCTCTGCGTCTCCGGCGACGGTTCGGCGATGTACTCGATCCAGGCGCTGTGGACGGCCGCGCACCACCGCCTGCCGATCGTGTTCGTGATTCTCGCCAATCGCGAGTACCGGGTTCTCAAGCACAACCTGGACCTGTTCCGGCAGCGCTTCGATGCCGCCTCCGGCCAGCCTTATCCGCATATGGACCTGGGCGATCCGCCGCTGGGGTTTGTCGAGATGGCCGCCGGCATGGGCGTGCATGGGGTGCGCGTGAGCGAGCCCGGCGCGCTTGCCGGGGCGATCGAACAGGCGTTCGCGGCGCGGGCGCCGCGGGTCGTGGAGATCGTGGTAGAAGGAAAACGCTGAGCCGGCCAATCCGCAATATCATCAACCGACACCGTCGCCTGGCAACTGCCCGGCAGCGGAAAACTATATAGAGACAAAGACCGACATGAACCTCAAAACGCGCGTATTCCTGCCCGCCATGCTGGCGCTTTCCTGCTGCTATTCTCAGGCCTGGGCGGCCGATCCGCCGGCTGCTTATCCGAACAAGCCGATCCGCATCGTGGTGCCATTTTCCGCCGGCGGGCCATCGGATGTGATGGCGCGCTCTCTTGCCCAGGTGATGACCCGCGAGTGGGGCCAGCCGGTGGTGGTGGACAACCGCGTCGGCGCCTCCGGCATCATCGGCGTCGAGGCGGTGACCAAGAGCGCCGCCGACGGCTATACCCTGCTGCTGTCGCAGGTGGGCGATGCGATCAGCGTGAGCCTGTATTCCAAGCTGCCGTACAACTTCGAGAAAGACCTGGCGCCCATCACCCTGGCCGGACAGACGCCGTTCATCCTGGTGGCGCACCCCTCGGTGCCGGCGAGAGACCTGCGCGAGCTGATCGCGCTGGCCAAGGCGAAGCCGGGGACCCTGAGCTTCGGTTCCAGCGGCGCCGGCACCGCCTCGCACCTGGCGGGGGAACAGCTCAAGAGCATGGCGGGCATCGACATCCTGCTGGTGCCCTACAAGGGCCAGGCGCCGGCGACCGCCGACCTGCTGGGCGGGCAGATCACGATGATGTTCAACAATCCCATCACCTCGCTTTCCTCCGTCAAGGCCGGCAAGCTGCGGGCGCTGGCCGTGAGCACGGCGAAACGGTTCAGCCAGCTGCCCGAGGTGCCGACGGTGGCCGAAAGCGGCCTGCCGGGCTTCGACGTCGGCTTCTGGCTGGGCGCGCTGGCGCCCGCCGGCACGCCGCGGCCGATCGTCGACAAGCTCAACGGCGTGATGGTCAAGGCCCTGCGCGACCCCGAGGTAGTGGAACGCCTGGCGGCGCTGGGCGTGGAGATCATCGGCAATTCGCCGGACGAGTACACCAGTTTCATCCATGCCGACGTGATCAAGTGGGCCAAGGTGGTGAAGGCCTCGGGAGCGAAGGCGGACTGAGCGTTCGATACGATCCAGCAAGCGTCCGCGCTTCGATTCCGTCCAACCGTGCCACGAATCGGACAGGCATCCTGCCTAACCCGCAAATAAGCACCCAATACATCCGGACGGCGCACCAAGCGTGGATAATAATGTCCGGACAGGTTGTGCAACGGCTACGCGGCACCGTCGGCCTTTAAAACACCGGACACTCCAGGAGACTTTCGATGAGCATCATCCACCCGTGGTACCAGCTCGGCTACATCATTCCCCACCTGACCACCGACATGGATGCCTACCAGTTCTATCGCATCGCGCCGGAGGGCATGATGCTGGTGACCCCCTGCCTGGACCTGCAGGGCCATAGCCTGGAAGCGATCGAGCGCGAGCTGCCGACCTTCTGGAAGCACGTCGATTTGCTGGCGAAAAAGAAGGTGGACCGCATATCCCTTTCCGGTGTGCCGGTAGGCTCCTATCTCGGCCGCGAAAAAATGCGCGCCACGCTGAAGGAAGCCAGCGACCGCGCCGGCATGGTGGTCGATACCGACATCGAAGCCCACGTCGCGGTGATGCAGCACCTGGGCGCCACCAGGATCGCGATGGCCACGCGCTGGCCCGACAGCACGGTGACGCGCCTGACCAAGTACATGAACGACTCCGGCATCGAGGTGCTGGCGACCAAGTCGCAGCCGATGAACTTCAAGGAAAGCAAGGAACGCCTGCCGGAAGACGACCACAACCTGGCGGTGGAACTCGGCCGCCAGGCCTTGCGCGCCGCGCCGCAGGCGCAGGCCCTGCTGATGCCCGGCGGGCTGTGGCACGCGATGCACGCGGTATCGATACTCGAAGCCGAATTCGGCATCCCGGTGCTACTCAACATCACTTCCACCACCTGGGCCGCGTTGCACGCGGCGGGGCCGGCGCGCATCAAGGTGCAGCCCAACCCGCATTGGGGCCTGATGTTCAAGTCGCTGTAATCGCGGACCGATGCAAAGGCCGGGCGCCCAACGCAGGCGCCTGCTGCTCAAACAAGGAGACAAACGTGCGCAGCAAGACCCTGGCCGCCATCCGCGCGGCCGCCTTCCCGCTGGCCGCCTGCGCGGCCACAGCGCTGTTGCCCGCCCCTTGCGCGCATGCCCAGGGCTACCCGAACAAGCCGGTGCGCCTGGTGGTGCCGCTGGGCGTGGGCGGCAGCGTCGATGCCCTGGCACGGGTACTGGCGCAAAAGATGAGCGACAACATGGGGCAGCAGGCGATCGTGGAAAACCGCGCCGGCGCCTCCGGCAACATCGGCACCGAGTATGTGGCGCACTCGGCGCCGGACGGCTACACCACCCTGTTCGTCTCCATCACCCTGGTGGTGAACCAGAGCCTGTTCGCCAAGACCGGCTACGACCCGGTGAAGGATTTCGCCCCGGTCTCGTTGCTGGCGCAGGCGCCGATGGTGCTCGACGTACATCCCTCGGTGCCGGTGAAAAATGTCACCGAGTTCGTCGCGCTGGCCAAGCAGCAAAACGGCAAGCTCAACTACCAGTCCGCCGGCAAGGGCACCAACTCGCATTTGTCGATGGAACTGTTCAAGTACCTGAGCGGCGCACCGATCACGCAGATCGCCTATCGCGGCGGCGGCCAGGGCGAAATGGCGCTGCTGGCAGGCGAGGTGCAGAGCGGCTTCAACGGCGTGGCCAACGCGGTGCCGCAGATCGCCAGCGGCAAGCTCAAGCCCCTGGGCATCTCCGGCAACAAGCGCGTGGGCGTGTTGCCGGACCTGCCGACGATTGCCGAGTCCGGCGTGCCGGGCTACAACTTCCAGACCTGGTACGCGCTGCTGCTGCCGGCCGGCACCCCGCCGGCGCTGGTGACTGCGCTGCGCGAGCAGGCGGTAAAGGCGATGCGCGACCCCGAACTGGGCAAGCGCCTCTCCGGCGACGGCACCGAGATCATCACCTCCACACCGGAGCAGCTGTCGGCGCATATCGCCTCGGAATCGGCGCTGTGGGCGAAGGTGGTGAAGGGCTCGGGCGTATCGAAGGACTGAAGGCAGCCCCAGGGGCGGCCCCTATTCGCCCTTGATCCCCGCTGCCTTGATCAGCGGCCACCACTTGTCGATCTCCGCCTTGTGGTACGCGCCCAGGCCTTCGGGAGTTTCCTGCTCGCGCGTCGGCAACTCCTGCCCCATGTCGGTAAGACGCTTGCGCACGGCGGCGTCGGCCAGGGTATCGACGACGGCAGCGCTGAGTTTCATCACCACCGGCCTGGGCGTGCCGCGCGGCACCCACAAGCCGTGCCAGATCGAGATGTACAGGCCCGGCAGGCCGGCTTCGTCCACCGTCGGCAAATCCGGCGCGCTGGCCAGGCGCGCGGGCGCGGTGATGGCGTAGCCGCGGATCTTGCCGGCGCGCAATTGCGGAATCGAGTTGAAGGCCTGGTCGAACATCAGGTCGACCTGGCCTGCCATCAGGTCTTGCAGCGCCGGGCCGGCGCCGCGGTAAGGCACCATCAGCAGCTTGGCGCCGATGATGTTGCCGTAGTAGACCCCGGCGACGTGATTCGGCGCGCCGATGCCGGAGGTGGCCATGGATATCTTGTCCTGGTTCGCCTTCACCCAGGCGTTGAGCTCCCTGAGGTTGTGCGCCGGCACCGCGTTCTTGCTCACCAGCACCTGCGGGTTGCTGACCAGTTGCGCCACCGGGTCGAAGGCAGTGCGCAGGTCATAAGGCAGGTTGTAAATGGCGCCGTTGACCACATGGGTGCCCCAGTGGCCGAGCGAGAGCGTGTAGCCGTCCGCCGGTGCGCGGGCGACGCGGCCGACGCCGATCGAGCCGGCCGCCCCTACCGTGTTTTCCACCAGCACGGTGCCGTTCAACGATTTGCCCATGTGCTCGGCGAGGATGCGCCCGAGAACATCGGTGGGTCCGCCGGCGGCATAGGGAATGACCATGACGACCGGGCGATTCGGATAGTCCTGCGCCTGCGCCGTCACGCAGCAGGCGCAGGCCGCGAGCAACAGCAGTCTGCGTAGCATTTGTCTCCCCTTGTGTTCTGCCGGTCACGGCAGTTGCGGATGGCGCAACTGTACGCGACTTGGGACGAAAGCAAGACCGGTGGCCGCCGCAGCGTGCCACCGCAAGCTTATGCGCCGCATAGGCTGGCGACGCCACGCCGGGCCGCTTCTGAAATTGACATCCGTTACCCCGTTGTCTAAGCTGCCCTGATCCATCCGCATGCGGGTCGCGGCTGAGAAAAACATATAGAGGAGATGATCGTGATGCGCGCATGCCCTCCGCAAGTATCTTCTGCCGGCCGCCGGCGCTTCATGCGCTACGGCGCCGCCCTGGCCGCCGGCGCCGCTGCCGCGCCGCTCTCCGCCTTGGCGCAAAAAGGCCCCGGCGCCATCGACATGCATGCGCACTGGACACCCGAGCCCTACGCCAAGGCGATGGCCGCGCTCGGGCGCCCCACCTTCGCCAACGGCTCGGCCCTAAATCCGCTGATGTACGACCTGCCCAAGCGCCTGGCGTGGATGGACCAGCGCCATATCCAGACCCATGTGCTCACGCTTTCCGGCAACATGCCATGGTGGTGGGCAAGCGCCGCCGATGCGCGCGACCTGGCGCGCATGGTCAACGACTCCGCGCTCGCGGCGCACGCGAAATACCCGGACCGCTTTCTGGTCGGCGTGGCCGTGCCGATCAAGCAGCCGGAAGCGGCGCTTGCCGAACTCAACCGCATGGCCGGCAAGCCTGGCGTGCGTGCGGTAGGCCTGCCCAACTCGATCAACGGCCAGGACTATTTGTTCGGCCCGGATTACCTTCCTTTCCTGGCGCGCTGCGAGGAGCTGGGTTACCCGCTGCTGTTCCATCCGCTGGACTTCCCGCCCAACTATTACGGCGGCCCCGAGCGCCTGGCCGGCCCGAGCTTCATCTACAACACACTGGGCTTCCCGACCGAGCACGCCAATACCGCGGAGAAGTTCATCATCAGCGGCCACCTCGACCGCTTTCCCAAGCTGCAAATCCTGCTGGCGCACGCCGGCGGCTCGTTTCCCTTCATCGCCGCCCGCCTGGAGCATGCGATGCAGAAGGGGGCCTCGAAGACCAAGCTGCAGCAGCCGTTCCGCGATTACATCCGCCGCTTTCACTACGACACCCTCACCTATTCGCTCGCCGGCCTGCGCTACCTGATCGAAACGGTGGGCCTGGACCGGGTGGTGATCGGCACCGACGTATTCGCCGCGATGGATGTCGCCGAGCCGACCTACCTGGTGGATCAGCTGGGTCTTCCGGCCGCCGAGCGCGAGATGATCCTGCGCGGCAATGCAGTGAAGCTGATGCGCCTTTGAGGCTGCCGCCATGCGCACCCTGCTCCTGCTCCTGGCCCTGTGCTGCGCGCCGCCCGCGCTGGCCGACGTCTATCCCTCGAAGCCGATCAAGGTGATCAGCCCGTATGCCCCCGGCGGCGGGCTGGATGTCATCTTGCGGCCCTTGCTGCAAAAGATGAGCGAGGGCCTGGGCCAGTCGCTGTACATCGACAATCGCTCCGGCGCCAACGGCATGATCGGCATCGAGGCCGGTACCAAATCTCCGCCGGATGGCTATACGCTGATCGGCGTCACCTCAGGCGCGGTAACCATCAACCCGAATGTCTATAGCAAGATGTCCTACGACACGGCGCGCGACATCATTCCGGTGGTCAACGTCGCCAGCGCGCCTTTCGTGATGGTGATCCATCCTTCGGTGCCGGCGCGCAACGTCAAGGAATTCATCGCCCTGGCGCGCAGCGACAAGGGCGATCTTTCTTACGGCTCCACCGGCGTGGGCGGCACCAATCACATGGGTGCGGAGCAGTTCCTGCAGCTGACGGGCCTGAAGATGGTGCACGTCCCGTATCGCGGCAGCCAGCCGCTGATGACCGACCTGGTGGGCGGCCAGGTCAAGCTGGCCTTCGATTCGATCATGGCCACGCTGCCGTTTGTACGTACGGGCAGGCTGCGCGCCATGGGCATCGTCTCGGCCAGGCGCGCGGCGATTGCGCCTGAAATTCCGACACTGGCTGAAGAAGGCGGTCCAAAGTTCGAGCTCAATTCCTGGTACGGCGTGATGGCGCCGGCCGGCACGCCGGCGGCTATCGTCGCGCGCATCAATGCCGAGGCGGCCAAGGCGCTTGCCGATCCGCAACTGCGCGCGGTTTACGCCACCATGGGCAACGACATTATCGGCAATACCCCGGCGCAATTCGCCGCCCAGATCCGTGAAGACACCGCGCACTGGGCCGAAGTGGCGAAAGCCGCCAACGTGCACGCGGACTGAGCCACGATGCCAACCATTCGCTGGGGCATCGTCGGTGCTGGCGAAATCGCCCAGCGCAATATTGTCCCGGCGCTGGGCCTGGCCGAAGGCGCGGAACTTGTCGCGGTGATGAGCCGCCGGCTGGAAAATGCGCAAGCCTTCGCCGCCAGGAACAGCGTCCCCGCGGCCTACGATTCTCTCGACGCAATGCTTGCCAATCCGCAAGTCGACGCGGTCTACATCGCCACCCCGAACAACCTGCACGCCGAACAAACCATCGCCGCCGCCTGTGCCGGCAAGCATGTGCTGTGCGACAAGCCGATGGCGTTGGAAGCCGCCGACTGCGAACGCATGATCGAAGCCTGCGAGAGCAACGGCGTGCGCCTGGGTGTCGTATTTCAGAATCGCTACCACCCTGCGCATGTCGAAGCACGCCGCCAGGCGCAGGCCGGCGTGCTCGGCGAAGTCCAGTATGCGTCGGCACAACTCTGCGTCGGCCGCCCGCGCGGCCACTGGCAGGGTTGGCGTCTCGACCCGGCCGTAGCGGGTTCGGGCGCCATCGTCGGCCAGGCAGTGCATCCGGTCGACCTGCTGCGCTTCATCATGGACAGCGAAGTCACCGAAGTGCAATGCATGACCGACCAGCAACCATCGGTACGCCCGGTGGACGACATGTCGTACACCCTGCTGCGCTTTGCCAACGGCGCCCACGCCACCGTGGTGGCGGGCACCGTGGTGCCGCGCTCGGCTAACGATGTGGTGCTCTACGGCAACAAGGCGCGCATTGCCTGCCGGGCGACGCTGGGCACTCCACCGGCTGGCGTGAGCCAGTCGCTCGCAGTCGAAGGCGACACCGCTCAACTGCAGCAGGACCACAGCGCAAGCAACTCGCCCCAGCGCTTTGCCTCGATGTTCGAAGATTTCCAGACCTGCATCGTCACGGGCCGCGATGCCGCCATCTCCGGGCGCAACGGCCTGCAGATGGTCAAGATTGCCAACGCCATGCTGGCCTCGAGCCGGCACGGCAAAGCTGTTCCCGTCACCTGACCCACATCCACTCACCGGAGTCGCCATGAGCATTTATCCCAACCACACCAAAAAGCAGTTGGCCGAAGGCAAGATCGCCATCGGCATCGGCCTGCACCAGTCGCGCCTGATCGACATCGCCGCCATCAGCAAGACCTGCGGTTTCGACTGGCTGTTCATCGACATGGAGCACAGCGGCCTGAACATCGACACCGCCTCGCAGATCGCCAATGCCGCCCTGCCCCTGGGCATCAGCCCGATCGTGCGCGTGCCTGGCAAAGAGCATCACCATGCTTCGCGCATGCTCGACTGCGGCGCCCAGGGCGTGGTGGTGCCCCACGTCGATACCATCGAGGAAGCAAAGAAGGTCGTCGCCCATTGCAAGTACCCGCCGATCGGCCATCGCTCCCTGTATGGCCAGCAGCCGCAGTTCCATTACAAAAACGTGCCGATCACCGAAGCGATGGACATGGCGAACCGCGAGACCCTGGTGATCATCATGCTGGAGTCGCCCGAGGCCATCGCCCAGGCCGACGAGTTCGCCGCCGTTCCCGGCGTCGACGTTCTGCTGATCGGCACCAATGACTTTTGCGCCGAGTCCGGCATTCCCGGCCAGTATGGCTCGCCGCAGGTGGCCGCCGCCTACGAGAAGGTGATTGCCGCGTGCAAAAAGCACGGCAAGATTCCGGGCATGGGCGGCGTGGTTGACCATACGCTGATGGAAAAATACATCGGCATGGGCATGCGCTTCATCCTCTCCGGCAACGACATCGGCTTCATGATGGCCGGGGCGCGCATGCGCGCGGATTTCCTGCATGGCCTGAAGTACTGAACCGGCGCTGCGCCGGAAAAACACAAAGGAGACCGAGATGATGAAGCCGCTCAAGGCATGGGCATGGAGTTGCGCAGTTGCGCTCGGCGCGGCGGCATTCGCGCCGGCCCGCGCCGCGGACGATTTTCCCTCGCGTCCGATCCGCGTCATCGTGCCCTACGCCCCGGGCGGCGGCAGCGACATCAGTATCCGGGTGGTCCAGAACCGCGTGCAGGAATTGCTCAAGCAAAGCCTGATCGTCGACAACCGCGCCGGCGGCGGCACCATGATCGGTACCCGCCTGGTGGCGGGCGCCGCGCCGGACGGCTATACGCTGGGCATCATGGACCCGGCCTTTCTCGCCAATCCGCTGATGACAGACGCCAAGTACGACGCGACGAAAGACTTCGTGCCGGTCTCCCTGATCAGCGTCACGCCGATGATTTTCGCGGTGCCCGCCTCCGAGCCGGTGAAAAGCGTGAAGGAATTCGTCGACTACGTAAAGGCGAAGCCCAGCGTGTTCAACTACGGCTCGCCCGGCTCGGGCAGCGCCGGCCACCTGGCGATCGAACAATTCCGTAATACCTTCGGCCTGAAGGGCGTGCACATTCCCTACAAAGGCTCAGGCCCGGCGATGGCGGCGATTGCGGGCGGCGAGATCAACTCGCTGATGTCCGGCTCTGCCCTGGTGCCGCTGGTGCAGGACGGCCGCCTGCGCGGCCTGGCCGTCACCGGCACCAAGCGCCTCAACAGCTTGCCCGCCGTGCCCACCTTTGCCGAGCTGGGTTTCCCGCAGGTCAACGTGCAAACCTTCGCGGCCATGGTGGCGCCGGCCGGCACGCCCAGGCCGGTAGTGCTGAAATTGCAGGCGGCGTTTGCCGGCGCGGTGAACTCGCCCGACATGAAAGTCCAGCTCGACCAGCGCGGTGCGATACCCGTGGGCAGCAGCGCCGATGAGCTGGCGGCCTTTTTCAAGGACAACACCACTAACCTGGCCAAAGTGGTGCAGGAATCAAACATCAAAATCGAGTGAACACGTGAAACCGCAAGTCATGGCCATGCTGCCGCTGTATGCGCCCGCAATGGCCGCCCTGGAACAGGAATACGAACTCCTCAAGCCTTGGGAGGCGGCCGATCCCGCTGCCTTTATCCGCGAGCACGGCGCCACGGTGCGCGCGGCGGTCAGCTCGACCAGCCGCGGTTTTCGTGCGCCGGAGTTCGATGCCTTTCCCAAGCTCGAAACCCTGGCCTGTTTCGGCCCCTACGTCACCATTTTCGATGTCGAACGCGCCGGCGCGCTCGGCGTAACCGTCAGCAACACGCCGGATGAAACCGCCGAACCGGTGGCTGATCTAGCGCTTGGCCTGATCATCTCGGTGATGCGCCGTTTGT
>DATAZV010000348.1:0-2519 GCA_036271855.1 Burkholderiales bacterium
GGACCCCAGCGTGGTCTCCCTGGTGGCCTTCCCGCAGGTGCTCGACATGATGGACCAGAAACTCGACTGGACCCAGCGTCTGGGCGACGCCTTCCTCGACCAGCAGGCCCAGGTGATGGATACCGTGCAGGGCTTGCGCCAGCGCGCCTACCAGGCCGGCAACCTGCGCTCCAACCAGTACCTGACCGTGCAGCAGGACGCCGGCGAATACCTGGTCGAGCCGGCGCAGGCGGATGACGTCTATGTGCCGTACTACGATCCCAACCTGGTCTACGGTGCCTGGTCCGATCCGGGCTACCCGCCGGTTTACTGGGCGCCGCCCGCGGCCTACTACCCCGCATCGCGGCCCGGCGTCAGCCTGGTGTTCGGCACCGGCGTGGCCCTCTCGGCCGGATTTTTCTTCGGCGCCTTCGACTGGCATCATCATCATGCCCAGGTGGCCAACGTCCGGCCTTACTACTACCGTGCCGCGGTGGGCCGCGAAAGCGCGCGGGTCAACAATAGCCGTGCAGCCGTCGCTCCCGGCGGCGCCCGCCCGACGGTCGCCCTCGCCACCGCTCCCGGCGCCTGGCGCCATGACCCGGCGCACCGCGGTGCCACGCCGTATCGCGACCCGGCGGTGCGCCGGCAATTCGCCGCCTCCAATCCCGCCGCCGCGCGTGACCAGCGCGCCGCCGAGGCGCGCCAGCAGGCGCAGCCGCAGGCACAGGCGGGCCGCCCGGACTTGCGTCGCCCCGGCGAGCGCCCCGCGCCGCAGGCCCTGGCCAACCCGGCCGCGCAAGCCAATGCCCAGCGCCAGGCGCAGGAGCGCAACACCGCCGAGCAGCAACGCGCGGAGCGCGAACGTCAAGGGCGCGAGGCGCAAAACACCCGTGCTGCCGGTCAGGCGCAACAGCGCAACGAGGCCCAGGCGCAGGCGCAGCGGACCGAGCAACAGCGCGGCGAGCAGCAGCGGGCAGCACGCGAGGCACAGCAGCGCGGCGCGCAACAGCAGCAGGCGCAACGGACCGAGCAGCAACGCAATGCCGAGCAGCAGCGTTCCGCACAGGTGCAGCAGCGCGCGGCGGAGCAACAGCGCGGCGCGCAGCAGGCCCAGCAGCGCGGTGCCGAGCAAGCGCAGCGGGCCGCACAGCAGGCACAGCAGCGCGGGGCGGAGCAGGCACAGCAGCGCGGGGCGGAGCAGGCACAGCGTGCCGCACAGCAGGCCCAGCAGCGTGGGGCGGAGCAGCAGCAACGGGCGGCACAGCAGGCCCAGCAGCGTGGGACGGAGCAGGCACAGCGTGCCGCGCAACAGTCCCAGCAGCATGCTGCCGAACAACAGCAGCGCGCGGCCCAGCAGGTACAACAGCACGCGGCGCAGCAGGCGGCCCAGGCGCAGGCACGTGTTGCCCAGGCGCAGCCCCATGCCGCGCCGCCCGCTGCGGCGCCGGCACCCGGGCCGGCGCCCGCGCCTCATCCGTCCGGCGGCCCCGGCGGCGGGCACGGCGGTGGGCATGAAGGCGAACGCCACCACTAGGGGTGTTGCCGATCGGGAACAAAAACGGGCCGCTTGCGCGGCCCGTTTTCTTGTGACGCGACCCATCTACGAGCGCCGCAGGCGCAGGAAAAACAAGGCACCTACCAGGCCGCCCAGGTGGGCGAAATGCGCTACCCCTTCCTGGGTGCCGGTAACGCCGAGATATAGTTCCAGCGCCGCGTAGAGCACCACGAAAATGCGTGCCGGCAGGGGAATCGGCGGAATGATCAGCACGATGATGCGCTTGGGGAAAAACACCGCGAAGGCCAGCAGCACGCCGAACACCGCGCCCGAGGCGCCGACCGTATAGCCGGAGAGCGCGGCGAAATAGCTGAACGCCATCTGGGTCAGGCCGGCGGTCAACACGCTGGTGAAATACAGCCCGGCATAGCGCTTGATGCCGAGCACGCGCTCGACGTCGGGGCCGAAGATGAACAGCGCCCACATGTTGAGCAGGATGTGGGTCAGGTGATCCGGGTCGTGCAAAAACGCGTACGTGATGAGTTGCCAGACTTCGAACGGCGGATTGCCCGCGGCACCGCTGTTCAGTGGCCACAGCGCGAAATTGACTATCGTCAGTTCCGGGATCGCACGCTCGATGCCGTAAAACACGACATTGAGAATGATCAGGATGCGCGTCAGATTGAGATAGGAGGGCATGGCGATTCTCTCACTGGGTTAAGGCGGGAGAGCCGCCGTTGGCTTCGCTCATCACCTGCAGGTTGGCCAGGCGCGCGTACAGCCCGCCCTGGTCAAGCAACTGCGCTGGCGGGCCGGACTCGACGATCTTGCCTTCCTCCAGCACGATGATGCGATCGGCGCTTTTCACGGTAGAAAGGCGGTGCGCGATGATCAGGGTGGTGCGGTCGCGCGCGGCCGACTCGATGGCGCGCTGTACCGCCTGTTCCGACTCGGTATCCAGCGCGCTGGTGGCCTCGTCGAGCAGCAGCAGCGGCGCATTCTTCAGGATGGCGCGGGCGATCGCGATGCGCTGGCGCTGCCC
>DATAZV010000349.1:0-28821 GCA_036271855.1 Burkholderiales bacterium
CTCGTTGTTGGCGAACAGCCGGTCGCGCTCGGTCTCCCAGGTGTTGAGCACCTTGCCGCGCAGCGGCAATATGGCCTGGAACTCCTTGTCGCGGCCCATCTTGGCGCTGCCGCCGGCGGAGTCGCCCTCGACCAGGAACACTTCGGTGCGGCTGACGTCGCTGGATTCGCAATCGGTCAGCTTGCCCGGCAGCACGGCCACGCCCGAGCCTTTTTTCTTCTCCACTTTCTGCCCGGCCTTCATGCGGCTTTGCGCCTGCTTGACCACCAGGTCGGCCAGCTTCTTGCCGTACTCGACGTGCGAATTGAGCCAGAGTTCGAGCAGCGGCCGGGTCATCGAGCCGACCAGGCGCACGGCGTCGCGGCTGTTCAGGCGCTCCTTCACCTGGCCCTGGAACTGCGGGTCCAGCACCTTGGCCGAGAGCACGAAGGAAGCGCGGGCGAACACGTCTTCCGGCAACAGCTTGACGCCCTTGGGCAGCAGGGAATGCAGTTCGACGAAACCCTTGACCGCGCCGAACAGGCCTTCGCGCAAGCCGGACTCGTGGGTGCCGCCGGCGGAAGTCGGAATCAGGTTGACATAGGACTCGCGCACGATCGCGCCATCCTCGGTCCACGCCACCACCCATTGCGCACCCTCGCCGGCGGCGAAGTTGTCGCTGCCGCCCTCTTCGGCGTAGCGCTCGCCCTCGAAGTAGGGAATCAGCGGCTCGGCACCGTCCAGCGCTTCCTGCAAATAGCCGCGCAGGCCGTCCTTGTACAGCCAGGTCAGCAGCTCGCCGCTTTTCTCGATGGTGAGGGTGACGGTGACACCGGAGAGCAGCACGGCCTTGGAACGCAGCAGGCGCTTGAGTTCTTCCAGCGGCACCGCGGGCGCGTCGAAATACTTCGGGTCGGGCCAGGCGCGCACCAGGGTACCGGTGCCGGCGGTCTTGCCGATTTTCTTCAGCGGCTGGGTGACTTCGCCGCCATGCTCGAACACGATCTGGTATTCGCCACTGTCGCGCCACACCGTCACCGCCAGTTTGGTCGACAGCGCGTTGGTGACGGAAACGCCGACGCCGTGCAGCCCGCCCGAAAAGGTATAAGCGCCGCCCGACTTCTTGTCGAACTTGCCGCCCGCATGCAGGCGGGTGAACACAATCTCCACCACCGGCACTTTTTCTTCCGGATGCAGGCCCACCGGTATGCCGCGGCCGTCATCCTTCACCGATACCGAACCGTCGGTATGCAGGATGACATCGATGTGCCGCGCGAAATTGGCCAGCGCCTCGTCGGAGGCGTTGTCAAGCACTTCCTGGATCACGTGCAGCGGGTTGTCGGTGCGCGTGTACATGCCGGGACGCTCGCGCACCGGCTCCAGGCCCTTGAGGACGCGGATGGAACTTTCGTTGTAAGAATTTTTTGCCATTGTCAAGACCGGGACATCAAGTTTTCATTCAGCAGTTATCCACAGAAGACGTGGACAAGCCATGCTGGTATTCGGAAAAAAACCATGCGACACAAGGGCTTCGGTTGGGCGCCGAAATATTGTGCAGCGAAAAAATATCCTGTGGGTATCGTCTGGCAGTGTTGACTGACTTGCTGTAACAATCCACTTTTACTGCGCGCGCAATTGTAGTAAGCAGGAGCCGCGGATGCAATCGGCCTAGCCGCAAAACACCATGTTGGCCAGGTCGAACGCCAGGCCCGGTGCAAGATAGGCACCGAACACCAACACGGTAAACAATGCCGCCGCCACGCCGAGCAGCACGCGTTTGAAAGGCGAACGCGGCAACCAGCGAAAGGATTCCGCGGGAGGCGAGGCGCCGCCGTCTTTTTCTTCGGCGCCGGATTCGGGAAGTTCGTCGGTATGCATGATTGCGCGGAAGCGATTATACGCTTCGCATAATCAGCGCCTCTCAGCGCTTCTGCTCCAGCACTTCCCAGCGCTCCAGCGCCACCAAAAGTTCGTTTTCGATCTCGCCGACGCGCGCATTGAGCGCCGTAATGTCCACCCCGGCCTCGTTATAGGTCTCCGGATTGGCCAGGCGGGCGTTGAGCAGTTTTTGCTCCTCTTCCAGCGCGGCGATCTTGCCCGGCAGGCTTTCCAGTTCGCGCGCGTCCTTGTAAGACATCTTGCCCTTGCGCTTCTCCAGCGCCGATGCTTCCGCCACCGGCACCTTGGTGGCCTCGGCACGCTCCGCAGTACGTCCGGCGGTGCGCGCGCCGGCACGGCGGGCCAGGTAGGCCTGCCACTCGCTGTGCCCGCCGGGGTTTTCCACCCAGCGGCCGTCGCCGTCGTAGGCCAGCACCTGGGTCACCACGTTGTCCAGGAAGGCGCGGTCGTGGCTGACCAGGATGACCGTGCCGGCGTAGTCCTGCAGCAGGGTTTCCAGCAGTTCCAGGGTGTCGATGTCGAGGTCGTTGGTCGGCTCGTCCAGCACCAGGATGTTGGCCGGGCGCGCGAACAGGCGCGCCAGCAGCAGACGGTTGCGCTCACCGCCGGACAGGGCGCCGACCTTGGCGTTGGCCCGCTCGGGTGGGAACAGGAAGTCGGACAAATAGGTCATGATGTGCTTGCGCGCACCATTGACTTCCACCCACTCCGAACCGGGGCTGATGGTGTCGGCCAGCGTGGCTTCGTCGTTGAGTGCCACACGGAACTGGTCGAAATAGGCGATTTCCAGCTTGGTGCCGCGCTTGATCTCGCCGCTGTCCTGCTCCAGCTCCCCCAGCATCATCTTGATCAACGTCGACTTGCCGGCACCGTTGGGGCCGATGATGCCGATCTTGTCGCCGCGCAAAATGCGCAGGCTCAGGTCACGCACCACCGTCTTGCCCTCAAACGCTTTGTTGACGTGGGTGAACTCGGCCACCAGCTTGCCGGAGCGCAGGCCGTCGTCCACCGCAATGCTCACACGCCCCTGGCGCTCGCGCCGCGCCGCGCGCTCGCGGCGCAGGCTTTCCAGGCGCAGCACCCGGCCTTCGTTGCGGGTGCGCCGCGCCTGCACGCCCTTGCGGATCCACACCTCTTCTTGCGCCAGGAACTTGTCGAACTTGGCGTTCACCACTTTTTCGACTTCGATCTGCTCGGCCTTGCGCGTCTGGTAGGCGGCGTAGTTGCCGGGGAAGGACAGCAGGCGGCCGCGATCCAGTTCCACCACCCGGGTGGCGACTCGGTCCAGGAAAGCGCGGTCGTGAGTGACAAACAGCACCGCGCCGCGAAATTCCAACAGCAGGTTTTCCAGCCAGGCGATGGCGTCGATGTCCAGGTGGTTGGTCGGCTCGTCGAGCACCAGCAGTTCCGGGTTGCTTACCAGCGCCTGCGCCAGGGCGATGCGCTTTTTCATCCCGCCGGAGCAGGCCGAGACCAGCACGTCCGGCGCCAGGCTAAGCCGCTCCAGCGCCATCTCGACATGTCGCTTGACCTCCCAGCCGCCGGTCTCGGTGAGCTGGTGCTGGACGTCGTGCAGGCGGTCCATAGTGGCATGATCTTCGGCACCGCTGGCGAGCAGGCGGTCGTACTCGTCCAGCAATGCGTATTGCTCAGCCAGGCCGCGGGCCACGGCTTCATAAGCGGTGTCGTTCGGTTCGAGCGCCGGCTCCTGCTCGACCACGGCGAATTTCAGGCCGGGCTTTTTCCACAGGATGCCGTCATCGAGGATGCGCCGGCCCGACATCACCTGGATCAGGCTGGACTTGCCGGCGCCGTTGCGGCCGATCAGCGCCACCCGCTCGCCGGCGTCGAGATTGAACTCGGCGCGGTCCAGCAGGGGCACGTGGCCATAGGCCAGGGAGGCATTATCTAGGGAGACCAGGGGCATTGCTTCAACAATATGAGGTTGCTTCGCTCGCGGGCAAGCGAAGGGTAAAACGAGGGGCCCGCGACCAGCGTGGGCAACGTGTACGCAAATGCGGGCGCAGCCATCCGCCCCGGGCCGGCCGGCTTGCTGCCCGACTACTCCACCCAGCGCTCCGAAATCTCGATCAGGTTCTGGTCCGGATCGCGCAAGTAAATCGAGCGGATCGGCCAGCGCGCGCCGGTGCGCTTGCTCGGCTGCAGTTCGATCGGGATGTTTGCCGCCACCAGCCGGGCAATCACTTGGTCCAGCGGAATCGCCGCCAGCAGGCACAAATCCAGCGAGCCCGGCGTCGGCGTGCGGGCATAGACATCGGTAATCTTCGCATCGCCCGCCTGGTGCAGATTGAACTTCTGGTCGCCGAAACGCAGTGCCTTGCGCCCGGCGCCGAAGGTTTCCAGGGTCATGCCCAGGCCGCGGGTGTAAAAGTCGATGGTCGCGGCCATGTCGCGCGCGGTGATGACGATGTGGTCCAGGCTGCTGATCATGGCTACGGCGGTCGTTTGGTTGGAAAGCGCCGCATGATACCAGTCATGCGGATTCCGCTAAAATCCCGCCTGCGCGCTTGCCCGCCCCTCGCCGTAGTTCAATGGATAGAACGGTTGCCTCCTAAGCGACAAATACAGGTTCGATTCCTGTCGGCGGGACCATCGAGTGACTGGTCAAGTGGGCTACGCTACCTTCAACCCCCGGTATCAGAGGCGCATTCGCGGATGTCGGGGCGTTTCGGCCGTCGATTCAGCGCTTCCCTAAGTTTTTACGCCGCCTTTGGCGCCAGCGGCTTCATGTCCAGCGTACGGGTGAAGCACTGCATGCCGTAATGAAAGGCGATGAAGGCACCCAGCTCCATGACCTGCGCCTCGCTGTAATGCTGTTTCAGCGTGTCATAGAAGGCCTTGTCTAGGCTTTGGGGGTTCAGGTACATCAGGTCGGCGTAGCGCAGCGCGAGCTTTTCGGCTTCGGTGAAGCGCTCGTCCTCGTCATAGTCGCCACTGCCGGCGGCTATGGTTTCCTCATCCAGCCCGGCGGCCTGCGCGGGCTTTGAGCGCAGGCGGCTGAAGTAGGGGTCGCCGGCGAAGCGCGCGAGCTGAATGCGGATGATCTCTTTCAGGCGATGCGGGATATTGCCCTGGGTATGCGACATCAGCAGCGCGCGCAGGCCCGCCTTGGCGTAGGTGGGCACGCGCGCCAGGATCAGCGGCAGCTGCTCGTCGGGCACGCCCAGCTTCTGGCATTGCACGATCAGCTCGCGCAACTCGGGATCGGTCACCTCGTCCAGGCGTAAAGGCTGAATATTGGGCATTACTTGTCGCCTCCCGCTTGCAGGGACACCGGCTTGTCGCCGTAGAGTTTTTCCGACTCCTCCTGGCTGACCAGGCGGCCGTCGGGCGAGAACATGGGGTAGAACTTGAGCGTGCCGAAAAACGTGTGGTAGCCGATGTTCATGCCGACGAAACAGCCCAGTTCCACCAGTTCCTCCTCGGAGAAATGCAGGCGCATGCGGTCGTAGAAGGCCGCGTCGATGGCGCCGGGGTCGGTCGCCATCAGCTCGGTGTACTCGAGCACGGCTTTTTCCGCATCGGTGAAATGCGGGCTGGTCTTATAGGAAGTAATGCCTTCGTCGAGGCGTTCTTCGCTCAGGCCTTGCCGCTTCGCCGAAGCGGACCGGACGTTGCCTCAGTAACTGCAGGAGGCCATGCGCGAAAGCAGCACGCGGATGATCTCCTTGACCGGATGGCTGATGCGCCCGGTGTTGAAAAAAGTTGTCCAAGCGATGAACATGGACTCCGCCAGGTCCAGGTTGTGGCCCATCATGGCGTGAAAGCCGGGGTCGGGCGCGCGATGCTCCAGGCACATCTCCACGTAAGGCTTGAGCTTGGTGCTGCGCAGGTATTCGATGTCCAGCATTGTGATATTGGGCATGGGTTCTCTCCTGGCTTTCGGTCGTCCGCGGTTACGCGTGCGCTTCGACGGATTTTTTCAGCACCTGCTTGCGGTCCACCCCGGTGCGGGTCTCGACCAGCGCGCCGTCCTTGAAGAACAGCAGCGAAGGCACGGCGCGCACGTTATAACGTTCCATCAGGCCGGGGTTCTTGTCGGAGTCCACCTTGCCGATCACCACCGATTCGGGAATTTCCTCGGCCAGCTGCTCCAGCACGCGCGAGAGCTGCTTGCAGGGAATGCAGGTCTCGGACCAGAAATCGACCACCGTCAGGCCGCCGCGCTGCAGTACCTGCACGTCGAAATTGGCATCATCAAAATGCGCTAAGGCGTTTGCGGCCATTGCGGTCTCCTGCGGGCGGCTGGGTGACGCGCCCCTTCTATTGCAGCCATCATAGCGCGAAAGCGGCGCCTGGAAACGCAGCCGCGCGCCGCGCCGGTTATGCGGTGAATAAACCGGCAAGCATGGCTCAAGCGCGCCGTGCCCTCTTTGATCGGCCATTCCCCTTCCGGTACCGATGGCCTGCAAGGCCCGGCGCCGGGGCAGCCGGGAAAAATCCCGGTACCGGCTCGGGGCAACTGCATCAGCGGCGCACCGCGATCCCTGCCTTCTCGCGGTCCCAGGCGCGCTCCAGGTTCGCTTCCATTGCCTGGCGCAACTGGTATTTCTCGATTTTCTGGTTCAGCGTGCGCGGGAATTCAGCGCGCAATTCGACATAGCGCGGCACCATGAAATACGCCATGTTGTCGCGGCAGTATTCGACCAGTTCGGTTTCCGTGGCGCGCGCGTCGGGCTTGAGGATCAACGCCACCGCCACCTCGTCCTCGCTGCCGCCCTCGGCGCGCACCGGAAAAACCGCCGACTCGGCCACCGCCGGATGCGCTTCGATGATGCGCTCGACCTCGAAAGCCGAGATGTTCTCGCCGCGGCGACGGATCGCGTCCTTCTTGCGGTCGACGAAGTAGAGATAGCCGTCGGCGTCGAAATAGCCGCGGTCGCCGGTGTGGAACCACAGGTTGCGATGCGCCTCCAGGGTGCGCTCCGGCATGTTGTAGTAACCGGAAGCGGCGCGCCAGGGCATGGTCGTGCGCGCGACGATCTCGCCGGTCCGGCCGTCTTCGAGCTCGAAGTCGTGCTCGTCGACGATGCGCACCTCGAAATTCAGCCGCGGCTTGCCGGCCGAGCCGAATTTTTCCGGCGGGTCGGCAGTGGTGTAGGCGGTGACCATGCCGTAATCCGACAGCGCATAGTTGCTGATGATGGAAAGGCCGAAGCGGCGCTCGAACTCGCGCCCGAAGCGCGGCACCGGCACGCAGCTGGCCATGCGCAAGTCGTTGTGCGTATCGTCGGGCGACGGCGGCTGGTTCCACAGGAAATTGAGCATGGAGCCCAGCAGATTGGTGATGGTGGCGCGGCATTCGCGCACCTCGCGCCAGTAATTGCTCACCGAAAAACGCCGCGACAGCACCAGCGAGGCACCGCTGACCAGGGCGCCGAAGGTGGCCGCCTGCAGCGCGTTGAGGTGGAACAGCGGCAGGCAAGTGTAGACCACGTCATCCGCGCGGTAGCCGTAGTGCTCCGCATTGCTCAGGCCCACGCCCAGCGCCGCCGCATGGCAAAGCATGTTGCCCTTGGAGGGGCCGGTGGTGCCGGAGGTATAGGAAAGAAACGCAAGGTCGGAGCACTGCACCTCAACCCCGGGGTTGCGTTCGTCTGCGTTGGCCAGGTCGCGCGCATAGTCCCAGCAACGCCAGCCATGTGCGGCCGATGCCTCTCCGTCGTCCGTTTCGCCCACCACCACCAGATCGCGCAGCTTCAGGCCGGCCGGGTCAATCGCCTGCACCCGCTCCAGCAACGTGGCGTCGATGAGCAGCGCCGCCGCATCGGATTGTGCCAGGTAGTAATGCAGCAGCCTGCCCTTGGCGGCAGTATTCACCGGCACCGACACCGCGCCGATCTTGCCGAGCGCCAGCACCAGAAAAATGAACTCCGGGCTGTTTTCCATGATCAGCGCAACGTGCGCGCCGCGGCCGATGCCCAGACTTAAAAGTCCGTTTGCCAGGCGGTTCGATATGCGCTCGATGTCGCCGTAGGTGTAGGAGCGCTGATCGCCGAGATAGGTGAGGAACACCTTGTCCGGCTGGCGCGCGCACTGGCGTGCCAGCACCCGGCCGAGGGTCAGGTCCTGCGTGGCATAGCCGAAATCGGCCAGCAAGGCGCGTCCGGCGCCGGAGTGGCTCATGGTCGCGGCCTACTCCGTCTTGAAGCCAGTCAACTCGACCTGGCGCGCCACCCGCGCCAGGTCCGCGCGCAGCTTGGCCGCGAACTCGTCCGCTGTACCGGGCGTCACCTCGGTGCCCGGAATCGCCGCCGCGGCGGCCGGGTCCTTCATACCACCGATGATGGCGTCATTGAGTTTGTTCACCACATCAGGGGCCATGCCGGCGGGACCGAAGATGCCGAACCACTGGTCGAGATTGGGTTCGGTCAGCCCGACATCGGTAAGCGAAGGCACATCTGGCACCGCGCGCCAGCGCCGCGGCAGGGTCACTAGCAGGCCACGCACCTGGCCTTGCTGGATTCGCGGTATCGCATCGTTGGCGGCGGCCAGATAAAAATCCACTTCGCCCGCCAGCAGCGCGCGCAGGGCCGGCGCCGCGCCCGCATAAGGCACATGCACGACGTCCAGCCCGAGCGCCACCTTGAGCTGCTCGGAGGCGAAATTGGAAAGCGAGCCGATACCGGCCGAGGCATAGTTCATCTTGCCGGGGCGCTGGTGGGCGGCGGCGGCGACATCGGCGAGGGTCTTGTGCGGGCTTGAGCGCAGCACCAGCATGATCAGCGGCGAGGAAGTCAGCGGCGCAATCGGGGTGAAATCACGCAGGGGATCGTAGCTCAGGTTCTTTTTCGCCACCGGCGTCACCACCATCGGCCCGAGGGCACCGAACAACAACGTGTAGCCATCGGGGGATGCCCGCGCCACCGCGGCGGTGCCGGTCGTACCGGCGGCGCCGGGCCGGTTTTCAATCACTACGGGCACACCAACACGTTCGGAGAGCTTGTGCCCGACAAAGCGCGCGGCGATGTCCTGCGCCGCGCCGGCGGGAAAAGCAACCACCAGCGTGATCGGGCGCGATGGATAGCCCTGCGCCTGCGCGCCGGAAGCAGCGATCAGCACGGCGAATAGCGCCGATAGGGCAGCGATGAGCCTCAAGGTAGTCTCCTCCGGAAAACATCGGATGATTGCTTGTTTTCACATAGTATAATCATCCACGCAGCGTCATATACGATTCATTTACGATAAATCGGCGCGACGGAACCGTCAATTGAACTGGCTGCGTCAAAGAGACATCGCAATCATCGGCTATGCCGAGACCAAGCTGACGCGCCGCAGCGGCCGGTCGGTGCTGGAATTGGCCGGCGAGGTATTGCGCTCCCTCACCGAGCGCACCGGTATCGAGGCCGAGCGCATCGACGGCCTGGCCACTACCCAGGCCTGGTCCGAAGCAGGCAATCCCTTCTACACCAGTTCTCTCGCCGAAGGCCTGGGCCTGTCCCTCACGTGGTCGCAAGTCACCGACATCGGCGGCGCCTCGCCGGTCGGCAACGTCGCGCGGGCGGCGGCGGCGATCCGCGCCGGCATGTGCGAAATGGTGCTCTGCCTGAATGCCGACGCCGTCAGCACGCAGGACTTCGGCCGCCAGACCTGGTATCGCACCGAGTTTCTCGAACCCGCCGGTTTTAGCGGGCCGCTGGTTGAATTCGCCATGCTGACCAATGCCTACGCGCACCGCTATGGCAGCCCCGATGCCGCGCTGGCCAAGCTGGCGGTGACCCAGCGCCAGGGCGCACTGAACAACGAACTCGCCTGCGAGGTGTTGCGCCGCCCCCTGAGCGAACAGGACTACCTCGATTCCAAGTTCGTCTCGCGCCCGCTGCGCCTGCTGGATTGCGTGATGCGCTGCGACGGCGCCAACGGCGTGCTGGTCACCTCGACCCGCCTGGCGCGCGAACTGGGCGCAAAAAAAATGGTGCACCCGATCGCCTATCGGGAACGGGTCAATTTCGACGCCCGGCAAACGGTGGAAGACATCACGCTGTCGGGCTTCAGCGAAGTCGGGCCGAAGGTACTGGCCGACGCCGGCATGCGCGCCCGCGATGTGCGCATGTTCCACCCCTATGACGATTTCCTTATCGTGATGCCGATGAAGCTCGAACACATCGGCTTTTGCGGCCCCGGCGAGGGCGCGCATTTCATCCTCGAGCACGACATCGGCCCCACCGGCGACCTGCCGATCAACACGGGCGGCGGGCAGATATCCGCCGGCCAGCCGGGATTGGCCGGGGGCGGCGTCAACCTGGTCGAAGCCGTGCGCCAGCTGTTCGGCGAAGCCGGTTCCCGGCAGGTGCCGGACGCACGCAATGCGCTGGTCACCGGCATGGGCGGCGTGCAATACGTGCGCAACTGGGCCAATAGCTGCGCGATGATCCTGGAGCCCGGCGCATGAACACCCCAGCGCGCCCCGCGATCCGCATGACCGGCCTGAGCAAGCCCTTCTGGGACGGCGTGGCCGAGCAGCGCCTGCTGCTGCAATACGATCCGGTAGCCCGCCGCCACCAGTTTTATCCGCGCCCCGTCAGTCTTTACGGCGCCATGCCGCTCGAATGGCGCGAGGCCTCCGGGTATGGCGAGCTGATCACCTTCACCGAATGCCGTTCCCCCGCGAAAGGCTTCGAGGGCCTGGGACCCTACCTGGTCGGCGTGGTGCACCTGGACGAGGGGGTCAAGTTCTTTACGCGCATCGTCAATGCGACCTTTGACACCATCACCATTGGCCAGCGCATGCACATCAACTGGGACCCGGAGGGCATCGACCAGCTGTGCCGCTTCGAGCCCGTCCGGGATTGAACTCCAGGTCTAAGGCGCCGAAGTAATCGCCCCGCTCTCCTGCAGCCGGTCGAGTTCGGCATCCGACAAGCCCAGCTCGCGCTTGAGCACCACGCGCGTGTCCTGCGCGTAGTCCGGCCCGGAACGGGTGATCTTGCCCGGCGTGTCCGACAACTTGGGGACGATGCCGTGCTGGGTGGTATGGCCCAGCGTCGGGTGCGGCACCTGCACCAGCATTTCGCGCGCGGCGTAGTGCGGGTCTTTATAGATGTCGGCAATCGTGTTGACGCGCGACACCGGCACTTCGGCTTGCACCAGCAGGCGCACCACTTCGTCAGCCGGCAGGGTGCGGGTCCATTCGCCGACCACGCCGTTGCACTCGTCGAGATTGGTGCCGCGCGCGCGGATCGAAGAAAAACGCGGGTCCTGCAGCAACTCCGGCTGGCCCATGACGTCGATCAGGCGCTTGAAGGTGGGGTCGCTGTTGGCGGCAATCAGCACCCAGGCGCCGTCGGAAGTCGGGTACAGGCTGTTGGGCGCCATGGTCGGCAGGTTAGGGCCGACGCGCATCGGAATGTAGTTCAGCTTTTCGTAGGCCGCGACATAGGCTTCCATTTGCGAGAAAGCGGTCTCATACAGCGCCACGTCCACCACCTGGCCGCGGCCGGTGCTATTGCGCGCCAGCAGGGCCATGG
Source organism: Burkholderiales bacterium (assembly GCA_036271855.1). Classification (GTDB taxonomy): domain Bacteria; phylum Pseudomonadota; class Gammaproteobacteria; order Burkholderiales; family JAEUOS01; genus JAQGMJ01. The sequence continues at coordinate 11,367 of DATAZV010000349.1, forward strand.
CGGTACCGAAGGCGGCGTAGGTGGCCGTCAGGTAATCGGTGGTGGCCAGCGCCACGCGCGCCGGCGGGCGGTCCGGGTCGCCGGTCATGTGGCGCACCCCGGCCACGGCTTCGCAAATCGCCCCATAACCTGGGCGCAGCGCATAGGGGCCAGTCTGGCCGTAACCGCTGATGCGTACCATCACCAGGCGCGGATTGGTCTTGGACAATTCCTCATACCCAAGCCCCAGGCGCTCCAGCACGCCAGGGCGAAAATTCTCCACCAGCACGTCGGCGCGGTCAGCCAGGGCGCGCACCAGCTTTTTACCCTCCGGCGTCTTCATGTCGATGGCCACCGCCTGCTTGTTGCGCAATAGCGTAGCGGCGTACAGCGAAGTGTCGCCGACATGCTTGCCCATGCTGCGCATGGAGTCGCCGCCCGGCGGCTCGACCTTGATCACGGTGGCGCCGAAGTCGGCCAAGAGGCGCGCGCAGGCTGGGCCGGCGATCGTCGAGCACAGCTCGAGCACCAGCGCGCCCTTGAGCGGACCGAAGGCTTCGGGGGGGATAGGATTGGAGCTCATGTCTTTCACCTCTCATTTACCGCTCATTTACCTCTTGGCCAAACCCATTTCCTGCAGCAGGGTGCGCATCTGGACGTATTCCTCTTCGTAAAACTTCAGCGCCTCGGCGTGGCCAAGGAAATGCGGCCGGCTCTGGTTGAATTCGAGCTGGCGTTTCCACTCCTCGGTCGCCACCACCTGCCGGTAAGCGCCTTCCCAGAATGCAATCTGCGCCGGCGTCATGCCCTTGGGGCCGACCACGCCGAGCGCCGACTGGAATACCGAGTCGATACCCTGCTCCCTCCAGGTCGGCACGTTCGCCAGCGCGCCGCCCAGGCGCTCGCCCGAACTAACGGCAAGCAGCTTGATGCGCCCGGCCTGAAACAGGTTGACCACGTTGGGGGTGGAAGCGGCGACCACATCCACATTGCCGCCTATCATCGCGGAGAGCGATTCGCCGGAGGAACGGAAGGCCACCACCGTGAGCTTGCTGATGTCCACCCCGCCTGCCTTCAGCGCCTTGGCAATCGCCACGTGAATGTGGTTGCCGACACTGGCCGCCACCGCGATCGACAGGCTTTCCGGCTTTTTGCGAAATTGCGCCACCAGTTCCTGCACGTTCTTGTAGGGGGAATCGGGGCGCACGACGGTGGTGATCGTCTCGTCCAGCAACACGCACACCGGCGTCAGGTCGCGATGCGGCAGGATGTCGAGATTGCCGCCGATGTAGTTGGACAAATAGCCGTGGGTGTTGATCGACAGGGTGTTGCCGTCGCCCTCGCGCTGTTGCAGCGTATTGAAGGCGATTTTTCCGTTGCCGCCCGGCTTGTCGATGACGATGAAGGGCTGGCCGAGGATGCCGGTGGTATCGAAACCCTGCTTCATCATGCGCGCCACCGCGTCCAATGCGCCGCCGGGGCCGGCGGGAACGATGAACTCGACCGCCTTGGTCGGCTTCCAGCCCGGTGCCTGGGCACCGGCGCGCCCGCATAGCAGGCTTGCGCCGAAAGCGGACAAGCCCTGCACGAATTGGCGTTTACGGATATTCATCATGTCTCCTTTGTCGGCGCCTTCCGGGCTGCCCTTTGGTCCCTGTTTGTCTCTTTGCTTCAATTCGGCGTCTGCGCGCCTTTGCGCTTTTTTACGGTCACAATGCTCAGCAAATGCTCGGCGGCGGCGCCGTTTTCGGCAATGCGCCGCGCCGCCACTTCTTCCGCGCCGTCGGGGTCGCCTGCCTTGATTGCGGCAAGCGTCGCCTTCCACAACTTGAGCGAACGCTTGCGCCGCTCCACCGGCTGCAGGCCGAGGCGCGAATAGCGAAAGGTTTGTAGCGACAGCGAGGTGAGGATATCGCGCAGGCGCTCGTTACCGCAGGCCGCCGCCGAATACAGGCTCAAGCGGAACACTGTCTGCGCGTATTCGTCGCCGCCGCGCTCGCTTTGCGCCAGGGCCTCCAGGCGTGCGGTGGCGGCCTCCAGCGCGGCGACATAGGCCGGCTCGCGTTGCTCGGCAAGCAGGCGCGCCACCAGGCGAAACAGGTTGGCGCGAATCTGGAAAATGTCGCGCACTTCGCGCGCCGAAAGCACGCTCACCTGCGCGCCGCGCCGCGCGTGCAAATGCACCAGGCCCTCACGCTGCAATATCTGGAAGGCGTCGCGGATCGGCCCGCGCGAGACGCCGAACTCGTCGGCGTAGTCCTGCTCGCGCAGCCAGGCGCCCGAAGGCAGTTCATCCGAGAGAATGCGATCGCCAACCTTCGAAGCGATCTGCTCCGTCAGCGTCCACGTCACCGGCAGCGGCGCGGCCAGCCAGCGAAAGGCGGCGAGATGGTCCGCGCCCTGGCCGAAGCCGAGCACATTGAGCGGCAGCGCATAGCTGACAGAAGCGGCTCCCGCCGCGCTACTCGATGGTGCCGACGGACTGGCCTTCTTCAACCATGTCTCCTTCTTCGACGCTGATGGACTTCACCGTGCCGGCATGCGGCGCAGTGACGGGAATCTCCATTTTCATCGACTCGATGATGACAACGGTGTCGCCCTCGGCGACCGCGGTGCCGGGGGCGGCGATGATTTTCCAGACCCGGCCGGTCACTTCGGTCGGCAGCTTGGTGGCCATGCAGTCTCCTTGTTCTCGTGTTTCGCGTTACGGGCGCACGCCTGCGCGCAGCTTGGGGCCAAGCTGGGTTTTCAAGCGTCCCTGAAAGGCCTCGATGAACTGGCACAAATAGGGCCGGGTCTCGCGCGGGTCGATGATGTCTTCGACCGCGAAGGCTTCGGCGGTGCGGAACGGCGACGACAACGCCCTGAGCTCGGCTTCGAGCTCGGCTTCGCGCGCTTTCGGATCAGGCGCGGATTCGATTTCGCGGCGATACGCGGCCTTCACGCCGCCTTCCACCGGCAGAGAACCCCAATGCGCCGAAGGCCAGGCAATCTTGAAATTCAGCCCCGCCCGGTCGATCACATTGCCCCCGGCCACGCCATAGCATTTGCGCACCAGCACGGTGAACACCGGCACGGTGATCTGCCCCAGCAGGTAGCGGCTTTGCAGGCCGAAGCGCATGATGGCCGCGGCCTCCGACTCCGGCCCGACCAAGAGGCCCGGCACGTCGACCAGGAAAATGATCGGGATGTTGAAGGCATCGCACAACTCGGTGAAATGCGCCTGCTTGCGTGCCGCTTTCACGTCGATGATGCCGCCGTACATCGGGTTGTTGGCGATGATGCCTACGGGGTAGCCGTCCATCCGCGCCAGCGTGGCGATAACGGCGCGGCCGAAGGTGGCCTGGATCTCGAAGCCGGAGCCCTGGTCGACGATCATGCCGATCAGCTTGCGCATGTCGTAAGCCTGGCGGTCGTTGCGCGGAATGATCGACAGCAGCGCGTCTTCGCAGCGGTCCACCGCATCGCCGCTCCTGGCGTTGGGCGCGAGTTCCCAGGCGTTTTGCGGCATGAAGGAGAGGAAGCGGCGAATCTGCCGCAGGCAATCCTCTTCGTCGGCGGCAACGTTGTCGATGGTACCGGCAGTGTCCGCCGAGACCTTGGCGCCGCCGAGTTCCTCTTTGTTCAATTTGGTGCCGAAGGCGCGCTCGACCACCGGCGGGCCGGCGGCAAAGATTTGACTAGTTCCCCGCACCATGACGGTCCAGTGCGCCAGCAGGGCGCGCCCGGCGGGGCCGCCGGCCACCGTGCCCATCACGGCGCTGACCACCGGCACGATACCCAGCAATTGCACCGAACGCTCGAAGCCGTCCATGCCGAAGCCCGGCACCACGGTGTAGCCCTTGCGCTTGACAGTGTTGACGGTACCGCCGGTGCCGTCGATCAGGTTCACCAGCGGAATGCGGTATTCGAAAGCCAGGTCTTCGATGAAGCCGCCCTGCCCGCCCTTGCGCCGGTCGCTGCCGAAGCCGGTGCCGGCGCGAATGGTGTAGTCCTCGCCGCCGACGGCCACCGGGCGGCCGTCGATCTTGCCGATGCCCATCACATAGGGCGCGGGCTCGAAGGCCGCGAGTTCGCCGTCCTTGTAGGTGGCGCGGCCGGCGAGCTTGCCGACTTCACGAAAGGTCTTGGGATCAAGCAGCTTGTCGATGCGCTCGCGCACCGTGAGCTTGCCGGCGGCGTGCTGCTTTTCGATCGCGGCGGGGCCGCCGCAGGCTTCCGCCAGGGCGCGGCGGCGATTGATCTCGTCGACTTCGGGTTGCCAAGTCATGGTTATGTTTTGTCTCGCTCCGGATGAAGCAAAGTATCGGCAGCGCTCCGGGCCTTGTCAATAGTAAATTGTTAACAATCTGGGCACTTATGCGGTGGAACACCACATCCTCTAGAGGACGGTGGGATAATCGCCACCTCGCTGAAGGAGTGTGCGTGCATTACCTGACTACCAAGTTCGCGGCCTGCTGTATTTTCGCCCTGAGCGGCGCGGCGTTTGCCGCCGATGCTTCATTCCCGAACCACCCGATCCGCATGGTGGTGCCCTTCTCCGCCGGCGGCGGCACCGACGTGGTGGCGCGCGAGGCCGGGCAAAAAATGGGCGAGCTGCTGGGCCAAAGCGTGGTGGTGGACAACCGCCCGGGGGCCAATGGCATCATCGGCGCGGAAGCTGTGGCACGCGCGGCGCCAGATGGCTATACCTTGCTGCTGACCATCGCCTCGCAGGCAATCGCGCCGGCGGTGTACAAAAAACTGCCTTACGACAGCCTGAAGGATTTCATTCCGGTGTCGCTGATCGCCACCTACCCCTATGTATTCGTCACCCCGCCCGGCCTGCCGCCGAAAACCTTTCGCGAATTCGTCGCGTACGCCAAGGCGCGGCCTGGCCAACTGAGCTACGCCTCGTCGGGCAACGGCAGCGGCCCGCACCTGGGGATGGAGCTGATCAATGGCGCCACCGGCATGCAAATGGTCCACGTGCCCTACAAGGGCGCTGCCAATGCGAACGGCGATTTGATCAGCGGCCAGGTGCAGGCGATGCTGAACAATTTTCTCGCCGGGATTTCGCTGATCAAGGACGGCCGCCTGCGCGCGCTGGCGGTGACCAGCAACAAGCGCTCCAGCGCCATGCCGGAGTTGCCGACCCTGGCCGAATCCGGCTACCCCGGGCTGGAAGTGCTGGGCTGGTACGGCATGTTCGTCACCGCCGGCACGCCGCCCGATGTCGTTGCGAAGCTGTCGGAGGCAGCGGCGAAAAGCGCTTCTTCGCCCGCCGTGGTGGCGCGCATCGGCGGCGATGGCGCGATTCCCGTCGGCAGCAGCGGCCCCGAATTCAACCGTTTTTTTCGCGCCGAGCTGACCAAGTGGGCGGCGGTGGCGAAAAAGGCCAAGGTCACCCTGGATTGAACATGCCTAAGTTGCAGCGCCCCGACGGCGCTTCCATCGCCTACCACGTCGACGATTTCACCGACCCCTGGGACAAACGCCCCATCTTGTTTTTGCAGCATGGCAACGGCCGCAGCGCCGCCTTCTGGTACGCATGGATTCCGGCGCTGGCGCGGCACTTTCGCATCGTCCGCCCGGACGCGCGCGGCGTCGGCGCCTCCAGCCCAATTGCCGATCCGGCACGGCAGATCGACATTCCCACCTGCGTCGCGGACCTGGCCGCATTGATCACGGAAGTCGCCGGTGGCGCGCCGGTGCACTTTTGCGGCGAGTCGATGGGCGGCATCCTCGGCATGGTGCTGGCGGCGGAACACCCAGAACTCGTGGCGACGCTTTCCCTGATTGCCACTCCCGTCTATATCAGCGAGGCAATGAAAAAACGCTACTCGATGGGCGCCTCCTCGCGCCTGGCGGCGATGCGTGAAATGGGCATCGAGAAATGGGTGCGCGCCACCAGCGTGAACACCCGCTTTCCGCCCGAGGCGAGCGGGCTGATCGACTGGTATGTGGCCGAGTTCAGCCGCGGCAACCCGGAAACCCTGGTGCGTTACTCGGAACTGGTCAACAGCGCCAGCGCGGAACAATATCTTTCACGCATCCAGGCGCCGACCCTGGCGCTGTTCCCCACCAACGGGCCGATCACCGACCCCGAGCAGGAGCGCCTGATCGGTGAGAAGATCGCTCACGTGACGGTGGACCACCTGCCCACCGAGTACCACATGATCCACCTGATCTGCCCCGAAGCCTGCGCGCAAAAGGTCGGCGCCTTCTGCGAAAGCCACGCCGTCGCATAGCCTGATGCGGCAGGCGCGGCACTCTGCCTCACTTCACGCGCTTGCGGATCGGCACCCCGCCCCAGGTTTCGAGCAGGCGCGCGACATCGGTGTAGTCGGCGTCCTTGCCGTAGACCGCGTTGGTCACCACCAGCATCTCGCGCACCGCGGCACCGACGAACATCGGCACACCGAGGGATTCGGACTCTTCAACGCACAGGCGCACGTCCTTGTAGGCGAGCTTGGCGGCGAAGCCGATATTGAAAGTGCCGGTGACCACCGCCTTGGGGAATTTTTCCATGGTGGCTGAATTGCGCCCGGAGCCGGCGTTGATCACATCGAGCATTACCTCGGGGTCCAGCCCCGCCTTCACGCCCATCGCCATCGCTTCCGAGGTGATGGCCACCGCTGCCGCCGAGAGCAGATTGTTGGCCAGTTTCATCGTCTGGCCCAGGCCGGCTTCGACGCCCATGTAGAACAGCGGGCCGAAGTTCTTCAGTACCGGCGACAGGGTTTCGAAACGCTCGCGCGGGCAAGCCACCATCACCGCCACCGTGCCGCGCTCGGCGCCGCTGACCCCGCCGCTCACCGGGCAATCGACATAGGCGATGTTACGCTCGGCCAGCGCCTTGAAGGCAGCCACCGCGGCGCGCGGGCCGATGGTCGAGAGGTCGACCACGCATTTGACCGCCTTGCCGCCGAGTACGCCCTCGGGGCCGGCAACGACTTGCTGCACGATGGGGCCATCAGGCAAACTCAGGAAAATGGTGGTCGCCGTGTTGGCGACTTCCAGCGCGCTTGAGCAGCGGATGCCGCCCTTGCCCGCCGCGCGGGCGAGCGCACCGTCGTCGCGGTCGTAAACGGCGACCTTGTAGCCGGCGGCCAGCAGGCGGCCGGACATCGGCCCGCCCATATTGCCCAGGCCGATGAATCCGTAGGTTTCTTGACTCATGATGTTCTCGTTCGTGGTTGAGGAAATTTCTAGCGCGCCTGCAGGCCGGCGGATTGCGCGATCGCCGCCAGGCGCTTGGAATCATTTTGCACCAGGTGCGCCAGCGCATCGGGGCCGCGCTCGGCGGGCGTCGGCGCCTGCGAGGCCATGCGGTCCATTTGCGTCTTGTATTCGGGACTGTCCAGGGTCTTCGAAATCGCGTCGGCAATCGCCGCGATCACCGCCTTGGGCGTGCCCTTGGGCGCGAAGTAGGCGTTCCAGATCACGTAATCGAATTCCGGCAGGCCGCCTTCGGCGAAGGTCGGCACGTCCGGCATTTGCGGCAAGCGCTTGGGCGAGGAGACGGCGATGGCCTTGATGCGCTTGTCCTGGTGCAGGGGCATCATGGTGACGGTCTGGTCGATCACGCCATCGATGGTGCCGGCCATCAGGTCGGTGATGGCCGGGCCGGAACCGCGGTATTGCACCAGCTCGCCCTTGCCCTTGGCAAGCTGCAGGAAAATCGCCTCGGCCAGGTGCGCGGTGGTGCCGGGGCCACCGGAACCCATGTCGGGCTTCAGGCTGCCGTCACGCATACGCTTGAGCATGGAAGGCAGGTCGCCGATGCCGCTTTTCAGGCTGACGCCCAGGACCATCGGCACCGTGGCCACCTGGCCGATGGCCGCCGCGTCGGTGACGGCATTGATGCCGGACTTCGGGTAAAGCAGCGGGATCAGCGGCATCGACAGATTGGAAAACATCAGGGTGTAGCCGTCCGGCTCGGACTTGGTCAGGCGCTGGAAACCCACCAGGCCGCCGGCGCCGGCGACGTTTTCCACCACCACCGGCTGCTTCAGAATGTTGGTCATGCCGGCGCCGGTCAGGCGCGCCAGCGCATCCAGCGTGCCGCCGGGGGCGACGCTGACGATGACGGTGATCGGCTTGCTTGGAAACGCCTGGGCACAGGCTTCGCCGGAAATCAACAGGGCTGCCGCCAGGCCCGCTATCGAACGCCACATGATTTGTCTCCTTGGAACGGCAAGCCGCCCCTGTAGTTATTGGCCGGCCGCGCTACGCTGCGCGGTCCGGAAGTTAAAACGATTCCTCGTGCGTCAGTCCACCGTGAGCAGGCGCGAGAGCACTGCAACGTCAGCCAGCTCATCCAGTTGCCGCACCATGCGCAAACTCTCTTCCACCCGTGCCGCCGCCAGGCCGCTCATCGGCACCAGGCGGCGATACTTGGCTTCGATGTCGGCCCACTCGATGCCACGCGGGCCGGAGCCGCGCGGCGCGCTGCAGGAGCGGGTGATTTCGCTGCCATTTTTCAAGCGGATGGTGACGCTGCCGCCATGGCGATGCACGAAGCGGTCCGGCAGCGGCGGCGGGTTGGGGTCGAACACCACCTTGTCCTGCAGGGCGCCGATCACCGGGTCGGCCATCTTGGCCGCGGTCATCGCGTCCCAGCCGAAGCCGTAGTCGACGATGGCGGCGGCGACGAAATACACCAGGCTGTGGGCCGCATCGGTGAGATTGCGCGGATGCGGCTCGCCACGAAAATTGGTCCATTGCACGGCAGCGGAGATCGTCACGCTTTCGATCTCTTCGGGCTTCACCTCGCCGGCACGCGCCGCGTCGGCTGCCGCCTCGGCGGTGGCGTGAAAGGGATGGGCGCCGGGCATCAGCTTGACCGCCATGTCGGTGACGATGTCCCACGACTGGCCGAAGTCGCGGGTGATCTCCTCGATCGCCTGCCCACCCATGGCCTTGAGAAAGCCGCGCGGCGCCTCGAAAATCTCCGGGTCGGCGGTGAAGCCGCGCTGCGCCGCCAGCGCCGCCTGCACGCCGGCCTGCGCCGACATGGCGGCGTGGTATTCACGCGCGCAACTGGTGTCGGCCGCCAGCGCCATGCCGCCGATGGAGGTGGCGGCAAGCGCGATGGCGTGGGTCATCTGCTCCAGGTTCAGGCCAAGCAGCCGCCCGGCCGTCACCGCCGCACCGAATACGGTGGACACCGAGCCATGGAAACCCAGCTTCATCCGGCCAGGGGTAAGCGACTCGTCGATACGGCCGGCAACCTCGTAGCCCAGCACCATCGCGTCGGCCACCTCACGGCCGGAGCGGCCCAGATGCTCGCCGAAGGCGGCGCCGACGGTCGAGACAATGGTGCCGATATGGGCGATGCTGCGCAGGTCGCTGTCGTCGGAAGCAGCGGCATCGCTGGCGATCGCATTGACCCGCGCGGCGCGCGCCAGCGGCAGGCGGCGGCCGTCGAACCAGACAGTCGCCTGAGGCGCGCCGCCATCTTCAATTTCAAGTTCACGGACGATGCGCGCCGTCGGGATGCCGTAACCCATGGCGGCGCTGGCAATCGTGCTGGCCAGGCTGATGCGCGCCCGCTCGCGCGCCAGTGCCGGAATCGCCTCGCCGGGGGTGGCAACGGCGAATCCGGCAAGTGCGCCGGCAATGGTCAAGCCCGATTTTTCCGCGCCGCCCACGATAGCCTCAATTGGCGGCGGCAGCGCCGAGCTTGCGGATGATCGGCGGCCACTTGTCGAGGTCGCGCGCCACCAGTTTCGTGTACTCCGCCGGCGAGCCCAGCGGCACCGGGGCGACAGTGTAGCCCTGCTCGGTCATGCGGGCGCGCACCTCGGGCTTGCTCATCACCTTGCCCAGTTCCGCGTGCAGCCGGGCCAGCAATTCCGGCGGCAGGCCGGCCGGAGCCATCACGCCGAACCACAGCGTCACCTCATAACCCTTGAGGCCGCTTTCGTCGAGCGTCGGAATGTTCGGCAGCAGCGCCGAGCGCGTCAGCCCGGTGACGGCGAGCGGTTTGAGCTTGGCGCCGCGCAACAGGCCGATGGCGGCCGGGATGTTGTACAAGCCCATATCGACGTCGCCACCGACAATCGCCGACAAACCCTGGGGCGCGCCGGTGTAGGGCACGTGCAGCAGCGGCTTGTCGAGAAACTGCGACAGCACGGCCCCGGCCATGTGGTGGCTGGTGCCGACGCCGCTGGAGGAATATTTGAAACTCTCCGCGGGTTTGGCGCGAATGTCGGCCAGCAGTTCGCTGACGCTGTTGTACTTCGAGGCGGGCGCGACCACCAGCACGTTCTGCACGGCGGCGACTTCGGCGATGTGGGTGTAGTCCTTGAGCGAGTCGTAGCCGGGCTTGGCGTACAGCACCTGGTTGTTGATCAGCGTGCCCTGCGAGCCCAGCCCCAGCGTATAGCCGTCCGGCTGCGCGTGCGCGACTTCGGCGGTGCCGATGGTGCCGCCGGCGCCGCCGCGGTTGTCCACCACCACGCCCTTGCCTAGCTGCTCGCCTAGCTGGTTGGCGATGATGCGCCCGAGCACGTCGCCGGCGCTGCCGGCGGCATAGGGGACGATGAGTTTGACCGGGTGTGTCGGATAAGCACCCTGGGCAAAGGCGGCCGGCATACAGCACCAGAAAATCGCGGCCGTCAATGCCGGGCGCAAGCGTAAACGCAGGCTGGAATTCATCGATGTCTCCAATATGTGTTTTATCGTGGCCCGCTATTGCCGGCGGTTCCGATCATACTGGCAATCTTCCGCCCTATCCGCGAATCCGGTCCATTGCATGGCCGTGATCGCCGCCGGCGGGTGGGTCAGGCTGCCCGCCAGCCACGCCTAGTAAATCGGTAACTCCAGTTCGAACTCGTTGGCGTCCGCCAGGGCCTCGCGCACCTCGACGCAGTGCCCCTTGATGTCGAAGGAACGCCGCCGCACCACCAGCCCCGGGTTGCCGCGCTTGAGTTCCAGCATGTTCGATTCGGCGGCGGCCATCGGCCGCACATGCAGGTGGTCGCTGGCCTTGAGCACCACCACGTTGCAGCGCTGCGCGTACAGCGGATACAGCCGGTCGGCCCAGGCGGTGCCGGGCAGGCGTGTCAGTGCCGCAAAGGCCGGCAGCGGCACCCAGATCTTTTCCAGCAGGCGCGGCACGCCTTCGATCAGCCGGCAGCGCTCGACCAGCAGCAGCTTGCGCGGCCGGTTTTCGAACACCTGCCCCAGGTCATCCGGGGTGGCGATGGTTTCCTTGACCAATATGCGCGCCGTCGGCATTTCCTCGCTGATCAGGGCGCGGCCGAAGCGAAAAAAACGCAGAATGGTATTGCCGGTCAGGCCGCGGCTGACCATGGTGCCGCGGCCATGGTGGCGCAGCAGCAGTTTTTCCTCGACCAGGGTCTGGATCGCCTGGCGCATGGTGCCCAAGGCGACGCCGTAGAGCACCGCCAGCTCGGACTCGGCGGGAATCAGGCTGCCGGGCTTCCATTCGCCGGCATAGACGCGCTGCTTGAGCAGCGCGGCCAGTTCGCCGTGGCGGGTGGTGCCGCGTTTGGCCGCCGCGGCTCGGGTGGACTTAGCCGTCATGGATAGTTACGGGCAGCTTCGGGAGAAATCAATCGAACGGCATCGCACTTGAAGCGCGGCCGGCTTGTTGTTCGCACCGGGCCCAACCCGGCCCGGATCATTGCGCCGCTATTATCGCATCGGCGGCACGGACCGCTTGCTCCATGCTTATTCGGCGGTGATGCCGGCGTCCTTGACCAGCTTCACATAGCGCGCCGTCTCACGCTTGACGTAGGCGCTGAACTCCTCCGTCGACGGGCTCGACACCATCACGATGCCGCGTTCGCCGAAGCGCTTCACCGTTTCCGGGTTGTGCACCGCCTTCACCACTTCGGCGTACAGCTTTTGCACGATTTCCTTCGGCGTGCCGACGGGCGCGAAAATGGCGTTGATGGTCGCATCTTCATAACCCGGCACGCCGGACTCGTCGATGGTAGGCACGTTGGGCAAAATCTCGGAGCGCACCTTGGTGGACACCCCCAGCGGCCGCAGCTTGCCGGTGGCGATCTGCTGCACCGAGGTCGACACCTGGTCGAACATCATCGCCACCTGGCCGCCGACCACGTCGACAATCGACTGCGCATTGCCCTTGTAAGGCACATGCAGCAGCTTGATGCCGGCCTTTTGCGAAAACAGTTCGGCGGCGATGTGGCCGGTCGAACCGATGCCCGAGCTGGCATACGAAATCGCTCCGGGCTTGGCCTTGGCCAGGGCAATGAACTCGCGCACGTTGTTCGCCGGCACGCCGGGGTTGACCTCCATCACCATCGGGATGCTGCAGGTGAGGCTGATATGGGCGAAGTCGCTCATCGTGTCATAGCCCGGATTTTTCACCAGCGCCGGGGCGGACAGGAAGGTGGTGGAAGTGGCAAGGATGGTGTAGCCGTCGGGCGCCGCCCTGGCGACCATTTGCGTGCCCAGCAGGGAACTGGCCCCCGGCCGGTTGTCGACGATAAAGCTCTGGCCCATGCTCTTGGTCAGCGACTCGGCCACCGCGCGCGCCACCAGATCGACGTTGCCGCCGGCGGCCACCGGCACGATCATGCGTACCGGCTTGCTCGGATAATCGGACTGCGCATGGGCGCTTGCAGCCAGCGCGACGGTGATCGCCAATATGGTCGTGCGAAATGATCTCATTGCGTTCTCCTCGGGTGGTACGCGCTTTTTTTAGCCTATTCGGCCTTGATGCCGACTTCCTTGATCACCTTGGCCCACTTGACGGTGTCCTTGTCGATATATTCCTTGAACGCCGCGGCGCTGATCTGGATGCCTTCGACCGCCTCCGACTCGAAGCGCTTTTTCAGTTCCGGGCTCTGGACGATCGTCTGTAGCTCGTTGTGCAGGCGGGTGACGATGGGCGCCGGCGTGCCGGTCGCGGTGACGATGCCCCACCAGTTGAGCGCTTCATAGCCGGGCAACCCGGATTCCGCGATCGTCGGCACCTCGGGCGCGGTGGGCGAGCGTTTGGAGCCGCCTACCCCCAGCGCTTTCAGTTTCCCCGAGCGCATCAGCGACAGCGTTTGCACCAGGGAAGAAAAGGTCATTTGCGTATTGCCGGCCATCACATCCACCATCGCCGGGCCGCCGCCCTTGAACGGCACGTGGACGATGTTGATGCCCGCCATGCTGGCGAACAGGGCCCCGCCCAGGTGCTGGAAGCTGCCGATGCCGGCGGAGGCGTAGTACAGCATGCCCGGCTTGGCTTTCGCCAAAGCGATCAGCTCCACCACGTTTTTCACCGGCAGCGTCGGCACCACCGCCAGCACGTTCGGCCCGGCGGCGATCATTCCCACCGGCGCGAAGGCCTTTTCCTGGTTGTACGTCAGCTTGTACATCGAAGGGTTTGAAGCAAACGCCGACGAGACGAAAAGCAGCGTATAGCCGTCAGGTATCGCGGTGGCCGCCATCTCGGTGCCGATGGTGCCGCCGGCCCCGCCGCGGTTATCCACCACCACCTGCTGCCCGAGGCGCTTGGACAACTGATCGGCGATCAGGCGGCCGACGATGTCATTGCTGCCGCCCGGCGGGAATGGAATGACCAGGCGGATCGGATGGTCGGGGTAGTTTGCCTGCGCCGACGCAGCCGCAGAGAGCGAGAGGGCCAGCGCGGCGAAAGCGGCGTGGCCGAGGTTGCGAATGCGAGTCTTCATTTTCTGGATTGCCTAGTCGGCCTTCATGCCGGTTTCTTTGATGACTTTTGCCCACTTGGCGGAGTCCGCCGCCATGGTGGCGCCGAACTGCTCCGGCGTATTACCCACCACCGCCGCCGACATGCCGGCAATCCTGGCGCGCAATTCCGGGTTGGCCAGCACCTTGATGATGTCGCCGGAAATCTTCGCCTGCAAATCCTTCGGCACCGCCGCCGGCATCACCATGCCGAACCAGTTGGTCAGCTCGTAGCCCGGCAGGCCGGATTCGGAGACGGTGGGCACGTCCGGCAGTTGCGGCGTGCGGTTCTTGCCCAGCACGGCCAGCGGGCGCAGGCGGTTGTCGCGGATGAAGGGCAGCGACTGCACCAGGCTATCGAAAGTGACCGACACCTGGCCGCCCATCAGGTCCTGGAAGCTGGGTGCGCTGCCCTTGTAGGGCACGTGAACCATTTTCACTCCGGCCATGCGGTTGAACAACTCGCCCGCCAGATGCGGCGCGCCGCCGGCGCCGGAGGAGGAAAAGGTGACCTTGCCCGGCTCCGCCTTGGCCATGACGATCAGGTCCTGCACATTTTTCAGCGGCAGGCCCGGATAAGCCTCCAGCACGAAAAACACGTCAACCACCTGGGTGATCGGCGCGAAGGCGGTCTGCGGATTGATGCCCATCTTGTACAGGTGCTGGTTCACCGACAGGTTGCCCAGGGTACCGATGAACAGGGTATAGCCATCCGGTGGCGCGGCGGCGGCCATTTCGGTGCCGATCACCCCGGCAGCGCCGGCGCGGTTGTCGATCACCACCTGCTGGCCCCATACCTTGGTGAGCTCGGGTGCGACGATGCGCGCGACGATGTCGGTGCCCCCGCCCGCCGGGAAGGCGACGATCAGGCGCACCGGGTGATTCGGAAAATCCTTCACCTGCGCCTGCGCGGCGCCGGCGCACAACAGCAACACCGCACCAAGGCCGGCGCCCAGATGCTTCAGCAGTTGATTCATCATTGTCCCCGTTGTGGTTGTACTTTTCAGGCAGGGCTTCACGGTAGCCCCGCCTTGCCGCTATTGTGCCTAGTTTTTACGATCCGGCAATTCGATTGCCAGCATTACATTGCACAGGCTTTTGCCGTGGATGTCCTGCGCCAACGAAATGGTAACGCCGCCGCCCAAGGCCCGCTCGATGACAAAGTTGAAAGCCTTGAGGTTGCGGATTTCGTAGCGCCGCACCGGCCCTTGCGCGATGTGGGAAAAAGCCTGCATCACCACGGCCTCGGTCAGATGCTCCTGGATGAAATCCCAATCCTTCTCGTCATAGCAAATCACCGAGATGTTGGAGGTGTTGCCCTTGTCGCCGGTGCGGCTGTGGGCCAGGTCATAGACGCGGGTCATAGCATGCCCTCCACCACCAGCTGGGTTTTCACCAGGTGCCGCGGTAGCAGCACCGACTTCACCGCCAGCACATCGCGCACCCGCGGCTCGCAGGCGCCGCCTGCCCCGCCCGGGCCGTGCATGTGCATGGCCCGTACCTCGAAGCCGAGGGCATGCGCGGCCTTCTTGTCCGGCGTGCGGCCGGCCATGCGCAGGCGTACTTCGTAGGGTTCGGGCCTTCCCGCAGTTGGCAACCCGGGCTCACCGTGCAGGCTGGACATGCCGATCAGGTCGACACGGAAATCCTCATAGGTAAAGCCACGCCGCTTCAGGCGCTCCTTGACGATCTCGGCGGCCCAGCGGGCGCGCGCCACCGCGTCGATGCCGCCGTAGGAAACTTCTCCTTCGCCGATGTAGCCCGCCGTATAGCCCACCACCACCTTGTAGGTATCGGTGCGCGGACGCGCCACCGCACCTTCGACGCGCACGCGGTCGCGGCCCTCTTCGGTGAGCTTGATGCCGGTGATGTCGAGCACGCAATCCGGCGTGATGTAGGCCTTGGGGTCGTGCATTTCGTAGATCAGTTGTTCGGTGCAGGTCATCACGTCCAGGCGCCCGCCGGTGTCAGGCGTCTTGCCCAGCAGTATCTTTCCATCCGGCGTGACGTCGGCGTATGGGTAGCCGTTGTTGGCCAGGTCGGGCACATCCTTCACGCCCGGCCAGCCGAAGCAGCCGCCGGTAACCGAGGCGGTGCACTCGAGCAGGTGGCCGGCGGCGGTGCCCTGCGCCAGCCTGGCGTAATCGTCATAGGACCAGCCGAACTCATGCATCATCGGGCCGACGAACAGCGAAGGGTCGGCGACGCGGCCGGTCAGCACGATCGGCGCACCGGTGTCCAGCGCCTTGGCCACCACGTCGGCGCCGAGATAGGCATTGGCGGAAGCGAAAGTGGGCAGGATGCTCTCCAGCGGCTCGCCGTTTTCCATCAGTTTCAATTGCGGCATGGTGCGCACGATTTCGCTGACGTCGTCGCCCAGCACCACCGCAATCGGCACGTCGCCCAGGCCGAGGTTTTTCGCCTCCATGCGCATTGCCTTGGCGCCGCCCACCGGATTGGCCGCCCCCATGTTGCTGACGATGCGTATGCCTTTCTTGATGCAGGTGGGCAGCACCATCTGCGCGCGCTCATGCAGCGAGGGCGAGTAGCCCTTGTTGGCGTCCTTGCTGCGCGACTGGTTTTCGCGCGCCACGGTGCGCTCGGCCAGGCACTCGAATACCAGGTAGTCGATCTGGCCGCGCTCGGCTAGTTCCAGCGCGGGCGTCATGCGGTCGTCGGAAGTGCCGGCGCCGGCGCCGATGCGCACCTTCTCCTTGCGGCTCATGGCTGCGCTCCGCGGACGAATGATTGAATGGGCATGGCGAATTTCATGAACCTGTCTCCGGCCTGTTCCCGCAAATGCTTATGCACGGGTCAGGCTTGATTTTTGACCCCGAAACGCGGGATCATGTCAGTGCGATGAGGCTTGGGCGCGCCACCAGCTTGCCGGCGCAGCCCTCTAGATCAGCTCTCTCGTCTCCGGCGGATGTCCGTCATTTGCCGGCAAGCATTATCGCGCCACCCGTAGCATCGGCCAGTCGGGCCGCGGAGTAAAGGTAAATGAGGGTAAAAGAGGCCATATTATGGGTTACATAACCGAATTCAAATCCGTACGCGAACAGTGCAGTTCCGAAGAGTGGCAGGCGCGCCTCGAACTGGCGGCCTGCTACCGCCTGGTCGACCGCTACGAGATGACCGACCTGATCTACAACCACATCACCCTGCGCATCCCCGGCACCGAGCACCTGTTGATCAACCTGTACGGGTTGCTGTACAAGGAAATCACGGCGTCGAGCCTGGCGAAGATCGACCTCGACGGCAACATCTTGTGGCAGCCGGAGACCGACTACGGCATCAACCGCTCCGGCTTCGTCATCCACGGCGCGATCCACAAGGCGCGGCCGGACGTCAAATGCATCATCCACACCCACACCCGCGCCGGTATGGCGGTGTGCGCGATGAAGTGCGGCCTGCTACCCCTCACGCAAACCGGCATCCGCTTCGTCGGCCACATGGGCTACCACGACTACGAAGGCCCGGCGATCGACCTCGAAGAGCAACAGCGCCTGGTGCGCGACCTGGGCGAGCACAACGCCATGATCATGCGCAACCACGGCCTGCTCACCTGCGGCCCCTCGCCCGGCGAAGCCTTCAACCTGATGTACAACCTGGAGCTGGCCTGCCGCACCCAGGTGGACGCGATGGCGGCGAACACCGAGCTCGACCTGCCCTCGAAAGAAGTGCTGGAGAAAACCGCCAAGCTGTACCAGCCGGGTGTGCGCCGCCCCTACGGGGTTCTCGAATGGCACGCGATGATGCGCCTGCTGATGGCGGAGTCGGCGCAGTCGGGCTTCCC
>DATAZV010000350.1:0-3537 GCA_036271855.1 Burkholderiales bacterium
GTACTACCGCGTGCTGCAACAGGGCGTGATCGCCGCCGGCGACGCCATGCAGGTAGTCGAGCGCCCGTTGCCGCAATGGGCCGTCACCCGCGTGCAGCATTATCTCTACGACGAGCCGCGCAACCAGGACGCCGCCTACGAGCTCTCCACCATGCCACTGCTGGCCGAAGCCCTGCGCACCGTCTTCGGCCGGCGCTGCAAGACCCGCAAGGTGGAAGATTGGGATTCGCGCTTGATCGACGCCGGTACGGCGAAAATAGCGGGCGCCGCTACCTGAGTTCCTTCACGTATTGCAGCGGCGTCATCCCCGCCAGCGCGCGAAACGCCGCAACAAAAGCGGAGGCGCTGGCGTAGCCCACCGTCGCGGCAGCCACCTTCACCGGCTCGCCGCCCAGCAGCACCGCCAGCGCCTCGGCGATCTGCAAGCGCTGGCGCCACTCGCGAAAGCCCATGCCGGCATCGGCCTGGAATACCCGCGCCAGGGTACGTTCGCTGGCGCCCAGCAGTTCTCCCCACTCGGCCAGGCTGCGCTGGTCGTGCGGTGCCGCCGCCAGGCGAAAGGCGATCGGGCGGGCGCGGCGGTCGTTCGGGATCGGCACACCTTCGAGCCATTTGCCGGCGCGTGCGCCGGCAAGCACGCGCGCCGGCAGCGTCGGCTGAAAATCCTCGCAGCGAATCAGCGCCGACACCCGCCCGGCATTCACGCGCGCGGTAGCCGCCGGCGTCGCCACGCAGGTTGCGGCAAGCAGGCTGTGATCGCTTGCCACCACCGCATGCACCGTCTGCGGCGGCACCCACACACCGTATCCCACCGGTACCACCGTCAGCCAGGTCTTGGTCAGCACCCGCACGCTGCCGCGGGCGGGAGTGAGGAATTGGCCGAAAGCATGGCGATGCCAGCCGGTCATCGTTGCTTCGCCGGTGTATTCCGTCAGCAGGGTGCTGGGCCGCGCCGCGTCCGGCTGCAAATCCAGCGAGGGCGAATCGACCAGCTTGGGCTTGCGCCATTGGCGCGCGGCGTCGGGCATGCGCCGAGTATTGCAGGTTTCATACCGGCGGCCCGTGCCACCGTGCGGCGCGCCGACAGGCGCACCGCAGGCGGCCGCGAAACCGGTGCCTATTCGACGCTCACCCCCGCCGCCTTCACCAGTTTGGCGAAGCGCTCGGTATCGTCCTTGATGCGCGCGGCCATCTGCTCCGGCGTGTCGGCGATGGTTTCGCAGCCGATGTCATACATGCGCTTCTGGAACGCCGGGGTGGCCATGATTTTCACCATCTCGGTGTTGAGCTGGGTGACGATCTCTTTCGGCGTGCCGGCCGGGGCGAGGATGCCGAACCAGGTGCGCACGGTCACGCCTTTGATGCCCGCTTCGTCCAGCGTCGGCAGCTCGGGGAACTGCGGTGCGCGCTTGTCGGTGACGGTGGCAAGCGCGCGCAGGCGCCCGCTCTTGATGTGCGGCTGCACCGAAGTGATGGTGTCGAAGGACATGTCCACCTGGCCGCCGATCAGGTCGGTGGTGAGCGGCCCGCTGCCCTTGTAAGGCACGTGCAGCAGACTGACGCCGGCGGCGTTCTGCACCTGCGCGGCCATCAGGTGCTGGGCGGTGCCGTTGCCGTTCGAGCCGAAGCTGTATTTGCCCGGCGCGGGCTTCACCAGCGCGATCCACTCGACCACATTCTTGACCGGCAGCTTGGTCGGGTTCACCGTCATCAGGTTGGGCGCCAGCACCGCCGTGGTGATCGGCGTGAGATCGCGGGTGAAGCTATAGGGCAGGTGCTTGTAGGCGCTGGTGGCGATGGTGTGGTGCACCGCGCCCAGCAGCAGGGTATAGCCATCCGGGCGCGACTTGGCGACGTAGTCCGCGCCGATGGTCGAGCCGGCGCCGGGGCGGCTGTCGATCACCATCGGCTGGCCCAGGACTTTCGACAGGTCGTCGCTGAGCGCGCGGCCCAGCGCGTCGGTGGTGCCGCCGGGCGGGAAGGGCACGACCAGGCTGATCGGCTTGTTGGGATAGGTTTGGCCGCAGGCCAACGTGCTGGCGAACACCAGCGAGGCGCCGAGTAGGCGCAGTCCCTGATGCAGCCCCTTGTTTTGGGTGGTCATGCTTTGTCTCCGGTTTTTATATTGAGCCGGGAGCGCAAGCGTTCCCGGGTGCCGCAACTTTACGCCGCCAGCGCCTGTTTGCCGCTGATGCGCGCTATCACCGCCTGCGTCACCTGCGCCATGGTGGCCTTGCCGCCGAGGTCGCCGGTGTGCAGGTTCGGGTCGGCGGTGACGCTTTCGATCACCTTCATCAGCTTTTGCGCCGCCGCGGCTTCGCCCAGGTGCTCCAGCATCATCACGCAGGACCAGAAGGTGCCCACCGGGTTGGCCAGGCCCTTGCCCATGATGTCGAAGGCCGAGCCGTGGATCGGCTCGAACATCGAGGGAAAGCGGCGCTCGGGGTCGACGTTGCCGGTCGGCGCGATCCCCAGGCTGCCGGCCAGCGCGGCGGCCAGGTCGGAAAGAATGTCGCCGTGCAGGTTGGTGGCGACGATGGTGTCCAGGGTCTTCGGGCGATTCACCATGCGCGCGGTGGCGGCATCGACCAATTCCTTGTCCCACTTCACGTCCGGGAATTCCTTGGAAATCTGCACCGCGATCTCGTCCCACATCACCATGCCGTGGCGTTGCGCGTTCGACTTGGTGATCACCGTGAGTTGCTTGCGCGGGCGCGATTGCGCCAGGCGGAAGGCGAAGCGGATCACCCGCTCGACGCCGACGCGGGTGAGGATGCTCATGTCGGTCGCGACTTCGATCGGCAGGCCCTGGTGGGCACGGCCACCGACACCGGCATATTCGCCTTCGGAGTTCTCGCGCACGATCACCCAGTCCAAGTCCGCCGGCGCGCAGCGCTTCAATGGCGCGTCGATGCCGGGCAGGATGCGCGTCGGCCGCACGTTTGCATACTGGTCGAAGCCCTGGCAGATTTTCAGGCGCAGGCCCCACAGCGTGATATGGTCGGGAATGTGCGGGTCGCCGGCAGAGCCGAACAGGATCGCGTCCATCTTGCGCAGCGGTTCCAGGCCGTCGTCCGGCATCATCACCCCGTGCTTGCGGTAGTAGTCGCCGCCCCAGTCGAAGGAGCTGAATTCGAAGCCGAAGCTTTTTTCGGTGGCGGCCAGGGCTTCCAGCACGGCCTGGCCGGCAGGGACGACTTCCTTGCCGATCCCGTCTCCGGGGATGCAGGCGATCTTGTAGGTTTTCATGATTGTCTCAGCGGATGTTTCACGCTCGCGACAGGCGAGCCGGCGACATCATACCCGCGGTGACGCGGGCCTGCTCACGCGGTCGCGACGTCGCCTTCGAGGAGCAGGGGCAGGGCGGCGCCGGCGTCATACCCGCGCAAATAGCGCCCGTGCATGAAAGCCGACTGCACCGCCGCCAGGCGCGCATGGTGCCGTCCGTCGCGCCCCGGAGAGAGCGCCCAGATGCCGGCGCCGCTCATGCCTTCCAGCGCCGGGGTGTGGATCCACTGGCCGCTGCCGGCCAGCGCC
>DATAZV010000351.1:0-4367 GCA_036271855.1 Burkholderiales bacterium
CTAGTTGCGGATGTCCTGCATGAACCACTCCAGCGGCAACTGCATGCCCAGGCCCGCCTCTTTCGCCTTGCGGTACACCAGCCCGCCGACCGAAGAGAACTGCACACCCCAGTTGCCCACCGTGTAATAGAAGGTGATCTGCTTTTCGCTGGTGCGCCCCGGCGCAGCGCCGGAAATCACGTCGGTATAGATCGGCCAGTCTTCGGTCTGGATGCGCGCGTGCTTGGCCTTCGGCAGGCGCTGCTGTTGTTCGGGCGTGCCGGCCACGAAGGCGCCGGGGCTGCCGGAAATGCCCTTGCGAAAACGCTCGGTCTCGGCCATCGGCAGCACCTCGCGGCCCTGCTGGACTTTCACATCGAAGCGCGCCACGATCGCAGGCGACAGTTCGCGCGGGGCGACCACCACCACGTGCTGCCCCGGCTCCAGCCATTCGGCCTCGAACACCGGGCCGGTACTGTCGGTGCAGGTGGCGACGATGTCGGCGCCCTTCATCGCTTCGCGCGCGCTGTCGAAGGTGACGACTTCGATGCCGGATTTTTCCGCCATCGCCTTGGCAAAGCGCTCGGCATTCGCCTTGGTGCGGCTGTAAACGCGCACGCGCTTGATCCCGCGCACCGCCGTGATGGCGTCGAAGAACGTATGCGCCATGCCGCCGGAGCCGATGATGCACAGCTCCTTCGAATCCTTGCGCGCCAGTAAATTGGTGCCGATGCCGGCGGCGCCGCCCACCCGCATGTGCTGCAGGTGGCCATCGTTCAGCAGGGCGAGTGGCTCGCCGTTGCCGGTGCTGAACAGGAACACCAGGCCGCAGTACTGGCCCGGCTCCATGCAGTATTTCTGCTCGCTGCCGCCGCCCTTGGGCCACACCAGGATGTCCGACTTCAATCGGACCGCCAGAATTCCCCCACTTGTACCTTCCACCGAGCCATAGCGGTAGTAACCATCGTCGCGGTCGCAGGGCACGTACGTGTCGATGCGCGGGCGGCCGATAGACCCCCCGGTGAGCAGTTCGGCGAAGGCGCTTTCCTGCGCGTCTATGCATTCGCGCATGGAGAGCACCTGTTCCACTACCTTGTTGTCGATCAACAGCATGTTGCGAGGTTCTCCGGAGGTTGTCGGCAGCGACTATAGCGCCAAAATCACCATGCCCATCCAGGTGCGGCAGGGCGCCGGCTAATGCCCTGTATGAGTCGGCCGCGCCGGCCGGATGGGTGCCATCGGGGTGTCGTCGCTGCCGCTGGCGGCTACTGTATTGCATGCATTAGCTTGTTTGCCGGATGGACGTGCCGAATAAGCTTGTGCATTGCAGGTCGCGGCCGCATGAGTTTGCTTGGACGCCCGGTCGCGCGCATGAGCTCATCAGGCGGCCCGGCCCTGAGCATGTGATTGGACCAACTCGGTCTTGGACATTGTGTGCGGGCGTCCCCATCATGCAATCCATACCCCGGAATCACGGACGGATTGCCATGTATTCGAACCCTGTTGTTGACACCAAGCCCGCCGCGCAGTCGCCCGGCGCGCAGGCGGACGCCGCTGCGCGCGCCCCGGTGCAGCAGCAGTGCGGCGCGCAATCCAAGGCCCCGGTGCCGGTGTACCGCCCGCGCGCCCACACCCAGACGCCCGATTCCTGGGCGACTATTTCCTCGCCGAGTTAGCAGTGGCCCTGGCGGAACGAATCACGCACGGCATCGCCCTGCTGCGCGAGGCCGAAGGCCTGCATGCGCCGGCCGTATTCACCACCAGCCTGGGGGTGGAAGACATGGTGCTGGCAGACCTGATCGTGCGCCATGCGCCGAAAATCGCCATCGCCACGCTGGACACCGGCCGCCTGCCGCCGCAGACCTATGAGTTGCTGGGAGCGGCCGAGCGCCATTTCAAGCGCCGCATCGAAGTGTTCTTTCCCGATGCAGGAAGCGTCGAGCAGTACGTGCGCTACAACGGCGTCAACGGTTTTTTCGAAAGCGTGACCCAGCGCAAGGGCTGCTGCGAAGTGCGCAAGGTCGAGCCGCTGAAGCGTGCATTGGCTGGCAGGCGCGCGTGGGTCACCGGCATGCGCCGCGAGCAGGCCGCCAGCCGCGCCGCGCTCGCCGAACAGGCGTGGGACGAAGATCACCAGTTGACCAAATTCAATCCGCTGATCGACTGGTCGCTGGACGAAGTGTGGGCCTATGTGCGCGAGCACGATGTGCCCTACAACGCCTTGCATGACCAGGGCTACCCGAGCATCGGCTGCGCGCCATGTACCCGTGCGGTAGCGCCGGGTGAAGACCTGCGTGCCGGCCGCTGGTGGTGGGAAACGACTGAGCAGAAGGAATGCGGCCTGCATGTTTCCCCCGGCAGCCGACCAGGGCGCAAGGACGAAGTCGCCGCCTGAAAGCCGGGGCCGCATGCGCTGCCCCAAAACAAGAATCGTTGAAGCTGCTCCTGACCCAGGCCAGAAATGAAACCCGTTGAACCCCTGAATATCGAAATCAATTCGCGCCACCTCGACGCCCTGGAGAGCGAGGCTATCTACATCCTGCGCGAGGTGGCGGCGGGCTGCGCCAATCCGGCGCTGCTGTTTTCCGGCGGCAAGGACTCGCTGGTGATGCTGCGCCTGGCGGAAAAGGCGTTTCGCCCCGCCGCCTTTCCGTTTCCGCTGCTGCATGTCGACACCGGCCACAACTTCAGCGAAGTCACCGACTTTCGCGACTCCCGCGCCGCCGAGTTGGGCGAGCGCCTGATCGTGCGCTCGGTGGAAGACTCGATCGCGCGCGGCACGGTGAAGCTGCGCCACGCCACCGACTCGCGCAACGCCGCGCAGTCCGTCACCCTGCTCGAAGCAGTCGAAGAATTCAGGTTCGATGCATTGATCGGCGGCGCCCGCCGCGATGAAGAAAAGGCGCGCGCCAAGGAGCGCATCTTTTCCTTTCGCGACGAGTTCGGCCAGTGGAACCCGAAGGCGCAACGCCCCGAACTCTGGAGCCTGTACAACACCCGCGTGCACCCGGGCGAGCATATGCGGGTGTTCCCGATTTCCAACTGGACCGAGCTGGACGTGTGGCAATACATCGCGCGCGAAAAACTGGCCCTGCCGCAGATCTACTACGCGCATGAGTGCGCGGTGGTGGAGCGCCGCGGCCTCTTGGTGCCGGTGACGCCGCTGACGCCGCCGCAAGCCGGAGAGCAGGCGGTGATGCGCATGGTGCGCTTTCGCACGGTGGGCGACATCACCTGCACCTGCCCGGTGGCGAGCTTCGCCGCCTCGCCCGAAGAGATCATCGCCGAGACCGCGGTGACCGACATCACCGAGCGCGGCGCCACCCGCATGGACGACCAGACTTCCGAAGCCTCGATGGAGAGGCGCAAGAAGGAAGGGTACTTTTGATACATCGCTCAAAAGTACACACCTACTTTTGAGCGGACTAGCTGGGGAAAATGACCGGCAGAGCCGGATCATTTTTTGCAACGTAAAAGCCACGAAAATGCAAACCGTTACCGAACCCAATATCGAAGAAAAAAATGCCGAGCATCGGGGCGGGGCGCTGCGCTTCATCACTGCCGGCAGTGTGGACGATGGCAAGAGCACGCTGATCGGGCGGCTGTTGTATGACAGCAAGGCGATCTTTGCGGATCAGTTGGATGCGCTGGCGCGGGCCAAGCACAAGCGGGTGGCGGGGGCGAGCATCGACCTGGCGCAACTGACCGATGGGCTGGAGGCGGAGCGCGAGCAGGGCATCACCATCGATGTGGCTTACCGGTATTTTGCCACCCCAAAGCGCAAGTTCATCATCGCCGACACGCCGGGACATGAGCAGTACACGCGCAACATGGTGACCGGGGCTTCCACTGCCGATGCGGCGGTGATCCTGATCGACGCCACGCGCGTGAAAGACGGGCAATTGCTGCCGCAGACCCGGCGCCACTCTGCGCTGGCGGCGCTGCTCGGGGTCGAGCACCTGGTGGTGGCGGTGAACAAGATGGACCTGGTGGGCTATTCGCAGGAAAAGTTCGAGGAAATCCGCCGTGCCTATATCGAGCTGGCGGCGGGGCTGAAGCGCGGCCAGGTTCACTTCGTCCCGGTCTCGGCGCTGGCCGGCGACAACGTGGTCGAGCGCACCGCCGCCATGCCCTGGTATGAAGGCCCGGCGCTGCTCGCCTTGCTGGAGAGCCTGCCGGTGGAGCGCAACATCGGCGCGGGCGATTTGCGGTTTCCGGTGCAACTGGTGTTGCGCAGCGACGGCCACAAGGCGGATGATTTTCGCGGTTACGCCGGGCGTGTCGAGTCCGGCACGGTAAGCAAGGGCGACGCCGTCACGGTGCTGCCGGCGCAAATCGAAGCGAAGGTGGCCGGCATTCGCGTGCTCGAGGGCGAGCGCGAGCAGGCG
>DATAZV010000352.1:0-10522 GCA_036271855.1 Burkholderiales bacterium
GTGGCCCACGCAGGCCCTTGCCTCCGGCCGCGAAGTGCACGGCAGCCGTTGCGGCATCATCGGCTTCGGGCGCATCGGCCAGCAGGTGGCAAAGCGCGTCGCCGCAATGGACATGCAAATCCGCTACCACGGCCCGCGTCCCAAGGCAGGCGTGCCCTACGAATTCGTCGCCGACCTGCGCGAACTCGCCCGCTGGTCGGACTGCCTGGTGATCACCTGCGCCCTCACGCCGCAGACGCGCGGCATGGTGACTGCGCAAGTACTGGAAGCACTAGGCAGCGAAGGCTTCCTGGTCAATGTGGCGCGCGGCGCAATCGTCGATGAACCGGCGCTGATCGCAGCGTTGCAAGACAAACGCATTGCCGGCGCCGGCCTGGACGTCTTCGCCGACGAACCCCATGTGCCGCCGGCATTGCTGCAACTGGACAATGTGGTGCTGGCGCCGCACATCGGCACCTCGACTAAGGAAAACCGCGACGAGCGCACGCGCAAGTTGCTGGCGAACTTGCGTGCCCATTTCGCCGCAACCGCCATGCCCTACAAGGTCTAGCCGGATGACTGAAGCGGCGTACGCCTATAAATTCCTGACCCAGCCGGAGGTCCGGTTTCTCGAGGCAGCGTGCGAACGCCTGATCCCGGCAGATCAACTCGGTCCGGGCGCGCGTGAGGCCGGCGTGGCCTGCTTCATCGACGGACAACTCGCCAGCCCCTGGGGCTTGCACGGCCGCCAATACCGCACCGGCCCCTGGCAGGAAGGCACGCCACAACAGGGCTTCCAGTCGCCGTTGACGCCGCAGGAAATCTATCGCGCCGGCATCCGCGAAATCGACATGCATTGCCGCGCGGAATACGCCAAGGCATTCCAGTTTCTCGACGCCGCATTGCAGGACGAACTCCTGCATCGGATGGAAGCCGATGATCTGCCCCTGCCGTCGCTTTCGTCCGGCTTGTTTTTCGCCCTGCTCCTGCGCAACACGATGGAAGGCTTTTTCGCCGACCCGCTCTACGGCGGCAATCGCGACAAGACCGGCTGGCGCCTGATCGGCTTTCCCGGCGTGGCGGCGGCCAACTACACCGAAGCGCTCGAAGATCACAACCAGCCCTATCTGGTCGAGCCGGTGAGCATTCTCGACATCGAGCAGCAGCGTGCCCAGGTCGATGCGCAGGGCTACGCAAAGCACATCAAGCTGCGCGTGGAGCCCAAGCCGTGACCACCCGGCTGCCGCCGGTGGACATCCTGGTGGTCGGCGTCGGCGTCGCCGGTTCCATCCTGTGCAAGGAACTGGCGGCCACCGGCCTGAAAATCGTCGGCCTCGAACGCGGGCGCATGATCGACCCGCAGCACGACTTCGCCATGCCCTACGCGCACGACGAGCTGAAGTACGACCGCCACAGCGACATCCTGCAAAACCTGTCACGCGAAACACTCACCTTTCGCAACAAGATGCAGGAGAAAGCGCTGCCGATGCGCGAGATGGGCTCCTTCAAGCCGGGCGAATGCGTAGGCGGCGCCGGCATGCACTGGGGCGCGCACGCCCGGCGCTTTTTGCCCTGGGACTTCGAAGTGCGCAGCCGCACGCTCGACCGCTACGGCACCAACCACATGCCGGAAGACTGGACCGGGCAGGACTGGGGCCTGAGCTACGACGAGATCGAGTCCTACTACGACCAGTTCGAGCACATCTACGGCGTCGGCGGCAAGGCCGGCAATCTCGAAGGCGCGATCCAGCCCGGCGGCAATCCCTTCGAGGGCACGCGCTCGCGCGAATTCCCCAACCCCGCGAGCCAGCGCACTTATGCAGGCGCGCTGTTCGCCGAAGCCGCGCAGTCGCTGGGCAAGACGCCGTTCCAGAATCCGACGGCGGCGATGACCAGCCCCTACACCAACCTGTACAAGATGACGCTGGGCCAGTGCGTGCGCGGCGGCTTTTGCAACAGCCACGGCTGCGCCATGGGCGCCAAGGCCAGCCCGCTGACCACGGTGATTCCCACGCTGGCCAAACACCCGAATTTCGAGCTGCGCACCCACACCAATGTGACGCGTGTCGATCTGGATTCGGACGGCAAACGCGCCATCGGTGTCACCTACATCGACGCGCGCGGCCGTGAAGTGCACCAGCCCGCAGACCTCGTCATCCTGGCTTCGTACACTTTCAACAACACCCGTCTGCTGCTGCTTTCCGGCATCGGCAAGCCCTACGACCCGGTCGCCAACCAGGGCGTCGTCGGCCGCAACTATGCGTATCAGACTGGCGCCCGCGTCGCGATGTTTTTCGACGACAAGGTGTTCAATCCCTTCATGGGCGGCGGCGCGCTCACCACCTCGATCGACGACTACAACGGCGACAACTTCGACCATGCGGGCCAAGGCTTCATCGGTGGCGCCTACCTGGCGGCTCAGAGCAACGGCGCCACACCGATCCGCTCGATCAACGTGCCGCCGGGCACACCGCGCTGGGGCGGCGAGTGGAAACAGGCCGCCGCACAAAACTACAACCGCAATTTCTCCATCTACGCCCATGGCGGCTGCCAAAGCCGGCGCGGCAATTATCTCGACCTCGATCCGACCTACCGCGACGCCAACGGCCTGCCGCTGCTGCGCATGACTTTCGACTGGGGCGAGAACGAGCAGCGCCTCTCCGCCTACGCCATCGAACGCGCGCTGGAGATCGCCAAGCTCATCGGCCCCGCCAAGCTCGGCGTCCATCCGCTGTCAAAAACCTACTCCATCGTGCCCTACCAAAGCACCCACAACGTCGGCGGCGCCGCCATGGGCGCCGACCCCGCCACCAGCGTGGTCAACAAATACTTGCAGTCCTGGGACGTGCCCAACGTATTCGTCGTCGGCGCCAGCGCCTTTCCGCAAAACAGCGCCAACCCGCCAACCCTCACCGTCGGCGCCCTCGCCTGCTGGACCGCCGATGCGATCAAGGACGAGTACCTGGCCAAACCGCGGCCCCTGGCCTGATGCATTTTCTCGACGCCCACAACATCCACGACCTGCGCGAAGCCGCAAAGCAGCGCCTGCCCCGGGTCTGCTTCGAGTGGCTCGAAGGCGGCACCGAAGACCACCTCACCTGGCGCCGCAACCGCGCAGCCTTCGAAGACATCCGCTTCAGCCCGCACGTGCTGGTCAACGTCGGTAATCGTTCGCAAAAGACTGAACTTTTCGGCAAGACCTTCGACTCACCTTTCGGCATCGCCCCCACCGGTGCCGCCGGCCTCTATGGCTACCGCGCCGACATCGCCCTGGCGCGAGCGGCGCAGCAGGCTGGCGTGCCGTTCATCCTCAGCACCGCCTCGTTCGATCCGCTCGAAGAGGTTGCCAGGGCGGCTACCGGCGCCACGCTGTGGTTCCAGCTCTACATGTCGAAAAACCGCGAGACTGCCGGCCGCCTGGTGCAGCGCGCGTTCGACGCCGGCTTCGAAGCGCTGGTGGTGACCGGCGACGTGCCGATGATCGGCAACCGCGAGTACAACAAGCGCAACCGTTTCAGCGCTCCGTTTCGCCTCACCTCAAGCACCCTGCTCGACGGCCTGTTGCATCCGCGCTGGCTTGCCGGCGTGTTCCTGAAAACCCTGCTGGATTCCGGCGTGCCGCGCTACCAGAACGACGACAGCCCGCCCAACACCCAGAGCATCGTCGCCGCGCCGGTCGCCTCTTTCCAGGCGCGGCGTGACGAACTCGACTGGGACGATTTCGATTGGCTGCGCCAGCACTGGCCGCGCAAGCTCTACCTCAAGGGCGTGCTGCGCGCCGACGATGCATTGCTGGCCAAACAGCACGGCGCCGACGGCGTGTTCGTCTCCAACCACGGCGGCCGCCAGCTCGACGGCGCACCGGCACCGATCGAGGTCTTGCCGGCGATCCGCGCTGCCGTCGGTCCTGACTTCAAGGTGATGCTCGACGGCGGCATCCAGCGCGGCAGCGACGTCGCCAAGGCACTGGCGCTGGGCGCCGACATGGCCTTCGTCGGCCGTGCCACGCTCTACGGCCTGGCGGCCGGCGGCGAGCCGGGTGTGCGCCATGCGTTGGCGCTGTTGCGCGGCGAACTCGACCGCGTCATGGCGCTGCTGGGCGTACGCTCGGTCGCGGAAATCGGCCCCGGCTGCCTGTACGTGAAAGCCTAGCCAGGCCGGTGCCACCGCTCCGCGCAGCCGGCAAATAAGCTCCCTTTCGCCGCCGGGAGAGCTATCATTCGCTCCCCAAAATTTGCCGTGCCGCTCCCGGAGCGGCATTGCGCCAACGGCAACTCCCTTCTCAGCCACCATGAAAATCACCAAACTGCGCCGCCGCGCCATCAGCGTGCCGCTGCCCAAGGCCATTCCCAGCGCCAAGATCATCATGCGCAGCATCGACTGCGTGCTGGTCTACCTGGACACTGACGAAGGCCTCACCGGCGAAGGCCTGGTGTTTACGCTGAACGGCACACGCCTGAAGGTGCTCGACGAAATGATCGCCAGCCTTGAGCCGCTGGTGGTCGGCCTGGAGCCGGAGCAAGGCGCCGCATTTTTCGTGCGTGCCTGGAACGAGATCGGCTTTCTCGGGCGCACCGGCGTCGCCATCATCGGCCTCTCGGCCATCGACATGGCGTTGTGGGACTTGCGCGGCAAGGCGGCAGATCTCAACGTCAGCCGCCTGATCGGCAGCCTGCGCGACACTCTGCCGGTCTACCGCAGCAACGGCTTGCGCCTGAATACCGACATCGCCGGCCTGCAGGAAGAGGCCGCCGGCTTTGTCGCCCAGGGCTTTCGCGCGGTGAAAATGTCGCTCGGCAATCCGAAGATGGCGGACGACGTCGCACGCGTGAAGGCGGTGCGCGAAGCCATCGGCCCTGATATCCAGTTGATGACCGACTGCAACCAGCAGTTCAACGCCGCGCATGCGATTCGCCTGGGACGCCTGCTCGAACCCTACAACCTCGCCTGGATCGAGGAGCCCGTGCCCTCGCACAACCACGCAGCCGAAGCGCAAATTGCCGCCGCGCTGGATACGCCGATCGCCAGCGGCGAAAACGAATATACCCACGCCGGCATGCTCGACATGCTGCAGCACAAGTCCGCCGACATTTTGATGCCGGACATGCAGCGCATGGGTGGCCCCAGCGAGATGATCAAGGTGGCGCACCTGTGCGATGCGTTCAAAACCCCGATCTCACCGCACCTGTTCTGCGAAATGACCCTGTCGCTGGCCGCCGCCCTACCGGGCGTGATGATCGGCGAATACATTCATTGGTTCGAGCCCCTGTACTCGACGCGCATCCAGCTCAACGACAAAGGCGAAGCCATCGTCCCCAAAGAACCCGGCTGGGGTATGCGCTTCGACCCCGACGCAGTCGAACGTTTTGCCTACAAAGACAGCAACTAACACCATCATGACGACCTCTCCCCTCTCCCGCCGCCGCCTGCTGCAACTCGCCGCCGCCTCCCTTTTGCCGCAAGCGCCGCGCGCCTTCGCCCAGGCTGGCGACTTTCCGCGCAAGGCGGTCACCATGATCGTGCCCTACACCGCCGGCGGCGGTGTAGATACGCTGGTGCGCCTGATGCTGCCGTCGCTTACCAGCCAGCTTGGCCAGCCGGTGATCATCGACAACCGGCCCGGCGTCTCCGGCATTGTCGGCGCGCAAATCGCGTCCCACGCCACGCCGGACGGCTACACCCTGCTGGCGGGAAACCTCACCACCAACGTGATGAACGGCCTGCTACTGAAAAATCCCGGCTACCGGCCCGAGCACGACTTCGCCCCGCTGGCGCTGGTCAACAGCTTCCCCATGGTGCTGGTGGTCAATCCGCAAAGCCGCTTCAAGTCCGTGCCGGAGGTAATCGCGGCAGCGAAGGCCGACCCGGACGGCCTCACCTACGGCTCCAGCGGCATCGGCAGCGCCCAGCACCTGGCCGCCGCGCTGTTTCAGGATGCCACCAAGACGCGCATGCGCCACGTACCCTACAAGGGCGGCAACGGCACCATGACGGATTTGATCGGCGGCCAGCTCGACATGGCCTTCGAGGTGGCGCCGGTGGCCGGCCCTTTCGTGCGCAACGGCCGCCTGCGCGCCCTGGGTATCACCAGCAATCGCGAAATCGCCGCCCTGCCGGGCGTCAAGCCGATCGCGCAATCCGGCTTGCCCGGCTACGAGATGGTGTTCTGGAACGCCTTCTTTGCGCCCCTGGGCACGCCCGCGCCGATGGTCGATCGATTGAGCAAGGTGATTCTCACCACTATCGCCTCGAAGGAATTCCAGGACAAGATGAACGAAATGGGCGCGATCGCCGGCGGCCTGGCCGGCGCCGAGTTCATCGCCTTCCAGCGCGCCGAGCAGGCGAAGTGGTCGCGCCTGGTGAAGGCGATGGACATCCAGCCGGAGTAGAGGGCCAGGCGCGCGCCGCGCCTAGTGCTCGAGGAAAATCGTCTCGACCTTGTGCTGCGGGTTGACCACGAAGGTGAGCATGGTGGCAGCGTCAGGGAAGTAGGTATAGGCGGTCTGCTCCGGCGTGCGGATGATCTTCGCCCGACCCAGCAGCGCCAGCATGCCTTCTTCGCTGTCGCCGATGGCCACCCCCATCACCGGGGTCGCATAGGGTGCGTCCAGGCGCACGGTGGATACTTTCAGGTTCGCATCGAACAGCACCTTGATGCCGGTGTGAATGACAATCTCGCGCGCCGCGCCGCGCTGCTGCGGTTCCACGCCGGTGTTCAGGGCCTTTTGTACCTCGGCCACCGTCGCCCCGAGGCGCACCGGCGCGCCATTGGGCTGGCCGACGACGCCCGAAGTGAGTCCGGCGGTGCCGCAGCCCGCCATCAGCATGCAGACCGTGGCGGATACGAAGAAGCTTGCGTATTTCATCCCGGAACCTTGACTCGCCACTCAGGCAGCGAGCATTTCCTTCGCCGCCTTGCGGGTGGTGGCGGTGATCTCGCTGCCGCCCAGCATGCGCGCAATTTCATCCACCCGCTCGGTCTTGGCCAGCGGGGTGACGCTGGAAAGCGTGCTGCCGCCGCTCTCCTGCTTGGCGACGCGCCAATGGATGTCGCCCTGGCTGGCCACCTGCGGCAGATGGGTAACACAAAACACTTGCCGCTCGGCGCCCAGTTGCTTAAGCAGCTTGCCCACCACTTCAGCCACCGCGCCGCCGATGCCGGCATCCACCTCGTCGAAAATCAGGGTCGGCACCTTGGCCGCGCGGCTGGTGATCACCTGGATCGCCAGGCTGATGCGCGACAATTCGCCGCCCGAAGCCACCTTGGCCAGCGGCCGCGGCTCGACGCCGGCGTGGCCGGCGACCAGGAACTCGATGCGCTCCAGGCCGGTGGCGTTGCCCTCTTCCAGCGGCTGCAAGGCGATTTCGAACTTGCCGCCGGCCATCGCCAGGGTCTGCATCGCCCCGGCCACCTGCTTGGCCAGCGCCTTTGCCGCCTTGGCGCGCTTGTCGGTGAGCAGTTTGGCGGCGGCCAGGTAAGCCTGCTGCGCCGCATCGGCCTCGCGCTGCAGCGCCTCAAGATCGGCGGAGAGCTTGAGCTCGGCCAGGCGTTCGCGCAGCCTGACCAGTTCGGCCGGCAGGTTTTCGGGAGGAATACGGAATTTGCGCGCGGCTCCATGCAGCGACTCCAGGCGCCCGCCCACTTGTGCCAGACGCTGCGGGTCGAGGTCGGCGCGGCGCAGGTATTGCGCCAGCTCGTGCGCCGCCTCTTGCACCTGGATGCGCGCCGGCGTCAGGGCATCGATCACATTCTTCAGCCCCTCGTCGTATTCGACCAGGTCCTCCAGCTTGGCGATGATGCCGGCCAGGCGCCCGAGAATGGCGTCGTCGTCGTCCACCAGCGCTTCGACCGCGCCCTGCGCGCCTTCGATCAGGCTGGCGGCGTGGGCCAGGCGCGTATGTTCGCGCTGCACCTCGTCCCACTCGCCTTCCTGCGGCGAAATCTTGATCAGCTCCTCGACATGCCAGGCCACCTGGTCGCGTTCCTCCTGCAGGCGCTTGGCATTGGTCTGCGCCTCGGTCAGGGCCTCGCGCAACTGGCGCAGGCGCCGGTACAGGGTGCCGACCTCACGCACCTCAGCGGTGAGCCCGGCATGCTCGTCGACCAGGGCACGCTGGGCGTCGCCCTTGGTGAGCGACTGGTGGGCATGCTGGCCGTGGATGTCGATCAGGTATTCGCCGGCTTCGCGCAATTGCGCCAAGGTGGCGGCACGGCCGTTGATGAAGGCGCGCGAGCGCCCGCCGGTGTCGAGCACCCGGCGCAGGATGCAGCCGCCTTCTTCGGTCGCCAGCTCGTGCTCGGCCAGCCAGGCGTCCAGCTCCTTGGGCGTGTCGAACTCGGCGCTGATCTCGGCCTGTTTTTGCCCCTGGCGGATCACGCCCGGGTCGCCGCGCTCGCCCAGGGCGAGGGCCAGGGCGTCGATCAGGATGGACTTGCCGGCGCCGGTCTCGCCGGTCAGCACGGTGAAGCCGGGTTCGAATTCGAGTTCGAGGCGATCGACGATGACGAAATCGCGGATGCTCAGGTAGCGGAGCATGGTTCTTGTAGCTCTTATCTTTGGTTCACGTAAGGGGCGCCAAATGGCCCCCGACGCATTTTACCTGCTGTCGCCGGTGGCGCCGGGCGGGGCGAACACATCGGTGGGCGGCAGTGCGCTCCAATGCAGTTTTTCCCGCAGCATGCGGAAATAATCGTAGCCCTTGGGATGCAAAAAGCGGATGCGGTGCTCCGACAGGCGCACCGTGATGGTGTCGCGCTCCAGCAGCGCGATGTGCGCCTGGCCGTCGAAATGGGCGCCGGCGTCGCGCCCGCGCATCAGGGTCATTTCCACCGTGCAGTCGTCGGACAGCGCAATCGGCCGGTTCGACAAGGCGTGCGGGGCTACCGGCACCAGCACGATGGCCGACAGGTTCGGATGCATGATCGGCCCGTTGGCCGAAAGCGCGTAGGCGGTCGAGCCGGTGGGCGTGGCGATGATCAGGCCATCGGCGCGCTGGTTATAGACGAACTTGCCGTCGATCGCCATCGTCAGTTCGATCATCCCGCCGACCACGCCGCGACTCACCACCACGTCGTTCAGCGCCAGGGTGTCGAGCAACACCTCGCCCTGGCGGGTGACGGTGCCGTGCAGGATGTGGCGCTCCTCGGCGTCATAGTCGCCGCGCAGGATGGCGGTCAGCGCCTCGCGCTTGTCTTTCATTGCGATGTCGGTCATGAAGCCCAGGCGCCCCTGGTTGATGCCGATCAGCGGCACCTTGTGCGGCGCCAGCAGGCGCGCCACCGACAGCATGGTGCCGTCGCCACCGACCACGATGGCGACGTCCGCCCGCTCGCCGATCTCCTGCACCGGCGCGGTGTCATATTCGGTCAGGCCGATGTTTTCCGCCGTCTCCTTTTCAATCAAGGGTACGTAATCGTTCTGCTTGAGCAGGCCGGCGATGTCGATCAGGGGCTCGGCTATCCCCTGGCTCTGGTATTTGCCGATCAGCGCGACGGTTTTGAATTGCTGAGACATGCTTGAATTAGAACACAACGAGGAATGATTTGAGCATCTTGGCTCGCCCTCTTGATAAATTTCCCGCTTGCTCCAAGAGGCTGGTGCCGTTTCGTGGTCTTTTAAAGTGAAATCCTCTGGCTCTGCCAGTGATCTCATACAAATCAGTCCCGGCAAAAGTAGGTTTTTACTTTTGCCGGCTCCTAATCCGTCATCGGCACGTCGGCC
Organism: Burkholderiales bacterium; assembly: GCA_036271855.1. Lineage (GTDB taxonomy): Bacteria > Pseudomonadota > Gammaproteobacteria > Burkholderiales > JAEUOS01 > JAQGMJ01. The sequence continues at coordinate 9,702 of DATAZV010000352.1, forward strand.
TCGTCGGCGGGACGCCGGCGTTCGCGCCGCGCTTCCCAGGCCTGCAGCGCCACCGCGTAGAGCCCGGCACAGGCGATCACCCCCATGCCGACCAGCGAAAAACGGTCCGGCACGTACTCGAAGAACAAAATGCCGATCAGCGTGGCGAATGCCAGTTGTGCATAGCTGAACGGCGCCAGCACCGAGGCCGGTGCGCGGCGAAAGCACAGCATCAGCAGCAGGTGCCCGCCCCCGCCCATGATGCCCATGAACATCAGCACCGGCAGGTGCACGGTTTCCACCGGCTTCCAGACGAAGGGTGCGGTGATGGTGGCCAGCAGCGCCCCCGCCAGGCCACTGAAGAACATGGTGGTGATCGGGTTGTCGGTGCCGGCGTATTTGCGCGTCAGCACCTGGAACAGGGCATAGATCACCGCCATGCCCAGGGGAATCAGCGCCGGCCAGCCGAACAGGCCGCTGCCGGGGCGGATCAGGATCACCACGCCCACGAAGCCGACGCCGACCGCGATCCAGCGTCCCAGGCTGACCTTCTCCCCGAGCATCGGCCCGGCAAACAGCGTCACCAGCAGCGGCGTGACAAAGGCGATGGCGGTGAACTCCGCCAGCGGCATGAAGCGCAGGCCAGTGAAGGAGCAGCAGGTACAGACCACCAATATCAGCCCGCGCCCGACCTGCCAGGGCAGATTGGTGGCACGGAACATTTCGCGCCCCATGATGGGCACGAACACCGCGAGCATGCCTAAAACGTGGAAGGTGTAGCGAAACCAGACGATCTGCAGCACCGGGTAATGCGTGCCCATGAACTTGGCCGTGGCGTCCAG
>DATAZV010000353.1:0-3584 GCA_036271855.1 Burkholderiales bacterium
CTCGCCGTAGCCGCTGACGGCGCAGTAGATCAGGCGCGCAGTCAATGCCTGCAGTTGTTCGTAGCCGATGCCCAGACGCTCGGGGACGCCGGGGCGGAAGTTGTGGACGAAAACATCGGCGGTTTTGACCAGGTCGAGCAAGGCCTGCAACTGTGGCGCCTGCTTCAGGTCCAGCACCATGCCGAGCTTGCCGCGATTCACGCCGAGGAAGGCGCGGCTTTCGCTCTCCAGGGTGGAGGGATATTTGCGCAGGTTGTCGCCGATCGGCGGCTCGACCTTGATCACTTCGGCACCCTGGTCGGCCAGCAGCGCGCAGCCGTAGGGGCCGGCGATGTAGGCGGAGAGATCGAGCACGCGCAGGCCGCTCAATGGGCCGGGCGGGCCGCTACGTTCAGGCAAGGGGCTGTCGGTGGGCGTCATTTGCGCAGTCCTTCGGTGAACCGCATCATGCACTCCGGCGTCATCTCGGCGAGCGAGTTGATGCCGATGAGGGCCATGTTGCGGCTGATTTCTTCGTGCAGCAGGGTGATGGCGTCACGCAGGCCGCGCTCGCCGGCGACGCTGGCGGCATAGTTGAAGGGGCGGCCGACGAAGGTGAATTTCGCGCCCAGCGCCATCGCTTTCAGGATGTCGGTGCCGCGGCGGATGCCGCTGTCCATCATCACGGTGAGATCCTTGCCCACTGCATCGGCAATGCCGGGCAGCACGCGCAGGGGCGCGACCGTGCCGTCGAGCTGGCGCCCGCCGTGGTTGGAGACGATCAGGCCCTGCGCGCCATGGTCACGGACCTTCAGCGCATCGTCATGATGCATCACGCCCTTGACGATCAGGCAGCCGGTCCAGCGCTTGCGGATCAGGGCCAGGTGCTCCCAGTTGAGATGGTCACGGGCGCCGAAGTCGCGCAGGACGTTGCGCGCGAGGATGGGCGCGCCGCGGGTGGCCTGCGAATTTTCGAAATGCGGCATGCCGTGCGACAGGCAGGTGCGCAGGAAAGTGCCGAAGGCCCAGCCGGGATGGGTCAGGCCATCCAGCGCCAGGCGGATAGTCGGGCGCAAGGGCGTGGAAAAGCCGGCGCGCTGGTTGTTTTCGCGATTGCCCGAAACCGGCACGTCGGCGGTGACCACGAGCGTTTTGAAACCGGCGGCCTCCACCCGGTCGAGCAGCTTGAGGATGCGCTCGGGTTCGCCGGGCACATAGGCCTGGAACCAGGCTTGCGGATTTTCCTGCACCACTTCTTCCATGCGGATGAGGGAAGAGCCGCTCATCACGAAGGGAATATTCGCGGCCTTCGCCGCGCGCGCCATCACCAGGTCGCCGCGATAGGCGGTGAGCGCGGACATGCCCATCGGAGCGATGCCGAAGGGGCTGGACCACTCGGTGCCGAACAGCGTGGTCTTTTGCGTGCGCTGCGAGACGCCGGCGAACATGCGGGTGACGAAGCCGTATTCGGTGAAGGCAGCGAGGTTGTCGCGCAGGCCGGCTTCGGTCTCGGCGCCGCCGGCGATGTAGGCGTAGATCGGGCGCGGGAAAAAGCGCCGGGCGTGTTGCTCGTAGTCGTCCAGCGAGTAGTAGCGTTTGGCGGGCATTCTCTTATTCTGGCTGGATGTTGGCGGCTTTGGCGACGCGCTTCCAGCGTGCGATCTCGCTGGTGATCAGCTGGCCGAATTCGGCCGGCGTGGTGGCCGAGGGTTCGGCGCCTTCACGCAGGAAAAAGTCCTTCATGTCTTCGCCCTTGACGATGCGGTTGATCTCGGCGTTGAGTTTGTTCACCACCGGCGCAGGTGTGCCGGCCGGCGCCAGCACACCCCACCACAGCTCGGCACTGGCGTTCCTGAAGCCGGATTGTTCCAGCGTCGGCAGCTCGGGTGCCACCGGCGAAGGCTTGGGGCTGGTGATGGCAATCGCCCGCACCTTGCCAGCCTTGACCTGTGCGCCGATGGAGGGAGCGCTGCCGATCAGCATCTGCGTCTGGCCGCCGATCAGGTCGGTGACGGCCGGGCCCATGCCCTTGTAGGGTACGTGGGTGATGCTGATACCGGCGGAGTCGGCGAACAGGATGGTGGAGAAATTGTTGATGCTGCCCACACCCGAAGTGGCGTAGTTGAGCTTGCCGGGATTGGCTTTCGCATAAGCCACGACTTCGCCGATGGTCTTGTAGGGCGTGGTGTTGGAAACGGTGACCAGCAGCGGGCCTTTGGCCAGCATCGCCACCGGGGCGAAGCTTTTCAGCGGGTCGTATTGCAGCGTCGTCATGATCGCCGCGCTGGTGGTGAAGGTGGAGGACAGCACGACGATGGTGTAGCCGTCCGGCGCGGCCTTGGCGACGTAGGTGTTGGCCAAGAGGCCCTGCGAGGCCGGGCGATTTTCCACCAGCACCGGCTGGCCCCAGGCGTCGGTCAGGTGCTTGGCGAGGGCGCGGGCGAAGGTGTCATTTGACCCACCGGGGGCGCTGCCGACTTCGATGTTGATCGGCTTGTTCGGGTAGCTGCCTTGCGCATGGGCGGCGTTGCTGGCGCAGGCCGCACAAAGCAGCGCGGCGGCAATGACTTGCTTCATGTTGTCTCCGTACTTTTTTGATCTAGTTGGGCAGCAGGCCCATGCGTTTCGCGGTCTCGACGATCACCTGGGCGCGCGCGAAAAAAGGCGGGTCGATCATCTTGCCGTCGACCACATAGGCGCCGACGCCTTTTGCATCGGCCTCGCGCGCGGCTTCGACCACTTTCACCGAGTGGGCGATTTCCTCGTCGCTGGGGCGGAACACCTCGTTGGCCATCGCGATCTGGCTGGGGTGGATGCAGCTTTTGCCGAGGAAGCCGAAGCGCTTGGCCATCTCGGCCTCGGCGCGGTAGCCGGCTTCGTCCTTGATGTTGGCGAATGCGGAGTCATAGGCGAACACACCGGCTTCGCCGGCGGCCATGCGCACCAGGAACATCGCCTGGGCGATGGCGGCGTTTTCGCGCCGCGCCATGCCCAGGGGCTCGAACAAATCGCCCAGTCCCAGTTGCAGGCCGGCAACGCGCTTGTGCGCGCCGGCGAGTTCGGCCGCCATGCGCAGCGCGCGTGATGATTCGATGTTGAGCAGCAGCTTGACCGGTTTGGTGACACCGTTGCTCACCTCGGCACGCTCGATCGCCGCCACGGCGGCGCGCACGTCCTCCACGCTGTCCGGCTTGGGCAGGTTGAGCATGGTGAGACCGGGCTGCACGACGGCATCGACATCGGCGGCGAAGTAAGGCGTGTCCATCGCGTTGACCCGCACGATCATGATCTTGCCGCCGCCCTGGGCGGCTTCGCTGCGCAGGAACTCGCCCAAGCCCTGGCGCGCCTCCCTCTTGCGGTCGGGGGCGACGGAATCTTCAAGGTCGAAGGAAAGCGCATCGGCGGCGCCGGCCAGCGCCTTGGCGAACAACTCGGGGCGCGAGCCGGGTACGAATAACTTGCTTCTCATGGTCACTGTCTCCAGCCGGCGTGCATGGGACGCGCCGCCGGTGGAGCGAAGTTTACCCTGAGCGGGGAGCCTGCCGGGGCGCCTAGCCCGGCCCTTGCGCGGCCTTTTTGGCGGCGCCGGTCTCGGTATCCCAGGC
>DATAZV010000354.1:0-5332 GCA_036271855.1 Burkholderiales bacterium
GGCGCAGGGCCTGGCCCAGGGCAAAACAGCGTTTTCCCGTCGGCGGCGGATACTGGATCACGTTCACCGCCAGCGGGATCACCTTGCACGGCCAGGCGTCGACCTGGCCGAACAGCAGGGAAAGCGGCACCGTCAGGCCGTGGTCCACCTCCATCTTGTTGACGATGGTGATGTCGAATTCGTCGAGGATCAGCGACTCTGCCAGATGCCAGGCCAGTTCCGGGTGGCCCTGCACCGGCGGCACCGGGCGCGCACCCCAGCCTTCGTCGGCCGACAGGTACTGCGCCGCGCAGCCCAGCGCGAAGGTCGGCACGATATCCATCGAAAAGGCGTTGGCGTGGTCGTTGTAGACCAGGATCACCACGTCCGGCTTTTCTTTGGCCAGCCAGGCGCGGCTGAATTCGTAGCCGGCGAACAGGGGCTTCCAGTAGGGCTCGGCGGTCTTGCCGCGGTCCAGCGCCGCGCCGATGGCCGGAACGTGGGAAGTGCCGATGCCGGCAGTCAGGCGCGCCATCAGTGCGCTCCCTTGCTGCGGTTGCCTTCGGCCGGGCGCCCGCCGTCCAGCATCATTTTCTGATATTCGTCCGGGCTCATGCCGGTCATCGCCGCGCACATGGCCGCCACCGGCAGGCCGTCGGTGCCGACCAGCTTGACCATGAAAAAGACATTGCCGCCCAGCGCGGTCATGGCGTTCCAGTCGCGCGCAAGCACTGCCTTTTTCTGCTCGGCACTCAACGGAAAGCGCTGCATGAAGCCGGCTTCATCGGCCTTGAAGGCGGCCCGGTTCTCCGCCCGCATCAGGGACATGAAGAACATGTTGAAGTGATAGCCAAGGCGGGCCATCTCGCCATCGAACATGGTGGTGCCGGGGATGTCCTCGAACAGCTTGTTTTGCATCTTTGGTGTTGTCTCGGGAATAGGGGCTGCAAAAACAGGTCCATTATGTCACCGCCAGGGTGCAGTCCGGGGCGCCGCACAGGCGCCGGTGCCATCCCTTGGGCAAGGCGTGAAAATCAACCACACTTAGTTGTCCGGTTCGCGTATCTTTGATTCCATGGGCGCCTTGGTGCGACGTGCCTGGTCTTTTGACGTCGCGGGACATCGGGTGCGCAGCGACTGTGCCGGTCGCGTGCATGCGCGGGACAACGCGCTTGTTGTACCGCGAACGGCATCTGTTGCGCAATTCGCGGGATATTGTGCCGCCATGCGGTACGGTGATTCACCGTGGTTTCCACCCGGTGGTCACCACAATTGTGTTGCGTAGCCCGGCAAGGGGCGGAGAAAACCGGAATATTTCTCAGGTTTTCTCAGGTTTACCACAGGTGTGTTGTGCGTCGGCGGCGCATTTATGCAAAAAACACCGCGATTTACCGTGGTTCGCCCGCCAGCCCAGCTACTTGCGCGGCGCAATGCCCGAAGCGCCGATCGGGAAAACGCCGGCCGCCGGCGCTGCGGTGGCGCCTTCCACCGTGTCGTCGGGTGCCTTGCCGGCCCTGGTCACCGGGCTGCCGGGCTTCACTTCGAGGTCGGCGCTGGCGCGGGCCGCGCCCGGGGCGACAAAGTCCGGGTCGGCGCTGATGCTGCGCTCGTCCATGTGGGTGGCGCCCTGCCAGGCGCGCAGGTCGGTGAAGTTGCCGGCGGAGGCGAGGTGGATCGGCGCGTTCGGCCGGTAGACGTTGTTGTAGTCGCTCTGGTTGCCGGCGATGGTGCTGCCGTTGTCGGGCGCGATGATCAGGTCGTAGCGGCTTTCGCCGTGGCTGATGATGTTGTTGTAGACGCGATTGTCGGTCAGGGTGGCGCCCTGGCGCGGCATGCCGCCGAGTTCGATGCCGGCGTAGCCCTTGGTGCCGAAAATGGTGTTGTTGTAGACGTGGATGCCGTCGGACCCGGAGAGGTAGATGCCGCGCCGCGCGTTGTTGGCCAGCACGTTGTTATAGACGCGCCCGTTGTTGCTCACCTCGATGAAAATGCCGGAGTCCACCGGGCCGTTGTCGTGGATGAAGTTGTTGCGCACGATCAGCGGCTGCTTGCTGTTGGCGTAGTCGAACCAGATGCCGGAGCCGTTGTTGTGCGCCACCTCGTTGCGCTCCACCGTGCCGTAGGCCTTGGTGGTGGCCTTGACCCCGCCGGCGTGCCACAGCGGGTTGAAGTTGCGGTAGTTGTTGCCGGTGAGCTGGTTGCCGGCGATGCGAAAGGCGTAGCTGCCCGGCGCGTTGATGGCGGAGTCGCCATTGTTGCTGATGTTGGAGTTGGTCACCTGCACCCCGGTGGTGTTGAGGCCGAGGTTGACGCCGGCGAAGTCGGCCCACTGCACGTCGCAATGGTCGAGCACGGAGTTGGAACTCATGGTGATGGCGGCACCCTGCTGCATATTGGCCGATACATTGCTGTGGCGAAAGGCCAGGCCCTGCACCCGCACATAGGGCGCGTCCAGGCGCAAGAGGTTCTTGCGGGTGCTGACTTCAACGGTGTGGCGGTTCGGGTCGGAACCGTCGGCCAGGCGGATGTAGAGGGTGCCGGCGGCAGGGTCGTAGAAAAAACTGCCCGGTGTCATGTCCGCCAGGCCCTGGCCGACGGCCTTGGGGTATTCGAAGGTCTTGTAGAAGCGGCTGGGCATGCCGATCTGCTGCAGCGGCGGGCCAGGGCGGGTATCGAAATCGACGAACACCTGCTGGCTGTTGATTTTCCAGTCGGTCTTTTTCCAGGTATTGGCGTCCTGCTGCGTCCAGCCGGTGACGATGTCCGAGCCCTTGATCACCGGGGTCTCGCCCTTGTAGGCGGCAATCGTCAGGAGCCGGCCGGCGGCGCCGCCGGCCTTGATGTCGATGTCTTCGCGGTAGGTGCCGGCGCGCACCTGGATCTCGTCGCCGGGGCCGGCGCGCTCCACTGCTTTCTGGATCGTCTTGAGCGGAATTTCGATCGACGTACCGTTGGCGGCGTCGCTGCCGGCGGGGGCAACGTAGTAGGTGGCAGCCTGGACGCCGCCGGCGCCGGCGGCACAAACGAGGAGCAGGGCAAGGCGATGGTGCCAGGCGGTGGCGCGGATGAATGGCATGAGAATCTCTCTTCTATCAGCGCAGCACCCTGATCTCCGTATGGTTGCCGACGTAGGCGATCAGGGCAGGCGCGTCACCGGCAGGCAGACTGGCGGCCTCCGGCGGGGGCAGGGGTGGAAGGGGTGCGGCCGGCGGCAGGCTGGCGAGTCCGCCATAGGGCGCGGGGCTGGCGGCGGCGCCGGCGGGCATCGGACCGCGCCATTCGGCGTACTTGGCCAGTACCGCCTTCACATAATCGCGGGTTTCGCGGTAAGGCGGAATTTTCCCGGCGTGGCTGATCACCGCGCCCTCGCCGGCGTTGTAGGCGGCCAGCACCAGTTCGAGGCGGCCATCGAACTGGTCCATCAGGGCGCGCAGGTAGCGGGTGCCGGCCTTCAGGTTCTGGTCGGCGCGCGTCAGGTTGCGGATGCCATAGCGCGCCGCCGTATCGGGCAGCACCTGCATCAGGCCCACCGCGCCCTTCACCGACAGCGCCTTGTCGTGGTGGCGCGACTCGACGTGAATCAGCGCGTGCACCAGCGCGGGGTCGAGGTTGGCGGCGGTGGCGGCGCGGTCGATCTGGCGGGCGAAGGGCTGGGTTTCCATGTCGGCGCGGGCGGCGGCGACCAGGGCGGCATTGACCGGGTCGCCGGCCGGCGCCTCCTGCGGCACGGCGGCGCGGTAGGGCTTGGCCAGCCGGTACTCGTCCCTGGCCGTTTGCCGCAGGCGAAAGTCCTGCGGGTCTGCGATGTGCAGCCGGTACGGGGAGTCCAGGGACGCTGTTGCGGCGCCCGCCAGATGGGCATGGCAGGCGAGCGCCAGGGCACTCAGGGCTAGGGGCAGCGCTTTAGTAGGCATGGCGATCATTCAGAACCACCGCAATCGTCCTGGCGATGATGTACAGGTCCAGGCGTAGCGACCAGTGGCGCAAGTAGGCGAGGTCGTAGGCAATGCGCATTTCCATCTTGTCCAGGGTTTCGGTCTCGCCGCGCCAGCCGTTCACCTGGGCCCAGCCCGTAATGCCGGGTTTTACCTTATGCCGCACCATGTAGCCCTTGATCGATTTGCGGTAGGCCTCGTTTTGCGCCACCGCGTGCGGGCGCGGGCCGACGATGCTCATGCGCCCGACCAGCACGTCGACGAACTGCGGCAGCTCGTCGAGCGAAGAGCGCCGCAGGAAGCCGCCGACGCGGGTGATGCGCGGGTCGTCGCGCGTGGCCTGCACAATGGCCTGGCGGCCGTCGTCGGTGGTGGTCATCGAGCGGAATTTGCTCACCAGGATTTCCTCGCCCGCCAGGCCGTAGCGCCGCTGCCGGTAGATCACCGGGCCCGGCGAAGTCGATTTGACCGCGATGGCGATGGCCAGCATCAGCGGCGAAATCAGCAGCAGGATCAGCGCGGCAAGCACGATGTCGCTGATGCGTTTGACCATCGCGTTGATGCCGTTGAACGGGGTTTCGCACACCGAGACCACCGGCAGGTCGCCGACCGCGTCCATCCGCCCCTGCATCAGGTCGGTGACGAAAATGTCGGGAATGAAATAGATCGAGACGGTGGAGTCGCACAGCGCATCGAGCAGGCGCACGATGCGCGGCTGGGTCGCCATCGGCAGCGCCAGGTAGATCACCTCGATGCGGTTTTCGCGGGCGTAGCGCGGCAGCTCGTCGAGCGTGCCGAGCAGGGGAAAGGAGTCGATGTCGGCGGCGCGGTCCTGGGCGCGGTCGTCGAAAAAGCCGACCATGCGCGTATCCACGTAGGCGTCCTGCTCGAGCTCGTGCGCCAGTGCCAGGCCGTGCGCGTTGGCGCCGGCAATCACCGCGCGCTTGGGCCCGCCCTGCAGGTGCAGCACCCAGGGCGTGAAGGCGCGCAGGGCGGCATGCGCGCCGAGCAGGCCGGCCGGAGCGGCCAGCAGCCAGAGGACGATGACGCCGCGGTCGAAGCGCCAGATGTAGTCGGTGGCGTAGCCGAACAGCAACAGCAGGCCGGCCAGCGCGGCCCAGCCCAACAGCACATGCCGCGCCAGCGCCCAGCCGCGCATTTCAAGCCGCGCGGTGCCGGGAAAGGTGAGCGAGAACACCACCAGGGAAAGGGTCAGGTAAGGCGCGGCCAGGCGCCCCTCGACCAGCCAGGCGATGACCCACAGCGACAGCGCCAGCACCACCGGGTCGAGCAGGCCGAGCAGCCAGCGCAGGATGTTGTTCCACCCCAGCGACCAGGTGGGCGCGCGGCGAAAGGGGATCGGAGCAGTACGTTGGTTCATCGATGCTGGCGCCGGACAAGGCCTGCTGTTGCGGGAA
>DATAZV010000355.1:0-3539 GCA_036271855.1 Burkholderiales bacterium
CCAGCTGGCGCGAGATCTGCGACACCGAAAATATGCCGCGGATCAGCGTTCCGCCCTCCTGCGTGCGCTCGACCACCAGGGTGTGCTGGCGCCCCGCCGCCTTCAGCGTGGCGACGATGTGGCCGACCTCGGCATGCGCCACGTCCTCGAAAGCCAGCGCCTCCAGATGGCCGGTCGGCGTCATCAGGTCTTCGACCCCGATCTCGCTGTGCTTGATGCCGCGTTCCTGCACCAGGCGCATCGGCTTCTCGCCCAGGATGTCGGTGGCGGTGATCAGCCCGGCCAGGTGGCCTTCGCCGTCCTGCACGAACAGCAGGCGCAGGCCCAGGCGGATCATGGTCTGGTTGGCGCTGTCCATGCTCGCGTGCAGCTTGATGGTGGCAGCCTCGATGCGCGCCAGGTCGGTCATCACCGACAGTGCCGGCGACTCCAGCGTCGCCCTGGAACCCGGCCGGTCGGCCGGCCGGACCAGGTCCGCGCCCAGGGAGATTTTCCGGCTGGGGAGAGGCTTGTAATCGCGCATTGTTGCTCCTTTCAGGGTCAGCCTGAATGCCGCTGCATCGCCACACCCCTACCCTAATTGTCGGGGCGGCGGAACTGGCTTCAAGAGCCGGCACTTGCCTAAATGAATCCTACTCCTGCCCCGGGGGGCAAGCATCAGTCATGCCCGGCCCAGGATGAAAAATGTTGTGAAATCTGCGCCCCATAACAGCGCGCAAACCTTCTCAGCGGCCGGCGGCCCGCGCCGTGCCGCGCATGCGGATACGCGGCTTTTGCGGGCTCTGGAAGATGCGGGCAATGTCCAGGGTCTCATGCCGGCCAATGCTATCGGCATGACGCTTTAGAAATCCTCGCGCGGCGGCACGTCCCTCGTCGCGCAATTGCGTCAGCCAGGTCCAGGAACGCTGGTCCGCCGAGCCCTGCTCCAGCAAGGCGGCGGGCGGCGGCCCGATGCGGTGCATGCGCACCGAAACGAAGGGCGATGGCGACGAAACCGCACCGGGAGCGCCCTGCGCGGCCTCGCGGATCGCCGCGATCGCCTGCATTTCCGCCACCAGGCTGGAGTTGAACATGATCTCGCCGACGCGCCGGTTGATCGCCGTCGCATCCTGCGGCGTCTCGGCGCAATAACCGGGCGCCAGTTGCACCAGGATGACGTCGCTGGAACGGCCGCGCCCGCGGTGGCGGATCAGCGGCCACAGCGTCGGGTTGCCCGCATAGCCGCCGTCCCAGTAGGGCTCGCCATCCAGTTCCACCGCCTGGAATATCTGCGGCAGGCAGGCCGAGGCCGCCAGCGCCTCGACGCTCATCTCGGCGTTGGCGATGATGCGCGGCAAACCGGTGCGCACGTTGGTCACGGTAACGTAGAGCGCCGGCGCGAAATCGGAGCGGATCGCCTCGACATCGATGTGCCGGGCGATCACCTCGCGCAAGGGGTTGGCCCCCGGCGCCTGGGTGGCATAGGGCGAGCCCAGGCCGCTGGCCCACATCCATTGCCCGACCGAGCTGCGGAGAGCTTCGGCAAACGGCTGCCATAACAAAAACCCGGTGGGATTGTCGGGCTGCGAGAGCGCGCGCCAGAAGGCTTCCAGCGCCTCGCGCGCCATCTCGTGGGCCTGGGCCTGCCGGCCGGCAATGGCGGCGCTGCCGAAGGCGCTGGCCAGCACGGCGCCGTTGAGCGCGCCGGCGCTGGTGCCGCTGATCTGGTCGATGGCGATGCGCCGGCTGGCCAGCAGCGCATCCAGCACGCCCCAGGTATAAGCACCCCAGGCGCCGCCACCCTGCAGCGCCAGGCTGACAGGCTTGCGCAAGGGCACCGGCTGTGAACGGTCGCGGACAGCAGCATCCATCAATTCATGCTCCCATCGTCTATAACATCAGCATATTGTGCAATGCACAATACACTATTTCAAGAGCGGGTGACGGGTATATTATGCTGCATTGCACCAGATTGATGCATAAACTGGTTCAGGCCCGCAAATGCTCCACCAGTTGACGTGCATAAAGGGGCAAATCGGTAAAACTGCGCATGCACAGGGTCAACTGACGTACCGACCAGGGGTCACTCAGGGCGATGCGGCAGATTTGCATGGTCTGGCGACAACGCAAGGCCGCGCTTTCCGGCATCACCGCCACGCCGAGCCCGCGCTCGACCATGCCGCACACGGCCTCGAAACTGCGCAGGCGCACCCGCACCTTGATACGCCGGCCAAGGCGCGCGGCGTGCCCCGACAGGTATTCCTGCAGGGCCACGCCTTTGGTGAAGCCGATGAAATCGTGGTCCAGCACCTGCGCGAAGCCGACCTTGCGCCGCTTCGACAAGGGGTGCCCGCGCGGCGCCACCAGCACCAGGCGGTCGGCGCGAAACGGAAAGCTTTCCAGGCTGCCGAAATCGACCGAGTCGGTGACGATGCCCACTTCGCCGTTGCCCGCCAGCAGGGAGCGCACGATCTCCAGGCTGGTGCCCTCCTCGACGTCGACATCGACCTGCGGATGCAGCGCCATGAAGGCGGAAAGCGCCTGCGGCAGGAATTCCGCCAGCGCCGAGGTGTTGCACAGCAGGCGCACCTGGCCGCGCACGCCGCGCGCATGCTCTCCCAGTTCGGCATACATGCGCTCCACCTGGGCGGTAACCAGGCGCGCGTGCTGGAGCAGCGCGCGCCCGGCGGAAGTCGGCTGCACGCCGCGCCGGCCGCGGGTGAACAGCGCGGCGCCGATCGACTCTTCCATCCCCTGCAGGCGCGCGCTGGCCGAGGCCAGCGCCAAGTGCGCGCGCGCCGCGCCGCCGGTGATACTGCCGGCCTCGGCGATGGCGAGAAACAGGCGCAGGTCCGCCAGGTCCAGGTGCATGGTCGCGCTCCTTCACGATTGAGCGACAATGGAGCCTTCGGCGCATCCGAAGGCTGGCTTAGTGTATTCCAGCTTTTCAAGATGCGCGGCCTGACCCAGACTTGTCCCATGGAATCGATACTCGCGCCGCTCGGCGCTGCCTCCGCGATGCTCCTCATCGCCGTGGTTTTTGCCTTCGGCCTGGCCGGCCTGGTCAAGGGCGTGATCGGCCTGGGCCTGCCGACGGTGGCCATCGGCATCCTCGGCCTGGTGATGGCGCCGTCGCAAGCCGCGGCGATCCTGATCGTGCCCTCGCTGGTGACCAACGTCTGGCAACTCGCCTCCGGGGCGCGCTTCGGCGCCCTGCTCAAGCGCCTGTGGCCGCTCTTGGTCGGCACCTGCATCGGCAGCTGGGCCGGCACGCTGCTGTTCGAAGGCGTGAACATGCGCTGGGCGCCGGTGGCGCTGGGCGGCGCGCTGATCGCCTATGCCCTGATCGGCCTGTCGGCGGTGCAATTCTCGGTGCCCCGGCGCATCGAAGGCTGGCTCGGTCCGCTGGTCGGCGCCACCACCGGCATCGTCACCGTGGCCACCGGCATCTTCGTGGTGCCGACCGTGCCCTACCTGCAGGCACTGGAGATGGACCGGGACGACCTGATTCAGGCGCTGGGCATCAATTTCACCGTCTCGACCATCGCCCTGGCCGGCGG
>DATAZV010000356.1:0-30250 GCA_036271855.1 Burkholderiales bacterium
TTCGCCTTCGTAGCCGTAGTTCATCAGTGGCGGCACCGGCAAAAATTCAGCTACCGGCCAGAGGATGGGGCCGGCCTTGAATCCCGCCGGCAGCTTCCACTGGATGGTGGTGGGCATGCCGGAGTCGCCGGGGTTCTGCCAATAGGTGTGCCAGTGCGGGGCATGCTTCAGGCGGATGCCGATCAGCGGTTTTTCGCCGACATTGAGCGCGCTGTTGCGCGCGATCAGTTCGGCTTCGACGTAATCGGTTTTGACGGCGGCGGCGAATGTGGCGGTGCTAACGGCGAGGGCGGCGAACGCCGCCGCGGCGGGCAGGGCGCGGCGCAAAAAAGCGGAAAGGTGGAACATGGCGTGAATTGTACGGGCAAGGGCGGCGGGTGGATGGCCGCGGCAGCCTCAATCAGCCCCTGCTAGGTAAATGTACCTAAAGCTGGAGCGCGCCAGGCTGATCGCGCCAACGGTGCCGGCGGCGCAGCGCTTTCCTCTGCTTTGGCGCCGGCCTGGCGCTACTCCGGCACGATGCCCGCGCCATGGATGATGCGCGCCCATTTTTGCGCTTCGGCCTCCTGGAAGCGCGCCAGCTCGGCGGGCGTGGTGATGAAGGGCTGGCTGCCGGTCACCTGGTAGTAGCTGCGCATCGCCGGGCCGCTGCTCGCCTTGGCGATCATTTCGCGCAGGCGCTCGACCACTTCCGGCGGCGTGCGCGCCGGCACGTAGGCCGCCGACCAGAATGACATGTCGTAGCCCTTCAGGCCGGACTCGTCGATGGTCGGAATCTCCGGTGCCAGGGAAGAGCGCGTCAGGCTGCTGACGCCGATCGCCTTCAGCTTGCCTGCCTTTACCTGCGGCAGGCCGGTGGCGAGGTCGGTGATGGTCATGTCGATCTGGCTGCCCAGCAGGTCGGTGATGGCGAACACATTGCTCTTGTAGGGCACCTGCTGCATGCGGATGCCGGCCATCTGCTGCAATAGCTCGGCCGCCACCCGCGCGGTGGAGCTGCCGTGGCCGAAGGTCAGCGGCTTGGGCGCGGATTTGGCGAGGGCGATGAACTCGGCCAGGTTTTTTACCTGCAGTTGCGGGCTCACCAGCATCACCTGCGCGCCGTTGCGGTTCAGGCCGGTGACCGGGGCGAAGTCCTTCACCGGGTCGTAGGTGAGGGTCTTGAACAGCGAGGGGTTGGCGGCCTGGGTGGTGTTGGTGGTGATGAACACGGTATAGCCGTCGGGCGCGGCGGTGGCCGCCGTTTGCGCCGCCAGCATGCCGTTGGCCCCGGGCTTGTTTTCCACCACCGCCGGCGCCTTCAGCTCCGGCGCCATCTCGACGGCCAGCGCGCGCGCCAGCTGGTCGGTGGCGGAGCCGGCGGCGAAGGGCACGATCAGGCGGATCGGCTTGTCGGGGTAGGCCTGCGCTTGAGCCGGCGGCGCCAGCGCCGCGCCGAAGATCAGGAGCGTGCCCAGAAATATTCCGGATGAGGTGCTTGCGATCGCCATGTTTGTCTCCTTTTACTTTTATCCAGGGGCCGGCCCGACCGGGCTCAGCCGCCGCGCATCGGCAGCAGCACCTGGGCCCAGCCTTTGGCGGTGAGTTGGTCGCGCTGGTCGCGCGCCTCGATGGAAAGCTTGATGCGCCCGCGCCCGTCGCCCGCGGGCTCTTTCGCCACCACCGTGCCGATGCAGTAAGTGAGGTCGCCCACCAGGTTGAAGCGGCGGATTTCGGTGTACAGCTCTTCGAGAAAGCCGTGGTCGCCGGCCCAGTTGGTCAGCATGGTGGCGATCCAGGAAATGCGCTCCGGGCCATAGTCGTAGGCTTCCGGTACGCCGACGCTTTGCGCCAGCGCGGTGTCCCAGTGCACCGCCTCGGGCGGCTCGGGAATGCCGTAGCCGTTGGCGATGCCCACAGCCGGGTGGCGCTGCAAATAGTCGTACCAGAAGCCGTGCGCCCAGATGAACAGCCCGCCCCAGGCCTGCTCGAAGGCGACGGCGGTGGTCGCGGTATACGGCCCGCGCACGATGCGCGGCACCTCGCTGCCGACCTCCACATCTTCCCAGTGCAGCACTTCATTGCCGCGGCAGCGCTCGGCCGCATACTGCGCGGTGATCTCCGCCAGGCGCTCGGGCGTGTACCGGGTCTTTTCCTTTTTCAGGTCGCTGTACTTGTCCTTCTCGACCGCCTTGGTGCGCTCGGTGCGCATGCCCCAGGACTCGGCCTGGGCGAACTCATGGCCGTCGTCGCCGACAAAGCGGATAGTGGAAATCTGCTTGAACATGCGCTCGGCGAAGCGGCTGGGAAACTCCACCAGGTCCTTGAAGGTGACTTCCGCCTTGATCGCCTGTCCCATAGGAATCGCTTGGTGCCAGCGAAAATGCGAGCCGCCGAACATCGAATGCACTCCCGGCAGGCCACCGCGATAGCCAATCGAAATGCGGCTGAAGGCATACAGCATCGCCGGCGGGCAGATGATGCCGCCGTGCACCGAGTTCTTCGCGTAGGCGGCGTCGAGATACAGCGGGTTGCGGTCGCCGGTGGCCCAGGCCCAGTGGCGCACCGCGTCGCGCGTCACCTCCGTCAGGTAAGGGGCTTCGCGCAGCTCGATGCGCTGGCCGATTTTCGAGCGCAGGCGCGCCAGCTCTTCGTCGCTGGCGCGGCCGCCGTGGGTGTGGGTGGGGGCTTCGGTCGTCATGTTCGTCTCCATGGGTCAATCCTGTTCGGGGCGCGCGGCGGGCTGGGCGGTGGCAATCGCCCCGGCCTCGCACAGCGCGGCGATTTCCTCCGTGCCGTAGCCCAGTTCGGCCAGCACGGCGGCGGTGTCGGCCCCAAGCAAGGGCGCGGGGGTGTACGGCGTCTCGGTGAACTGCGCGCCGAAATTCAGCGGGCTGCCGACCACCTTGAGTTCGCCCGCCTGCGGATGCTGCACGGTCTTGATCAGGCCGCGCGCCGCCAGCACCGGCTGGGCCAGCGCCTCACCGACGCTATGCACCGGGGCGTGCGGCACGTCGGCCTCGGTGAGGATCTGGTTCCATTGCGCCGCCGTGCGGGTTTTCAGCACGGCGGTGACGATCTCCTCGAGCGCCGCGCGATTCACGCTGCGGTCGGCGGTGGTGCGAAAGCGCGGGTCGCTGACCAGGTCTTCGCGGCCGATGGCGGCGCAGAATTTGCGCCAGAAGCTGCCGACGTGCAGCGCCAGCACGATATGGCCGTCGGCCACCTCGAAGCGGCCGTAGGGCACGATGGTATGGTGGCTGCTGCCGACTCGGCCGGGATTCTCCCCGGTGAAAAAATGCATTTCCGCGAGATAGCCGAGCAGGCCGATCAGGCCCTCGAGCATCGACAGGTCGACCTGCAGGCCCTGGCCGGTGCGCTGGCGGTGCTGCAAACCCGAGAGCGCGCCGATCGCCGCCCACAGGCCGCTGCCGATGTCGCCCATCGGCAGGCCCAGCTTGGTCGGCGGGCCGTCGGCCTCGCCGTTGATCGACATCACTCCGCTCAGCGCCTGGCTGATCAGGTCGAACGAGGCGGTGGTGCGCAAGGGCCCGGTCTGGCCGAAGCCGCTGATCGAGCACATGATGAGGTCGGGCTTCACCGCCTTGAGCGCGGCGTAATCCAGGCCCAGGCGTTCCAGCACGCCGGGACGAAAGTTCTCCACCACGATGTCGGCGCGCGCCGCCATGCGCAGCACCAGCTCGCGCCCGGCCGGCGTCTTCAGGTCGACGGCGACGCTGCGCTTGTTGCGGTTGATCGCCAGGAAGTAATGGCTCTCGCCCGCCTTGAACGGCGGGATGGTGCGGGTCTGGTCGCCGCGGCCGATCTCCTCCACCTTGATCACCTCGGCGCCGAGATCGGCCAGGATCATCGAGCAAAACGGGCCGGCCAGCACGCGGCTCAGGTCGAGCACGCGCACGCCGGCGAGCGGCCCTTCGCGCCCGGCGGGCGAATTGGTGTCCGCGGTCATGCCCACTCCCCTTCGCGCTCGATCAGGGCGGCGGCTTGCGTCGCGGTCTCGCGCAGCACACCGCCCAGCTTCGCCAGGCGCGGCGAGCCTAAGCCGGCGGCGCGGCCGACCAGGCACAGCACCAGGCTGGGGTCGACCTGGTAGCCCGGCAGCACCGCCGCCACCGCGCGCACCCCGGGCTCGTATTCTTCCAGGCTCAGCGCATAGCCTTTGGCGCGCACCGTCTTGAGTGCCGCCAGCAACTCGGTTTGCCGCGCCTTCGCCGTGTAGCCCTTGACGCTTTGCGCCAGCACCAGCACCTCTTCATCGTCGTAGGCGGCCAGCACGGCGCGGCCCATGGCGGGCGCGGTCAGCGGGTAGACCTCGCCGATCGGCACGTTGACCGGGTCCAGCGGATGGCCGCGCGCAAACACGCGGTCCAGCACCACGATGCCCGCATGCCCGCCCAGCACCTGGCCCACCAGGCAGACCAGCTGTTCGCGGTCCACCAGGGTCTGCAGCAGGGTGCGCAGCGCGGCGCGTCCGGAGTAGCCGCGGCGCGCGGCGGTGCCGAGCTCGACCAGCTTGGGGCCGAGGTGCCAGGCTGCCGAATCGCCGCGCTTTTCGACCGCGCCCTGGCGCAGCAGCGTGGAAAGAATGTTGAAGCAGGAACTCTTGGAAAGCCCGAGTTCGCGCGCGATGTCCGACACTCCGGCGCCACGCGGGCGGCCGGCGAGTATGCCGAGGATGGCAAAGGCGTTGTCCACAGCCGGCGCCAGGCTGCGGGTGGCGGCGGCGGTGCCGGCGGCATCGGAAGGTAGGTCGAGCAAGGCTTTGTCTCCGGGGATCGCTTTGGGATCACCGAATCAATCGTTCCATACATAGAACGACGTTCAGTATGGTGAATAGCATACACCCCTGTCAGAGGCTGTCAAGACGCGCGCGGCGACCTGCCGGGCGCGGGCGGAGGCGGCGAGCGCAACAGGGGTCCGTGGATCCGGGCGCGCTGCTGCGCCGCGTGTATCATGCGCGGACCATCACCCGGGCTGGCCAGTGAGCGCAGAAACCACGGTCTTCGACCTGTTCATTATCGGCGGCGGCATCAACGGCTGCGGCATCGCGCGCGACGCCGCCGGGCGCCGGCTGTCCGTTTGCCTGGTCGAGCAGGGCGACTTCGCCAGCGCCACTTCGCAGTGGAGCACCAAGCTGATCCACGGCGGCCTGCGCTACCTGGAGTATTACGAGTTCCGCCTGGTGGCCGAGTCGCTGCGCGAGCGCGAGGTGCTGCTCAAAGTAGCGCCGCACCTGATCCAGCCGCTGGAATTCATCCTGCCGCACGAGCCGCATTTGCGCCCGCGCTGGATGATCGCCGCCGGCATGCTGCTCTACGACATGCTGGGCGGGAAGAAATCCACGCCGCGCTCGAAGAGCGTGCGCCTCACGGATTCACCCCTGAGTGCCGGCTTGAAACCGCACTATACCTACGGCTTCTCCTACTACGACGCCCGCGCCGACGACGCGCGCCTGACGCTGGCCAACGCGCGCGGCGCCGCCGACCTCGGCGCCACCGTATTGCCGCGCACGAAATTCATCGCGGCGGCGGTGCGCGAAGGTGTCTGGCATGTCGAAGTGCAGGACGCGCAGGGCGCCCGTGTCACCTATCGCGCGAAAATGCTGGTCAACGCCGGCGGCCCCTGGGTGGCGCGCCTGCTGCGCGCGATCAAGGGCGTGACGCAAAAGGCCGGGGTCAAGCATGTGCGCGGCTCGCACATCGTGGTGCCGCGCATCCATGAAGGCGAGCACGCCTACATTTTGCAGAACCCGGACCAGCGGATCATTTTCATCATCCCCTACCAGGGTGCGTATTCGCTGATCGGCACTACCGACAGCCCGGTGGACGAGTTCGTGCAGCCGAAGATCACGCCTGAGGAAATCGACTACCTGTGCCGGGCCGCCAGCGCCTACACCGCCAAACCGGTGAAGCCGGAACATGTGGTGTGGACCTATAGCGGCGTGCGCCCGCTATACGACGACGGCGGCGCCGACGCCAAGGCGATCACCCGCGATTACGTGCTGGAAATGAATCTCTCCGCCGGCGCGCCGCTGCTCAATGTGTTCGGCGGCAAGCTCACCACTTTTCGCCGCCTCGCCGAGCACGCACTGGAAAAAATGCAAACGCATTTTCCCCGCATGGGACCCGCCTGGACCCACGCCGAGCCCCTGCCCGGCGGCGACTTCGAAGGCGGCCTGCCGGCGCTGGTGGCCGAAATCGCGCACCGCCATCCCTACCTGCCGGGCGAGCATGTGCCGGGCATTGCGCGGCGCCACGGCAGCACGGCGCTGCGCTGGCTTGGTAATGCCAACAGCATCGACGCTTTGGGTGAATATTTCGGCGCCGGCCTCTACGAATGTGAAATAAGTCACATGCGCACCGACGAGTGGGCGCTTACGGCAGAAGATGTCCTCTGGCGGCGCAGCAAATGCGGCCTTATCATGTCCGGCCCGCAACGCGAACGGGTGGCGGAGTATTTGTCGCTCGCCACCGCAAAAAAAGCCGCCTGAACCAATGAATCCCCTATCCCAGCTACCGCCCGAGCAGATCAAGCGCATCAAGGGCGTGTTCACCGACGTCGACGACACCCTCACCACCGGCGGACGCCTCACCTCGCAGGCGCTGGCGGCGATCGAAGACCTGCTGGCCGCCGGCCTGAAGGTGGTGCCGGTCACCGGCGGCCCGGCCGGCTGGTGCGACCACATGGCGCGCGCCTGGGGCGTGGACGCGGTGATCGGCGAAGGCGGCGCGTTTTATTTTCACCTCGACCGCGCCACCGGCAAGCTGATCAAGCGCTTCTGGTACGACGACGAGGCGCGCTACGCCAAGCGGCAACTGCTCAAGGCCGCGCGCGACTCCGTGCTGGCCGAGTTTCCCGGCGTCTCGCTTTCCTCCGACCAGCCCTACCGCGAGCTCGACCTGGCCATCGAGTTGCGCAACGCGCGCGGCACGCCTATCCCCGACCCGGTGCGCGACGACATCATCGCCGTGGTCAAGCGCCGCGGCATGACCGCCAAGGTAAGCTCGATCCACATCAACGCCTACTTCGGCGAATACGACAAGCTCGCCATGGTGCAGTTGATGGCCAAGGAGTTGTGGAACGAAGACCTGGCGGCCACCCGCGACGAGTGGATGTTCGTCGGCGATTCGCTCAACGACGCGGCGCTGTTCGAATTCTTCCCGATTTCGGTGGGCGTGGCCAACGTGCGCGAAGTGCTGGACAAACTGCCGACGCCGCCGCGTTATGTCGCCCAGGCCGAAGGCGGCGCGGGATTTGCGGAAGCGGCGCGGATGGTGCTGGGGAAACGATAACGCCAATCGCACCCTGACTTGGCGGAAATTGGGGTCGGATCGTTTTTGCAGCTTCACCGCAAAAATGCTCTGACCCCAATTTCCGAGCGCGGAGTGCAGACGTCACGCACGTCGACCTGGTACTTCGCTCGCTGCACATAGCATGCGAAGGTAATCACCCCGTACTCGAAATCGGGGTCAGAGCACATTTGCAAAAGGCGCAAATGCGATCCGACCCCGATTTTCGTTGCGGGGCGCGCGAGCAAAAAGCCCGGCTGCGGCGCGGCGTTTAAACCGTCGGCATGCTGTGCAGGCTCGTCGCCGGCGCCGTTGCCGTCACCGGCTTGGCGCCGCGCGGTACGTGCTCTTCCTCGACGTTGCCGTCGATGTGGCCGCCGTCCTCGATCACCAGGCGGCCGTAGCGGATTTTGCCGGAGACGCGGCCGGTGGCATGCACGATCAGGCGCTCGCGCGCCGTCAGCTCGCCCTCGAAGGCGCCGTGGATTTCGGCGACGTCGATGCCGACCTTGCCCTTGAAGGTGCCGTGCTGCGCGATCTGGATCACCCGGCTGTCCATTGTTGCTTCGACCACGCCTTCGACGACGAGCGTGTCGCAATCGGTGATTTCCACGCCCTTGAGTTTGATGTTCGGCCCGACGATCAGCTTGCTGCCGCCTTCGGGAGTGACGTTGTCGCTTTTCGGCGAAGCATTGGCGTTGATGCCGTAGCTCGAACTGCTCGGGCTGGGCGCGGCGCTGCTGCTGCTGGCCGCGGGTGCAGGCGGCGTGACCGGTGGTGGGGTGATGCGCGCGCGGTCATCGCGCTTGCCAAACAGGCTGTCGCTCTTGATCATAACTTCTCCTCCAGGGTTTGGATCAGATACGGGCGCCACGCCACCCGTCCCTGCGGGCAGCGAAACATGCGTGATCAACGATCGCGCATACGAGACGCTATGTGCCGGCCGCGAATGCGTTTGCATCGATGCCGACGTCATGTAGGCCGATGCGCATGGTAAAAAGTTCCGTGATATTCATCACGTTTTTACGCGTTGCCGTAAAGGCTACATGGCGTCGCCGCGAAGTGCATACACAATCTGATGGCTGCGCGTCGCGTGACTGCACACTAAGTTGTGTCGCCGTTTTGGAGAATCACCTTTACTGCCCAAGAAAAAAGGCCCGCGCAGCGGGCCTTGAATCAAGTCCTGCGTTTGGCTAAAAAGCGCAGGGACATTCCATGGTCCACGGCCCGGCATCACCGATGATCACCGGATGCGGGTGGCCGCTGGCCACCACATTGGTAGCGGGCAGGCCGGCGGTTTTGAAATAGCGGCCATACTCCTTCACCGGCAGCCAGTCCTGCGCCGGCACCGGCGCCGGCGGGGCCAGGCGCTCGTAACTGCCGGCGCCGTAGACCACCTTGCCGCCGACCATGGTGAGCATGGATTCGAGGCCGCGGATGTTTTCCACCGGCATGTTGAAGTAGTCGTCCGACAGCACGATGAGGTCGGCGAGGCGTCCCGGTTCGAGGGTGCCCTTCTTGTTTTCCTCGTTCGACATCCAGGCGCCGCCCGCGGTGTACATGCGCAAGGCCTCGGTGCGGTCGAGCAGGTTGTGGTCGCCTTGCAGCTTGGTGCCGCCGAGCGTCTTGCCGGTGATCAGCCAGTGCACGCCGATCCACGGGTTGTAGCTAGTGGCGCGATTCGCGTCGGTGCCGCAGGCCAGCGGGATGCCCATCTCGCGAATGCGCGCGATCGGCGGCGCATCGGCGGCCACCTGCGCGCCGTAGCGCCCGGCAAAGGCTTCGCCGTCCAGCGACATGCGGTTCTGGATGTTGATGCTGCCGCCGAGCGCGGCGATACGTTCCAGCGTTTTCGGCTGCAGCGTTTCGCAGTGATCGAAACCCCAGCGCAATCCCTTGAGCGGCACTTCCTGATTCACCTTTTCCAGCACACCGAGGGCGCGCACGGCGGTGGCGTCGAAGCTGGTGTGCATGCGGAAGGGCCAGCGCTCGCCGGCCAGGTATTTGCCCACGGCGGTGAGCTGGCTTTCCATCACCGGCGGGATCACTTGCGGGTTCTTGGCGAAATTGGTGACGTCGCCCAGGGCCCAGACGATGTACTCGCCCGCGCCCAGCATGCGGAAGTAATCGTCGCCCTCGCCTTGCTTGACCATCTTGCTCCACGCCTGGTAGTTCTCCAGTTCCTTGCCGCCGGCCTGGGCGAACAGCTCGTAGCCGATGCGCACCGTCATCTGCTTTTCTTTGGCCAGTTGCGCAATCGCCGCGTAGTTGTCCGGGTAGTTCTGCCCGCCGCCGCCGGCGTCGATCACGCTGGTGATGCCCAGGCGGTTGTGCTCGCGCATGAACAGGCGGGTGGAGAGCATTTGATCGGTAGGAGAAAGGCGCGGCACCTTCAGCCACGTGCTTACCAGCGCGGGCAGGCCGATGGTCGCTGTGAGCAGGCCCGTGGGATTGCCGTTGGCGTCCTTCTCGATCACCCCGCCGAAGGGGTTGGGCGTATCTTTGGTCCAGCCGAGCACGCGCAGGCCGGCGCGGTTGATCAGCGTGCGGTCGTACATGTGCATGATCATCGCCGGCGTGTCGCCGGTGGCGGCGTTGATTTCATCCAAGGTCGGCAAACGCTTTTCGGCGAATTGCGCGGCGGAAAAGCCGCCGATCACCTGCACCCAGTGCGGTGCCGGAGTGCGCGCGGCCTGGCTTTTAAGCATGCGCATGGCGTCGGCCAGCGAGGGCACGCCGTCCCAGCGCACCTCCATCGAATAGGTGAGGCCGCCGCGGATGAAGTGGGTGTGCGCGTCGTTCAGGCCCGGCACGATGGTGCGCCCGCCGGCGTCGATCACCCGGGTGTTCGGGCCTTTCAGCGCCATCATCTCGGCGTCGCTGCCGTAGGCGGCGATGGTCTCGCCGCGAATCGCGATGGCCGAGGCGCGGCGGTTGCGCTTATCCATGATCGCCACTTTGGCATTGATGATGATGGTGTCGGCCGGGCCACTGCCCACCGAGGTGGTGGCGCAGGCGCCCAGGACCGAAAGGCTGAGCAGGCCGGCGCCGGTGCCGAAGGCCTGCTTCAAAAAGTCGCGGCGGCCGAAGTAGGGTTCGGCGCTGGCTTGTACGGGTGCGGTGAGGCAGGCGGGATCGATGCAGCCCGGGGTGGCGCAAACTTCGTTGCTCATCAACATGTCTCCTTCATTGTTGGATGCGCCGCCTTGTTGAAATAGGGTGCGGCCGCTTGTGCGAGGGAGTATAGCGACGCCCCGCGCGGGTGAGAACCGCTATTGCGCGCACTTGGCGAATAATCCTGCGACACGGTGCGCCTGTCGAACTCGCGCACCCGTAACCCCGGCGCGTGCGCTGCAGCAAGCCGGGGTGCGCGAAAAAATGCCAAATAATGCACATTTCACGCGCGCTGCTTACCATTTGTTACGCACGCTTACCTTTTTAGGTGAGCATCAGGTCAGCCGGCGGGTCCAAACTGACGTTAATCGGACAGGACGCTTCGAATTTCTCGAAGCGGGCGCAGGCGGTCCGGAAGTACGGTGACCGCCGAAGCCGAAAGGTGCCGGGTGTAAGCCTTCGCCTACATACGGTGATGCAGACCGCAGCGGATAATCCGCCGGCACTTGTCGCCAAACGATATAAATAAGGAAAGGATTCGACATGAAACGCTTGCTACTTGCCGCAACCCTGGGCATTGCCGCCTTCTCCGCCGCGCCCGCGATGGCCGCCGTATCGGTAAGCATCGGCGAACCCGGTTTCTTCGGGCGCATCGACCTCGGCGGCGGCGCGCCTCCGCCCCAGGTGATCAACGCCCAGCCGGTGATCGTCGGCCAGCCCGTCTACGGCGCGCGCGCGCCGATCTACCTGCGCGTGCCGCCCGGCTATGAGCGCGACTGGGGCCGCCACTGCGCCGCCTACGGCGCCTGCGGCCAGCCGGTGTACTTCGTGCGTGACGACTGGTACACCAACGTCTATGCGCGCCACTATCGTGAACACGGCGACCCGCGCCGCCACGAGTACTATCGCGACGACCACCGCGACGATCGTCGCGATTTCCGCCGCTGATCGTTTCGCGCCGGCGTGACCGGCGCGTTGCGGTAATAAACGCCGCGCAGCCTTCGGGCCGCGCGGCGTTTTATTTTTACGGCAGCTCGACGCCGGTGAGCGCCTGGTAGACGCGGAACACCGCGTTGTCATCCTCGTCCGCATGGCCATGCGCCAGTGCTGACAAGAACACCTGGTGCGCCGCCGCGCCTAGGGGCAGGGGCGATTGCAGGCCGCGCCCGAGGTCCAGCGCCAGGCCGACGTCCTTGGTCAGGATCGGCATGGCGGCGGCCACCTGCTTGTCGCCGGCTATCAGGCGCTTGATGCGGTCGCCGAACATCCAGCTGCCGCCGGAGCTGGCCATCACCACGTCGAATACCTTGTGCGGGTCCAGCCCGGCCTTGAGACCCAGCGCCAATGCCTCTGCGGCGGCGACGTTGTGGATGCCGGCCAGCAGGTTGTTCACCAGCTTCATGGTGCCGCCCTGCCCGGGCGTGTCGCCGACGACGAAGCGTTTGTCGGACATGGCGGGCAGCACTTCGGCGCAGAGTTCCAGCGCCTGCGCGCTGCCGGCGATCATCATGCTCATGCTGCCGGCCTCGGCGCGCGCCGGGCCGCCGGAGATCGGCGCGTCGAGCGTCAGCAAGCCGTGCTCGCCGAGGCGCTTGGCCAGGCCGGCGGTGTAGGCGGGGGCGACGGTAGAGCACATCATCACCACGCCGCCCTGGGCCATGGTTTCGACGATGCCGTCCTTGCCGAAGCAGACTTCGTCGGTTTGCGCGCCGTCGACCACCACGGTGATGACGATGCGCGCCTGCTTCGCCACCGCGGCGGCCGTGGGTTCGACGATGGCGCCGGCGGCCTGCGCCAATGCATTGCGCTCGGGGTTGATGTCGCGCACGTGCACTTCGAAGCCGTGGCGCCGCAGGGCGCGGGTGATGCCCAGGCCCATCGCGCCGGGGCCGATCAGGCCGATTACTGGTTTCATCGCATAGTCTCGAGAGTAGGGCGGAACGAGGCGGCAAGGCCGAAGTCCAACCGGGTTCGCGCGGTAGAATAGCGCTTAATCTGCGAGAGGTAAAAGCCATGACTTCGTTTGCACTGATCGGTCTCGGTCGCATGGGCGCCAACATGGCGCGACGCCTGGCGCTTGGCGGCGTGCGCGCCGTGGTCTACGACCAGAATGCGGAAACCACCGCCAGCGTGGCGAAGGAGATCGGCGGGCAGGCCGCCACGTCGCTCGCCGACCTGGTGGAAAAGACGCAGTCGCCGCGCGTGGTGTGGATCATGCTGCCTTCGGGCGACATCACCGAAGGCGCGATTTCGCAGATGCAAAGCCTGCTGTCGGAAGGCGACGTGCTGGTCGACGGCGGCAACAGCATGTACAAGGATTCGCTGCGCCGCGCCGCCACCCTCAAGCGCAACGGCCTGGGCTTCGTCGATGCCGGGGTCTCCGGCGGCGTGCATGGGCTGGCGAATGGCTATTGCATCATGGCCGGCGGCGATGACGACGCGATGGAGCGGGTGAAACCCTACTTGCGCATCCTCGCCCCTGCGCCCGACACCGGCTGGCTGCATAGTGGCCCGGCGGGCTCGGGGCACTTCGTCAAGATGGTCCACAACGGCATCGAGTACGGCATGATGCAGGCCTTAGCCGAAGGCTTCGCGGTGATGGGCGCGAAAAAGGAATTCGACCTGGACCTCGCCGCCATCGGCGAACTCTGGCGCCACAGTTCGGTGGTGCGTTCCTGGCTGCTCGATCTCACCGCCGAAGCGCTGGCCGACCCGAAGGGCATCGACGCCATCGAGCCGGTGGTGGCCGACTCCGGCGAAGGCCGCTGGACCGCGGTCGAAGCCATCGACCTCGGCGTGCCGGCGCCGGTGATGAGCCTGGCGCTGATGATGCGCTTCGCCAGCCAGGGCAAGAACGATTTCGCCAACAAGCTGCTGGCGAAAATGCGCCAGGGGTTTGGCGGGCATGCGGTAGTGAAAAAATAATTAGCAGGCAGGAAAGTATCGCCGAAGCGTCTCCTCCCCTTCAAGGGGAGGGACAGGGTGGGAGGCATAGCGTGCGTGCACAGCACGCCATTACTCTCCCTCCCTTTCAAGGGGAGGTCGGGGTGGGGATGGGGTTAAATCGCAATAGGTGAAACAAACTCCCTGAACTGGCTTAACCCCATCCCCCTCCTGTCCTCCCCCTTGAAAGGGGAGAGACCTCCTAAGAAAAATTTGTAGATTACTAAGATCAAAAACGAAGTGACCACGCTGCAAAACGACACCTTCCTGCGCGCCCTGATGCGCCAGCCGACCGACTACACCCCGGTGTGGCTGATGCGCCAGGCCGGGCGCTACCTGCCGGAGTACAACGCTACGCGCAAGCAGGCCGGCAGTTTCCTCAACCTGTGCAAGAACCCGGCGGCGGCGACCGAAGTGACGCTGCAGCCGCTGGAGCGTTTTCCGCTGGACGCGGCGATCCTGTTTTCCGACATCCTGACCATTCCGGATGCGATGGGCCTGGGCCTGTATTTCGCCGAAGGCGAAGGGCCGAAGTTCGAGCGCACCGTGCGCGACGAGGCGGCGGTGGCGAAGCTCGCGGTGCCGGACATCGGTGCGACCTTGCGCTATGTGACCGATGCCGTCACGCAGATCCGCCGCGCGCTGGACGGCCGGGTGCCGCTGATCGGCTTTTCCGGCAGCCCGTGGACCCTGGCCTGCTACATGGTCGAAGGCGGCGGCAGCAGTGATCACCACACCGTCAAGGCGATGGCCTACCAGCGGCCCGACCTGATGCATCGCATCCTCGACGTCAACGCGCGCGCGGTGGCGGCTTACCTGAATGCGCAGATCGAGGCCGGCGCCCAGGCGGTGATGATTTTCGACACCTGGGGCGGCGCGCTGTCGGCGGCGGCGTACAAGGCATTTTCGCTGGCCTACATCACCCGGGTGGTGGCGCTGCTCAAGCGCGAGAACGAGGGCCGGCGGGTGCCGGTGATCGTTTTCACCAAGGGCGGCGGGCTGTGGCTGGAAGACATCGCCACCTGCGGCTGCGACGCCGTCGGCGTCGATTGGACCATCGAGCTCTCGGCCGCGCGCGCGCGGGTCGGCGCAAAGGTGGCGCTGCAGGGCAACCTCGATCCGACGGTGTTGTTCGCCACGCCCGAGACCATACGCGCCGAGGTCGGGCAGGTGTTGGCTTCGTATGGGCGCGGCGCGGGCCACGTGTTCAATCTCGGGCACGGCATTTCGCAGTTCACCCCGCCCGAGCACGCAGCGGCGCTGGTGGCGGCGGTGCATGAGTTGAGTCCGGCGTATCACCGTGGGCCGTGAGGGTGCCATGACGGCGGCATCGCGCGCCGTGTAAGTGAGTCACACAGGCTTACGCACGCAAGTATTTGCGCACCTGACAGATTTAACAGCGCTGTCACAAGTGCTTTTGGGGCCGATCGGGCAGCTAAACCTTACCGGGAGACCCCCACAAATGGCAAAAAAATTGAAATCAAGGCTTGACTTATACACAAAAAGTGGTCTGTGGGTTTACGCTGCGTTGCCACATCGCCACATTTTTACTGTATAAGTTAATGCATTGATAAATAAAGACTTTTTTGCAGCAATTTTTTTGCGCTGCGAAACAAAACTCCTTATCCATCAAGGCTTGCGGGCGCTTTGCGGGTGGTTTTCAACAGAGTTATCCACAGGATTTGTGAACACATTCAAACCTTGAGACTGGGCGGCGATTTAGCGTTCGCAGTTCATCTTCTACTTTAACTATTTGGTACGTTTTAGTCCTTTTTTCGATGGCATTTCTGCGCGTTGCGCTTGACGTACCCCTGCCGGAATTATTCGACTACGCGGTCGGCGACGCCGCTTTCGGCGCGGACGGGCGCGACTGCCTAGGCCGCAGGGTGATTGTGCCTTTCGGGCGAAAAAGTGCCGTCGGCCTGGTTCTGGACGTGGCGCGCGAGAGCGCATTCGACCCGGCGCGGATCAAGCCGGTGCGCGAGATCATTTCTGATACACCGCCGCTGCCGCCGGCTTGGCTCGAACTGCTGCGTTTTTGCGCCGGCTATTACCAGCACCCGCTGGGCGCCGCCGCGCTGGCCGCCTTGCCGGCGAAATTCAAAACTGATCAGGCCTTCGACCCTTTGCTGTGGACGCGCCTGCACTGGACCGGCGCACCGCCCGACTACCCGAAGCGCGAGCGCGTCAAGACCATGCTCGCCGCCACTCTGGCGCAAGCGCCGCAGTTCGGCTGCGACCTCGCCGGCGCCAGCCCCAAGGCGCTGCACTACCTGGCCGAGTGGCGCGATGCCGGGCTGATCGCCGAAGCTGCCGCGCCGGCGCTGGTGGTGGCCGACGCGCCGCAACTCAACTCCGAGCAGGCCGCGGCCGCCGCAGCGGTGATCGCCGCGCTGGGCGGCAATGGCGCGGGCGAGCGCTCCGCCGCCAGCTACGCGCCCTTCCTGTTGCACGGAGTGACCGGCAGCGGCAAGACCGAGGTCTACCTGCATGTGGCCGCGCAGGCCTTGCAGCGCGGGCGCCAAGCGCTGATATTGGTGCCGGAGATCAACCTCACCCCGCGCCTGCTGGAACACTTTCGCACCCGCTTTCCCGCCAGCCGCGTGGTCGCGCTGCACAGCGGTCTGAACGAGAGCGAGCGCTTGCACAACTGGCTGCTGGCGCATACCGGCGGCGCCGACATCGTGCTCGGCACGCGCCTGGCCATACTCGCACCAATGCCGCGCCTCGGGCTGATCGTGGTCGATGAGGAGCACGACCCGTCATTCAAACAACAAGAGGGCATGCGCTATTCGGCGCGCGACCTCGCCGTGTTCCGTGCCAAGAACGAAGGCGTGCCGGTGATTCTCGGTTCGGCCACGCCGGCGCTGGAAAGCTATGCCCATGCGCAGTCCGGCCGCTATACGCGCCTGCGCATCAACAGCCGCGCGGTGCCAGACGCTGCCTTGCCCAAGGTCAGCCTGATCGACCTCAACCTCACGCCGGCCGAGCACGGTGTCGCCGCGCCGGTCTGGGCGGCGCTGCGCGAACGCCTGGAACGCGGCGAGCAAAGCCTGGTGTTCCTCAACCGGCGCGGCTTTGCGCCCGTGCTGTCCTGCCCGGCCTGCGCCTGGGTGAGTGCTTGCTTGCGCTGCACTTCGTATCTGGTCCTGCATCGCGGGCGCGGCATGCAGACCGGCGGCAAGCTGGTGTGCCACCACTGCGGCTGGGAAGAGAAGGTGCCCGAGGCTTGCCCCACCTGCGGCAACATCGACATCCGCGCTTACGGCCAGGGCACGCAGCGCCTGGAGTCGCACGTCGCCGAAGCCTGCCCCGG
The DNA here is from genome assembly GCA_036271855.1 of Burkholderiales bacterium. GTDB lineage: Bacteria > Pseudomonadota > Gammaproteobacteria > Burkholderiales > JAEUOS01 > JAQGMJ01. The sequence continues at coordinate 16,663 of DATAZV010000356.1, forward strand.
CGCGCGCGTGCTGCGCATCGACCGTGACTCCACTTCGCGCAAGGGCGAGGCCGAGGCCCTGCTCAATCAGGCGCATGCAGGTGAAGTGGACATCCTGGTCGGCACCCAAATGCTCGCCAAGGGCCATGACTTCAAGAACCTGACGCTGGTGGCGGCGGTGAATGTGGACGCGGCCCTGTTCTCTTCCGACTTTCGCGCCGGCGAGCGCCTGTTCGCCCAACTCATGCAGGTGGCAGGGCGTGCCGGGCGCGCCGAGAAGCCCGGCGAAGTGCTGATCCAGACCCGCAAGCCGGAGCACCCCCTGTTCCAGTCGGTGATCGCCGCCGACTACGACCGCTTCGCCAAGACCCTGCTCGCCGAGCGCAGCGCCGCCGGCCTGCCGCCCGCCGCCTTCCAGGCCATGCTGCGGGTGGAGGCGGCGAAGCTCGACGTCGCGCTGGGCTTTCTCAAGGCCGCCGCCGAGTCGGGCGTCGACCAGGCGGGGGTCACGCTATACGACCCGGTGCCGATGAGCCTGACGCGCCTGATGAACGTCGAGCGCGCGCAATTGATGGCCGAGTCGCCCTCGCGCCCGGCGCTGCAGGCCTTTCTGACGCGCTGGCTGCCCTGGCTGTATGCCAACGCGCCGCGCAGCGTGAGATGGCATGTGGAAGTGGATCCGCTGGAGATTTGAGCGGGCATGACATGCCGTGAACCGGCGCTTCGTGCTTTTCCACTATCTGGTCCCGCATCCCTCGACCGTTCGCCCTGAGCTGGTCGAAGGGTGTGGGTCCTGCCGATTCAGCGCACCGCGAGGCACACGTGGTTCGACTGGCTCACCACGAACGGGGGTGGTGATTGACATTGTGCAGCACCCTAGCCTGCATCCACTCGAGGCTGATCCTAATGCTCGGCCCGCCATGAAAAACGGCACCCGCAGGTGCCATTTTATTTTGCAGCGTAGTGCTTACTTCGCCGCGTTCACCATGTACTGCACCGCGGCCTTCAACTGGTCGTCGGTGGCAGTCGCTGCCGTGCCGCGCGGCGGCATGCCGGGGGGCTTGCCGTTGATCGCGCTCTGGTACAGGGCCGGCAGGCCCTTGGCGATGCGCGGCGCCCAGTCGGCCTTGTTGCCGAACTTCGGCGCACCGGCAACACCGGCGGCGTGGCAGACCTGGCAGGTGGATTCGAACAGGGCCTTGCCGGCGTCCGCCGTGGCGGGCGCGGCAGCGGCAGCCGGAGCGGGCGGCGGAATCACCACCGGCGCCATCGGCGCGGCGGCGTTGGAAGCGGCGCCGGCCGGGGCAGCGGCAGCCGTGGCAACCGGCGCGCCGGCGGGCGGGGCGGCGGGTTCCTGGAAATTGGCGCCGCCGGCATTGGCCATGTAGACGATGGCGCGGTGCAGTTCGTAGTCGCTGACGTCGTCCGGCAGGGTGCCGGCGCGCGGCGGCATCGCGCCCTTGCCCTTCACCACGCTGGAAAACAGGCCTTCAAGGCCCTGGCCGATGCGCGCGCTCCAGGCGGCCTTGTCGCCGAACTTCGGCGCGCCGGCAACGCCGGCGGCGTGGCAGGCGGCGCACACCTGGGTGAACAGCGCCTGGCCGGTCAGGTAGACCTTGGGGGCGTTCGGGTCCTTCAGGTTGAAGGCGGCCACCGGGGCGATGCGCGCGTCCACCGCTTTTTGCTCGACGATGACGCCGGCGGGATCTTCACCGTGCTTGCCGCCGGTAACGTAATTGACCAGCAGGATGATCATGGCGATCGGCACGACAAAAGCCAATACGACCACGGTGATCAACTGCTTGGGAGTCTTAATCGGCGATGAGTGGCCGTCGTGATCGTCGCTCATTTTTTCCGGCGTCCTGTAGGTAAAGCGGGTGATTCGTGAAGGCAAACTGGCATGCCCGTCCACGCAGGCGCGTGGCGCATGAACCAAACCTCAAATTATAGCGCTAATGTTGCGCTGCCGGAACAGGATGCACGTACCGGCCGCGGCTTGCGGATAATTCGCTCCATCACGCACGCACGGGCAGCAGCGCACGCACGCCGGCAACCACGAATGCCGCGCCGCGGCCCGCCCGTAAAACACATCCCGCACCAAGGCCGGCGTGCGCAGAGCGCCGGCCTGATCACGCATGAGTTCGTGCTTGCGCGCGGTCGCGCGCATGCCGTATATTCATTCACGCAAGAAGAAGAAGTCGCACGCCACGGAATTATGCGTTTGGCATCGACCGGCCGCAGCGGCAGCCGTCGAATGTTGGCCACCGGGAGGCGCATTTGCGGGGTTTATTCATCACTCAATGCGCGGCCCGGAAGACGGCCGCCTGCGTACTCGCTTGCCTGGTCGCCGTCGCATGGCCGTTGCCGGCGCACGCGGCGCCCGCCGATGAGCTGCGCGCCCTGGTCGATGCCAACAAGGGCGAGGCGGCCTACCAATACGGTTCCGCCCATCCGGAAGAACTCGGCCAGCCGGCTTTCGATTTCTACTTCGGCATCGCCGCCATCGACAGCGGCCACGCCGGCGAGGGCGTGCTGGCGCTGGAGCGCTACATCCTGCAGTTTCCCGACAATGCCAATGCGCGCGCGCAACTGGCGCGCGGCTACTTCGTGCTCGGCGACGACGCGCGGGCGCGCCAGGAGTTCGAAGACCTGCTGCGCACCAAGCCGCCGGAGCCGGTGGTGGCGGTGATCGAGCGCTACCTGAATGCGCTCAAGGGCCGCGAAGGCAGCTACAAGACCACCTCTTCGGCCTATGTCGAAACCGGCCTGGGCTACGACACCAACGCCAACTCCGGCGCCAGCGGGCCCAACGTCAACGTGCCGGTGTTCGGCCTGGTCACGCTGCTGCCGGCAGGCGTGCACGTCGCGACCTTTTTCAATTCGATGTCCGCCGGCGGCCAGATCACCCAGCCGCTGGCGCCGGGCTTCGCCGTCTTCGGCGGCGTTGCCATCGACAGCAAGCAGAATTTCCGCAACACCGCGCAAGCCTACAACCTGCTCACCTACGGCGGCAACGGCGGCCTCACCTACCTGAAAGACAGCAACCTGTTCCGCCTCACCGGCAGCTTGAGCGAGGTCGAGCTCAACGGCCTGCGCTTCATTGACTCCTCCGCCCTCACCGCGGAGTGGACGCGCCAGCTCGACGAGCTGCAGACCCTGACCCCCAGCCTGCAATACGCCGACCTGCGCTATCCCACCCAGCCGGTGCGCGATTCCGCCATCACCAGCCTGGGCCTGGCCTACCGCCGCGCCTTCGCCCACCCCTGGCAGCCGGTGCTCTCGGTCAGCGGCGCCTACGGCGAGGAGCGCAATACGCGCGCCGTCAACCTGGGGCGGCGCATCAGCAGCGTGCGGGTGGCCGGCGGCGTCGCGCCCTGGCCGAAGTGGGTGCTTTCCGCCGGCGTCACCTACCAGGAAAGCCAGTACCGCGGCCCCGAGCCCTTCCTGCTCACCACCCGCCACGACCGCTATGGCGGCGTCGATGTGCAGCTCGCCTATCAACTGACGCGCAACCTGTCGATCCGCGGCGAGCTCAATGTGGTGGCCAATCATTCCAATGTCGGCCTGTACGCCTACGACCGCGATGTCATGGCGGTCAAGCTGCGTTACGAGTTCAAGTAGGAGGCATCTCATCATGATCCCGCGCAGATTATTGATTCCCCTGTGTGCCACCCTGGCGCTGCTGGCGCCGCCGGCCGGCGCCGAGCCGGTGGGCCGGGTTCTGGTGGCGGTGGGCGACGTTGCCCTGGTGCGCGCCGCCCGCATCATCCCTGCACTCAACGGCACGCCGGTGGAAACCGGCGACCAGGTGCGCACCGGCCCGGCTTCCAGCGCGCAGATCCGCTTCACCGACTCGGCCATCGTCTCGGTCAAGCCGCAGACCCTGTTCGCCGTCAGCGAATATGCCTTCAGCGGCCAGGAAGACGGCAGCGAAAAGGCGGTGTTCGAACTGATCCGCGGCGGCTTTCGCACCGTCACCGGGCTGATCGGCCACATCAACAAGCGCAGCTACCAGCTGCGCACGCCGACGGCCACCGTCGGCATCCGCGGCACCGTGTGGGGCGCGCAGCAATGCGAAGCCGGCCAGTGCAAGCAGCCCGACGGCAGCAACGCCCCGGCCGGCACCTACGGCGAAGTGAAGTCCGGCGCCATCGCCGTCAGCAACGACGCCGGCGAGAGCGACTTCGGCCCCAACACCGCCTTCTATGTCGCCGACAGCAAGAGCGCCGCCACGCGCCTGCTCGCAACGCCGGAGTTCGTGCTCGACCGGCTGGACGCGCGCAGCCGCAACGTCGGCAAGAACGGCGGCGAAAGCGGCTCGGTCAACCTCTCGGCTGCCGGCGACGGCCGCGTCACCCCGCTGCCCGGTACCTACGCGCCGCTGACCTTCGTTTCATCCGACAGCCGCAATGCCGACGGCAGCTCGGCGGTGATCAACGCAATCACCACCACCGGCTTCATCTCCGTCTACACGCTCTCCGCCAGTTCCTTCGACGGCATCGACTCCTGCACCAACCCGCCGTGCAACGCCACCGAGCCCACCACCTTCCAGTTCAACGGCAACCAGCTGGTGTCTTACGGCGGCTCGGCCGCCGGCACCACCGCGCTGACCCAGACCGGCACCGTTGCCAACCTGCAGACCCTCCTGCTGTCCAACGGCGACAGCATCATCGTTGCCCAGCTCACCGGCAGCTACGCCGGCGTCAGCACCGCCGGCACACCCTTCAGCGGCCCCGGCGGCTTTGTCTACATCGCCACCAACTCGAGCCTGGTCACCCTCAACGCCGGCCTGCCGGCCAGCGGCAGCTTCTCCTTCGGCTCTCCCGGCCCCTTCATCCTGGTGGCGGCCGATGCCGCCGGCAACTCGACCACCGCCGGCTCGTTCTCCGGCAGCTTCAACGCCGCCACCCGCGCGGTTTCCTTCAGCGGCTCGATCAACTTCGCCAACATCCCCACCTTCGGCGCCGCCAGCTTCAGCCTGGGCGGCAGCGGCACCATCCCCGGCGGCGGCGACACCCTGAAAAACGCCCCCTTCTCCTGGACCTGCACCGGCGCCGGCTGCCAGAGCGGCGCGGGCAGCGGCAACTTCGACTCCGCCTTCATCCACTCCGCCACCAACATCTCGGCGCAGGTGCTCGACGGTGGCCTGCTCAGCGCCACCAAGAACGGCGCCACCGGCAACACCGTGGTGTTCGGCGCCGCCCTCAAATGCGCCAGCGGCGCCTGCTGAGCGCCTCGCGCCGGGTGTCGCCGCCCGCTGCGGCGGATGACCTTACGCTATAATCCGGGCGGATTCGCGGGCGTAAGGAGAGGGTTTTCACTCCCGCCCGCGCCAAATCCAAAAGCGCCCGTAGCTCAGTGGATAGAGTATTGGCCTCCGAAGCCAAGGGTCGTGCGTTCGACTCGCACCGGGCGCACCAATTCAGTTGACCCGCCTTGCAAACGCTGCGCGTATTGCAAGAAACCGGGGGTCGTCGGCGCGACCTGGCCTGCCACCCCTCCCTGCTTCGCATAACCAGGCCTCGGATACCCATCCGCCCCGCGTCCCTCCTGCGTGCTGTCGAAGAAGGTCCATGGCGGCATCAGGCCCGGTGCGCCCCATGAGGCGGGCTGCCGGGGCGGACCTTGAGAAAGGGGACTTTTGGGCGTCTGTTTCCCGCACTTGACGGACCCCCGCCACTCCATACTCGCCACCCTGCCCCATGCTGCCGTAACACCCGCAAGGCGCCAGGTTATCCCGCATCAGCCGTCGTGCGTGCAGTGCCGGAAGGCGGCTTCGATCAAGAGAACCGCCCCGGTTTTTCCGGGCGCTTGCCAGGAGACAAGCCGTGCAAATACTTGTGGTTGACGATTCCCCCACCATCCGCGCCGGTTTGCGCAGGATGCTGGCGCCAATGGGCCATCAGGTGGTCGAGGCAGCCGACGGCGAGCGTGCGCTGGCGGTATGGCGGGCGCAGCGGCCCGACCTGGTGCTGATCGACGTGCAGATGCCGGTGATGGACGGCTATACCACCGCGCGCCATTTGCGCGCCGGCGGCGAGGCGGACTGGGTGCCGATCATTTTCCTGAGCTGCGGCGAGGAAGACCAGGACCTGGAGCGCGCCATCGAGGCGGGCGGCGACGATTACCTGGTCAAGCCCGCCAGCGCGGTGGTGCTGAGCGCGAAAATCCGCGCCATGCACCGGCTCGAAACCATGCGCAAGCGCCTGCTGGAAACCACCCGCGAGCTGGCCGCCAGCAACCGCCAGCTGGAAATGCTGTCGCGCCAGGACGGGCTCACCGGCCTGGCGAACCGGCGCTATCTGGACGCCTTTCTCTCCACCGAGATGCGCCGCGCCGGGCGCGCCGAGGAGGCGATTTCGCTGATCATGATCGACGTCGACTTTTTCAAGAAGTACAACGACGAGTACGGTCACCAGGCCGGCGACGATTGCCTGCGGCGCATCGCAGGGGCGCTGCAGTCCTCCTGCCGCCGCCCGGCCGACCTGGCAGCGCGTTATGGCGGCGAGGAGTTCTCGCTGGTGCTGCCCGACACCGGCGGCGAGGGCGCGCGCAAGGTGGCGGCAACGCTGGCGGCGGCTGTCGCCGCGCTGGCGATCCCGCATGCGCAGTCTAGCGTCGGCCCGGTGCTTACCCTGAGCCAGGGCATCGCCACCCTGACGCCGACCCATGAGTCGCCGCCTGAACTACTTATCCAGATGGCCGACGAAGCCCTGTACCGCGCCAAAGACCAGGGCCGCAACCGCGCGGTCGCCCACACCGGCTGAGACGCCCAAGTCCGTTCAACGCCGCGATTGACGCCGCCCCGAAGCTCGAATATCATTTTGGTCAAACGTTTGATCAAATAGCGTTTATCGAACAACGAGGAGACAAAATTGCGGCCTTTCAGCGAGTACCACGACAAATATCGCCACGTCAAAATGGAGCGGCACGACGGCATTTTGCAAATGCTGCTGCATACAAATGACGGGCCGCTGCAATGGGGGCCGAGCAGCCAGGACGAACTGGTGAAGGTGTTCACCGAGGTCGGCGCGGATCGCGAAAACCGGGTGATCATCATGGCGGGCGTGGGCGATGTGTTCAGCGGGCCGAAGGCGGCGCCGGGGCGTTCCTTCTATAAGGAGCTGAAGGACCCGATCACCGCCGACCTGCTCGACCGCACCCACTGGAACGCCAAGCGCCTGCTGACGCGGCTGCTGGACATCGAGGTGCCGATGATCGCGGTGGTCAATGGCCCGGCGATGCGCCATTCGGAGATTCCGCTGACCTGCGACATCGTGCTGGCGGCCGACGACGCCAGCTTCGAGGACACCGCGCATTTCCAGATCGCCAGCCAGGTGCCGGGCGATGGCATCAACATGGTCTACACCCTGCTCTTGGGGATCAACCGCGCGCGCTATTTCATGCTGATGGGCGAGATCATCGGCGCCCAGCAAGCGAAGGAGCTGGGCCTGGTGGGCGAGGTGATGCCGCGCGCCCAATTGCTGCCGCGCGCCTGGGAGATCGCGCGCATGCTGGCGAAAAAGAACGACCTGCTGCTGCGCTATTCGCGCATCGTGCTGAGCCAGCCGCTGCGCAACTGGCTGGAGCGCGACGTGGCCTACCACCTCGGCATGGAGTCGCTGGCCAAGCTGGACAAGGAAGACGTGCACTCGGACGACGAAGAAATCGCCCAGGCCGAAGGCGCGCAGCCCAAGGGCTGAGTTCGCGCATTTCCAAAGACCAAGAGGAGGCAAAGATGGGCGGACTGCGGGAGATGGGCCGGGGCATGTTGCGCCCGGTTGGGGCGGCGTTGAGGTTGCCGCAACGTGGGTTGCGCGCGCTGGCAGCGATGCTGATGGCGGCGGCGTTATTACCGGCGGCGCAGGCGCAGGACGCGCCGCGCCTGACCATCGTGGTCGGCTTTCCGCCCGGCGGCGGGGTCGATATCGTCGGGCGCCTGGTGGCGGACCGCCTCGCCGTGCTGCTGGCGCGGCCGGTGATCGTGGAGAACCGTCCCGGCGCGAGTTCCGGCGTGGCCACGCGCTACATCGCGCAAGCGAAGGCGGACGGCAACATCATTTTCGTCAATTCCAATTCGATGCTGGTGAACCAGCTGATCAACCCGGAAGCCGGCTACGACGTCGAGCGCGACCTGGCGCCGATCGGCAAATACGTCGGCCAGCCGAACTTGCTGGCGGCCGCGCCGGATTTGCCGGTGAGCAACCTGGCCGAGGTGGTGGCGTTGTCGAAGACCCGCGACATTACCTTCTCCTCGCCCGGCACCGGCTCGATCCCGCACCTCGCCGCCGAGCAGTTGCTCAACGTGCTGGCGGGCGCCAAGGTGCGCCACATTCCCTACCCCGGCTCGGCGCCGGCGCTGGCCAGCGTGATGGGCAGCCAGGTGCAACTGGCGAGCGTCTCCGCGCCCACGGCGGTGGCGATGGTCCAGGGCGGCAAGCTGAAGGCCATCGTCGTCACGTCCGCCAACCGGATGGCGGCGCTGCCGCAGGTGCCCACCGTGATCGAGTCCGGCTACCCGGGCTTCGTGGTCGACACCTGGGCCGGCTTTTTCGTGCCGGCCGCCACGCCGCGCGCGGTGATCGACAAGCTGGATGCGGCGATCTCGAAGGTCATCGCCGAGCCGGAGATGAAGCAAAAGCTGATTGCCCAGGGCTTCGACATCAATCACCTCAAGCCCGACGAATTCCGCAAGGACCTTGGCGAGGAAATGAAGCGCTGGCGCAGCCTGCTGACGCGGATTACGCTGAAGTAGCGGCGGGCGCCATGCCATCGACGGCGCGCGCCGAGCCGCAGTCGATCAGGCGCACCGGCAGCGCGATGTTGAGCGCTTCGGCCGGCTCCTGATTCGCCTCCCCACCCGCGCGCAGGCGCTCGATCAAATAGCGCGCCGCCGCCGCCCCGATCTCGGCGGTGGGCGGCTGGATGCTGGTGATGTCGGGCGCCCCCGATGCGCTGTAGCCGACGATAGACACTTCCTGCGGCCAGCGCACCCCGGCGCTGCCGAAAGCCGCCACCGCGCCGAGCGAGGCGATGGTGGAAAGCGCGAACACCGCGGTGATTTCGCCGGCGCGGATTTGCGGCACCAGGCCGGCCACCGCGCTGCGCGCCTGCTCGTGGCTCATCAGGTTCGAGCGCACCAGCACGTCGCCCTCGGCGATGCCGAATTCGCGCAGGCGCTCGAAAAAGCCCCGGGCGCGCAAGCGCATGTTGTCGATCGAAAGGTCGCCGATCAGCAGCAGCAGGTGGCGGTGGCCGCGCTCGGCCAGGTGCTCGGCGCCCAGCGTGCCCATGCGGTAGTCGTCCGGGCCGACCCAGGGGTCGCCGCCCTGTTCGCGGCGCCGGTTCATCAGCACGAAGGGCAGGCGCTGGGTCTGCAGCCAGTCGATGGTCTGGTCGTCGTGCTTGGCGCTGGCCACCAGCAGGCCGTCGACGTGACCCTCGGAAAGCACCGAGACGAGGGAGCGAAAGCGTTCGTCCTCATCGTCGGTATTGCACAGTATGACGCTATAGCCTTCGGCCTGCGCCGCCGCCTCGACGCCGCGAAACATCACGGCGTGAAACGGATTGGTGATGTCGGGCACCAGCATGGCCAGGATGCGCGACTGGCGCGCCCGCAGCGAGCGCGCCACGCGGTTCGGCCGGTAGCCCAGCTCGGCGGCGATGGCGATGACCTGCTCGCGCTTTTCCTTCGACAGGCGCGCCAGCGGGTCGCCGCGCAGCACCCGCGACACCAGCGAGAAATGCACCCCGGCGCGCTCGGCGATGGTGTGCAGCGTGACGGCCGGTCGGGTCATTGCGGGGCGGCTTTCGGATTCTCCGGAGCGCCGAGTTTCGCATACCCTTGAGACCGGCGCGCGCCGGTCTTTGCATTTCGGGGAACCGGCTTCGCCCCGCTCTCAATCGCTCCGCTGCGCCAGCGGCTCCTGCCCCTGGGCGCGCAGCGCGCCTGCGTCCGCTTCGGCGGCGATGGCGCGCAGCAAGGCGCGCGCGGCGGCGGGCTGGCGGGTGTGGGCCGAAAGGGCGCCGGCGATGGTCTGGTAGCACTGCACCTCCGGCGGCCAGGGGGCGAGCAGGGCTGCGTCCCGCCGCGCGGCGATTTCGCCGGCGGGCGCAATGGCGATTTCGGCGCGGCCGGCGGCGAGCAGGGCGAGGGGCGCCTCCCCCGAATCGATAAGTCTGGGTGCCACCTGTTCGGCGACGCCCAGGTTTTCCAGCACCAGCAAAAAGCGTTCGCCGCAGGCGCCCGCGCGCGCCATTGCGATGGTGTTGGTATCGAGCAGGAGTTCGCGCAGTTGCGCGGCATTGCGTGGCGCCGGCCGGGTGGCGCGGGCGCGCAGGGCCAGGCCCATGCCGGCGCGGGCGAGGTCGCGCGATTCACGCAGCAGGGGCGGGCGCGACAGCGTGGCGGCGAGGGCGGTGGGCAATATCGCCACGTCGAAGCGCGTGCCGGCGGTGATGCGTTGTTGCAACTCGGCGGCGGGGGCGAAGCTCAGGCGCAGCTTGTGACCGGTGGATTTTTCGTAAGCGGGTGCGAGAGCTTCGAGGGCGGCGCGGGCTTCGGGGGTGCCCAGCACCGTCAGCTCGGCGGCGCGGGCGGGCGCGGCGTGCAGCAGGCAGGCGCTGCAAAGCAGCAGCAGGGTATGAATTTTCGATTTGCGGAACAGGTGAAGGAACATGCGCGGTGGTGCCCTGAGTCAATAGCGTTTATCGTTGGGCTACTATAGGGACCGGGGTTTGCGCAGGAAAGCGATGTTCCATAATGGCGGGCTTTAGCGGGCGTAATGAGGGCAAATGAGAGCGCATGAGCCAGAACCTTGACCTCAGCCTGATCCGCAGTTTTGTCGCCGTCGCGGAGCACGGCAGCATGACGGCGGCGGCCGGCCGCCTGCACCTGACGCAGGGGGCGATCAGCCAGCACATCCGCCGCCTGGAGGAGCAGTTCGGCGCCAGCCTGTTTGAGCGCGGCCCGCGACTGCGCCTGAGCCAGGCAGGTGAACGCCTGCTCGGCAAAGCGCGGCATCTGCTGGCGGTGAACGATGAACTGCTGCACGAAATGCGTCCGGCGCCCGGCGGCGGGCAACTGCGCCTGGGCCTGCCACAGGACCTGGTGGGCCGGGTGTTCATGCCGATATTGAAGGCGTTTGCAGAGGCGCGGCCCGATGTCGAGGTGCTGATGACCTGCGCCACCTCGCCCACGCTTTACGACTCCTTCGCCGCCGGCAAGCTCGATCTTGCCGTGCTGGAGGAGCCGCACGCGCAGGCCCGGGGCGAGATGCTGCGCAAGGAAGAGCTGCTGTGGATAGGCGCGCCCGGCGGCACCGCGCATCTCAAGCGGCCCTTGCCGCTGTCGATGGTCGACCGTACCTGCGCCTTCCGGCCCATGGTGATAGAAGCGCTGCGCGTGTGCGGCGTGGAGTGGCGCACCATGTACGAGAACGGCAATTTCGAAACCAACGTGGCTACGGTGAGCGCCGACCTCGCGGTGTCCGCCGCGCTGACCTCGCTGGTGCCGGAAGGCCTGCGCGTGCTCGACGGCGAGGCCGCGCTGCCGCCGCTGCCGCCGTTCCAGATCAGCTTGTACGCGCCGGCCCAGGGTGCCAGTGCGGCGGCGGGCGAGATGGCGCGGTGCATACGGGCGGGGTTTGCCGGCGCGGCTGCTTAGCCGCGGTTGTCGTCCGCAGGTCCCCTTTTCCTGCCCCGCTACCTCGCGTAGCTGAGCTTCGGATACCAGTCCGCGCCGCGCCCCTCGGGCGTGCTGTCGAGTATGGTCCACAGCGGCATCAGGTCGGGCGCGCCGCGCGGGTCCTGGCCGGGGTCGGCGGTGGTGCCGCCCATTTCGCCGCTCCAGAAGTGGCGGATGCCGCCGTCGCGCCGGGTGAAGACGTTCAGCGCCGGTATATCGGCGTCGTCGGCGCTGACGTAATCGCGGGTGTAGTCGCCGCTCATGTCGGAATAAAGCCGCAGGTGGCGCCAGCCGCGCTCCTGCCTGAAGGCAACGAGGCGCGCAATCGGCGAGCGCGCCACCACCACCAGGGAAACGTGCTGCGCGACGTCGAGGGCTTCGCCGTCCCAGGCGGAGAGCAGGGACGTGCACATCGGGCAGGGCCGCTCGCGCTTCGGGCCGTACATATAGCTGTAGATCACCAGGGATTGCTTGTCGCCGAACAGGTCGGCGAAGCCAGCGGGGCCGTTTTCGCCTTCGAAGCGATAGTCCCTGGCGACCGCGCCGCCGGGCGGCAGGGCGCGGCGCATTTCGGCGACACGTTCGATGTGGCGCCGCAGTTCGATTTCCTCGGCCAGCAGGGCGGTGCGGGCACGGCGGTAGTCGGCGCTTTCGTTGGGAAAAGTGACGCCGTTGTTTTCAGCCAGCTCCTTGGCCGGCTTGAGGTTTTGCGGTGCGGCCATGGGCTGGTCTCCGTTTTGTCGGTTTGAACCGGTTAGAGGCGGCCGGAGCGAATTGGTTGCACCCTTGCTCCGGGCCTATCGGCCTATCGATTGTGTCGCGCCTCGCGCATTCTTGCCAGCACCGCCTGCGCCATCGGCGCCAGCGCGGAATCCGGAAACGGCGACACGCTGCTGACGTTGATTTCACATAGCACGTAGCTGTCTTCGCCGGCTGCGTTTTTCGGGCCGAGCAGGAAGTCGCAATCCCAGATCACCGGCAGCTGATGCGTGTCGATCTCCAGCAGGCGCTGCATTGCCGGCACCCATTCGCCTTCGAGCCGCCGCCTGAGGGACTGGAACTGCAGCAACGTGGGCGGGTGGTAAAGGCGTTCGGTATTTTTCGGTACGGCCCCGTCCGCCGCCGGGCACAGGGCATTGACGGCCTGGTGGCCGAAGCCGGCGACCTCGCCGTGCACCAGGTAGCAGCGCACCATGCCTTCGGGCAGGCGCGCCTGGTAGGCCTGGTCGATCAGGCGGCCATTGCCGGCGAAGTAGGCTGCGCAGCGTTGCAGGAATTCACCCAGGGGCAACACTTCATCGAGGCTGCCGCGCCTGGCGTGGCGCACGCGGACCGGTGCCGCGTCCGAGGTGTCGCCATCCGGCCCGGCCAACTCGACCTTCCACACGCCGTTGCCGCCGTTGCCGCGATACTGCTTGAGCACGCGGGCGCCGCCGGCGAGGCGCGCGGGGAGCCCGGCGCGCAGGGCGGCCAGGTCGCGGTAGACGTGCGTGTCGCAGCCCCAGCCGAGGTCGCGGGTCTGGTGCAGCACTTCCTTGGTACCGAGCTTGAGGATCACGTCCGGGTGCGCGCTGACGAACACGCCGGCCGCCGCCACTTCGCGTAGCATGGCGTCGAGCACCGATCGGTCGCGCTCGCCTTCGATCGGGTTGACCCAGGCCAGCACGCCGTCCACCTGCATCAGCTGGCGGCGCACCTCGTCGCAAAAGTCGTCGTGGTAAATCGCGGCTTCAACGCGGATGCCGAGCGCGCTGGCGGCGCCGAATACGTTGGCGAAGCGGCCGGTCTGGGGCGCCGGGTCGAGCCGCGCTGCGCGGTCGCCGGGGTAGAGAAGGGCCAGTCGATATGGACCGTCCGCCGGGGTGGCGAAAGGCGTGGGTACGGCGTTGGGTGTTGCGTCCATGGCTCCTGACTCCGTTGATG
>DATAZV010000357.1:0-3734 GCA_036271855.1 Burkholderiales bacterium
CGCAGGCAGCGCATATTCGTTCTGCCTCGGCGCCTCGAAGGGGTTGCCGCCTTCCTGGATCTGTCCCCGCAGGTTGCCGGCCTTGCCGGAAACAGCGGCGGCGCGCTCGAACTTCTCGTAGTAAGGCTCCAGCTCGGCGTAGCTGACGCCCCAGTCCTGGATCGTCATGTCGGCAGGGATGTACTTCTTGCCGTAGCGCTCCTCATACATGCTGCGGACCTTGAACTCCATGTCGGTCCAGCGCCAGGTGTGGCCGCTCCAGTGCACGCCGGAGCCGCCCACCACCTCGCCCGGCAGGAAGGAACCGAGGCGGCGCATCGGCAGCGCCTCCTGCGTGACGTTGTTGCGCACCGTGAGCGTGTCGCGCGCGGTGTTCTGCATCAGGTCGTGGCGCACCACGTAGCGCAGTTCATCGCGGACCCCGGGCAGGGCGTAGTCGTCCTGCGTGGTGCGGTTGCCGCCGCGTTCCAGGGCCACCACCTTCAGGCCGGCGTCGGTGAGTTCCTTCGACAGGATGCCGCCGGTCCACCCCAGGCCGACGATGACGACGTCGACTTCCTTGAGCTTTTTCGCCATGTTGTTGTTCTCCCGTTCAGCTCATGTCGGCGATGCCGACGGGTTTGTTGGGGTAGGGCTTGTTGCGGAATTTCCCCACATCCTGGCTATGCACCGCGATCACGCCGGGGAAGCCGATCAGCTTCCAGCCGGCCTTGTCGCGGTTGCCGCCGTAGATCGGGTCGCCGAACATGCCTTCCATCACCGTCTGGTAAGCGGTATTGAAAAAGGCGCGCGCCGGCGGCCCGTTCTCGAACACCACCTTGCCGTCGCGCAAGGCGCGCAAACACTCTTCGCGCTGTGCGTCGGTGATCTTGTCGAACGGCTTGCCGTAGGTTTTCACACAGTGGACGTTGGCCGCCGCGATGCCGTTGCGATACAGCTCGGCCGGCGTCAGCGGCAACTGGTAGCCCTGGCTGGGCACACCGGGTTTCCACGGGCCCTGCATGTACATGCGGTCGCCCTTGCCCCAGGCGCCGGCCAGCGCACGGTCGATATAGATGTTCAGGCCGAGATCGACGCCATTGGGCGTGAGGTCGTCGGCGGGCACCATGTGGTTGACCATCGCCTCGACGAACGCGGCTTCTTCCGGATTGAGGAAGGCATAGCCTGCAGGCGCGGGTGGCGTTGCTGATCCGGGAGCGGCGGCTTGTGCCTGCGCCGCCTGCGGCAGGGCAACAGTGGCAGCGGCAGCGCCGCCAACAACGGCACTCTTCAGAAAAGCGCGTCGATTCAAACCTTCCGGTTTGTCTTTCATTGCTGTCTCCCCCTCTTGTTTTTAATGAGGATTGCGGGTTCGGCTTGCCGCCAGAAACGCAGCCGACCTGGATTTATCTTACGCGCTTTGCGCGAGCGCGTAGGGGGAAATGCGGGTGATGGCCTTTATGCCAATTATTAGGGCTGCTGCCCGCAGTGCACCAAACGCGCGCCAGGCGCGCGCGGGCTTGCGCCATTTTGCCGCGGAGTCACGCTTTGCCGCTTCACTGCCCGTGATGCCGGGCAAGGCTTACGCCTGGCGGAAAAAATCGAGTTCGTAGCGGTCGTTTTCGAGCAACTCTGGAGTGCCGCGGCGATACAGCTTGCGCGTGACTTCGCGCCTGATCGTGGTGTGGCATACCTGCGGCGCCATCCAGAAACTGGATGTGACATCGACGTTCGCCTGGCCCGAGACTGCGAAGCTCTTGCCCTTGCCTTCCACGTGGTACGCGTCGAAGGTGCCGGCGCCGACAGTGAGCTTTTCCCTGGCGGTAATGCGGTATTCCAGCTCGGTATTGAAATCCATCCCCTTCGCTGAAGTGCTCAGATAGCGCGTCGCCCATTGCCGGCCGACTGCGTACTCCAGGGGGATGGCCTGCGAGCCGGTGCTGCGGCGCCCATCGCCATAGCGCACGATGTTGCCCAGCAGGTCGGTGATGAAAGTACCGCCGTTATAGACCACCTCGCGGTCGGTGATGCCGGTGACCGTGTTGGTGAAGGCGCGCTTGAAGGCACCGCTGTCGCGATCGTACTGGCGAAAGCGGTAGACATCGCCGACCGTATGGACCGTATTTGCGCGCGCGCTTCCTGCGGTATAGGGATTGCCCGTTTCCGGCGCGATCTCGACGCGCTTCTCACCCTGGCGGGCCAGCGCCTGGTCGAGTTCCAATTGCGCCAGCTCGGCGAAGCGTCCGCTGGGGAAACGCCGCAGGTAGTCTTCGAAAGGGGCTGCCGAGCGGGAGGCCTGGATCGACTCCCACAGTTTGAGCTCGGTATCGAATTGCCGCGTCCTGTCTTCCGCCGAGGCGGGGCCGGTGTTGGCCGGCGGGACGAAGTAATAGTCCTCTTCGAGCGAGGTGCTTTCCCAGGGAATCTGCGCGCCGTTGGATTCGCGGCGTACCGCCAGGCGTACGCGCTTGAACACGTCTTCGATGCGCGCGCCCGGCACTTTCATCTCACGCAGCAATTGCCCGGTGTACAAGCCGTTTTTCCCGCTGCCGTCGCTGGCGACATTGCCCGGCGCAGTGGCGTAGCCGAGGATGCTATTGACCGGAGCGTCCATCTGGCTCAGGCCCTTTTCGGTCTTCAGCGCATCGCCGAAAGGATTATCGCGGCAGGCATCGAGCAGCACGATATTCATCGGATTGCCAGCGCGGGTGAGCCCGCTCATCAGCGCGTTGAGCTCGATCGCCTGGGACTGCACGTCGTTCGTGCTGGCCACCCGCGCATCGATCGGCAGCAGGTAGTTTTTCCACGACAATTGCAAGCCGTGCCCGGCGAAGTAGAACAGGCCGATGCATTTGCGCCGGGCCACGGTTTCGACATGTGTGTCGATTGCCGCGCGCATCGCCGCGCGCGAGGCGTCGAGGCTGCTCACGGCATCGAAGCCCATTGATTGCAGCAAGGCGGCGATCGCGCGGGCGTCGTTGCGCGGGTTTTCCAGCGCGGGCGCCGCTTGGTAGGCGCTGTTGCCGATCACCAGGGCCTGTTTCGGCAGGCGCTGCAAATGGGCGTCCGCGTCCTGCGCGTTCGCGCGCAACAGGGGATGGAGCATCGCCGTTCCGGCCAGGCCCAGTTTCAGCCAGGCGCGGCGGCGCAGCGCATCTGCACTCAAGGAAGGGCGGGGCATTTGCCTTGGAGGACGATAACCGTGGTGACGCCGTGGTGAGCCCGGTTTGCACATTGTAGCGAGGATGGCAAAAGGGGCAGGGTAGCCGCATCCGCTGTATCATTGCTCCTTTACGGGCGGTGCACTTCGCGCTGCCCGTTGCTTTTTGGAGACAATAACATGGCCTCATCCGTCCCGATGACCGTGCATGGAGCGGAATTGCTGCGACAGGAATTGCAGCACCTGAAGGCGAAAGAGCGCCCGGCGGTCATCAATGCGATCTCGGAAGCGCGCGCCCAGGGCGACCTGTCGGAAAACGCCGAATACGATGCCGCGAAGGAAAAGCAGGGCTTTATCGAAGGCCGCATCGCCGAAATCGAAGGCAAGCTGTCGGCCGCGCAGATCATCGATCCGAAGGACCTGGTGAACGAAGACCGGGTGGTGTTTGCCGCCACCGTCGATCTGGAGGAAGTCAATTCCGGTGACAAGGTGACCTATCAGGTCGTCGGCGACGACGAAGGCGACATCAAGGCCGGCAAGATCACCATCAGTTCGCCGATCGCGCGCGCGCTGATCGGCAAGCACGAGGGCGACG
>DATAZV010000358.1:0-1509 GCA_036271855.1 Burkholderiales bacterium
GCCCGGCTGGCGCGCCAGGCCGCCGAGCTGGAGCAGCGGGTGGCCGAGCGCACCGCCGAACTGGAGAACGTCAACCGCGAGCTGGAGGCGTTTTCCTATTCGGTTTCGCACGACCTGCGCGCGCCGGCGCGCCATGTGGCGGGCTTTGCCGCCATGCTGCTGGAGGACAGCGGTGGCCTGGACGGCAATTCGATTGCGCTGGTGCAGCGCATCGCCGCGGCCGCCGGGCGCATGAGCGCGCTGATCGACGACCTGCTCGGGCTGGCGCGCACCGGCACAGCGCCGCTGTATCGCGGCCCCTGCGGGCTGAACCAGAGCGTGGCGGAAATCGTCGAGGAATTGTCGCTGCAGGCGGGCGGGCGGCGCATCGAGTGGAAAATCCACGATCTCGGGCAGGCCGATTGCGACCCCGCGCTGTTGCGGGTGGTGCTGCAAAATCTGATCGGCAATGCCTTCAAGTACACCGCGCGTTGCGAGCACGCGGTGATCGAGGTTGGCCGCGACGATGCGGGCGCGGTGCCGGTGTTTTTCGTGCGCGACAACGGCGCCGGCTTCGACATGAAATACGCGGCCAAGCTGTTCGGCGTGTTTTCGCGGCTGCATAGCAGCAACGAGTTCGAGGGCACCGGCATCGGGCTGGCGACGGTGCGCCGGATCATCGACCGGCATGGCGGGCGCGTCTGGGCCGAGGCGCAAGCCGGGCGCGGCGCGACTTTTTATTTCACGCTTGCGGGGCAGTGAGCAGGGGACCTGTTTTCGCTGGCAGCTTGCCACATCGCCTTTGGGCAGGTCCGGATGAGAGCCGCATGCATATGATCGCCGTATTTTCGGACACCGGCGCAGGCTGAAAAATGCCAAATATCTAATACTTTTCGTTTGTCATATTTCAGCCGTGAACAAAACCGCGTTCACGCGCTCTAATCTTCACCAGGCCGCATTTTCTCGTGGCCCGGTCCCGCTTTCGGCGGGTAAACGATGCACCTCAAGAGAGCGCTTACGGAAGTAATTTTCCGGAGCAGCGCCGGAAGACCATTTGGCCGGCTCAACTAATTTCCGGGAAGACCCGCCCTTCTTGCCGGCTGCCACAGCCGGGGAGGGGTCCTGGCTTGGCCGCCGGGTGGCGGCGGCCGCCGCCTTCCTTGCGGTATTGCTGGCGGCCTTTGTGGCCCTCGGCATCTGGCGCGGTTATCGCAGCGCGGTGGAAGACAGCGAGCAGGACACCCGCAATCTTGCCCAGGTGGTGGCCGCGCACGCGGAACAGGGCATCAAGGCGATCGACCGCAACCTGGCGACGACCGAAGAGGTGTTGCTGCATTGGCCCAGCGGCGCCGCGCCCACCGGCGCACAGGTGGCGTGGCTGCTCGCCGGCCGCCTGCGCCTGAACCCGAACGTGCTGCGCCTGCAGATACTGGATCGCCAAGGCAGGATCGAATACGAGGCCAGCAACCCGCCGCGGCAGGCCGCGCCGTCGTCGCCCAGCCACGATTATTTCCTGTGGCACCGTGACCA
>DATAZV010000359.1:0-4660 GCA_036271855.1 Burkholderiales bacterium
CAAGTCGCGCGACATGGACAAGATACAAAGCCAGGCCAGCCCCGGGGCAATCGCGCAGGCCGCCAAGCAAGCCGGCGCACTCTCCGTCGCCTACACCTACAACGACCCCGTCATCTTCGCCGAATATGCGATGGACACTGCCGATGCCTGTCGCGAACTCGGTATCCACAGCGTGGCAGTCACCGCCGGCTACATCCACGCCGCCCCGCGCGCCGAGTTCTACGCCAGGATGGATGCCGCCAACGTCGACCTGAAGGGCTTCACCGAGCGTTTCTACGCCGAGCTGTGTGCCGCCAAGCTGGCGCCGGTGCTCGACACCCTGACCTACATCAAGCACGAAACCGACTGCTGGCTGGAAATCACCACCCTGCTGATCCCCGGCCAGAACGACAGCGACGCCGAAGTGCGCGCCTTGTCAAAATGGGTGCGCGCCGAACTCGGCCCCGACGTGCCCCTGCACTTCACCGCCTTTCACCCCGACCACAAAATGCGCGACACCGGCGCCACCCCCGCGCAAACCGTCAAGCACGCGCGCCGCATTGCGCTCGAAGAAGGCCTGCACTACGTCTACACCGGCAACATCCACGACGCCGAAGGCGGCGCGACTTATTGCCCCGGCTGCGGCGAAAAACTGATCGACCGCGACTGGCACGACGTCGGCGGCTACCGCATCAGCGCCGCCTCGCGCTGCATGAAATGCAAAACCCACATCGCCGGCCGCTTCAGTGAGTTCAAACAACCGTTTGGCCGCCGGCGCATTCCGGTGGTTATTGCATAGGCTCGGTCCTTCGCCTATACCACGCAATGCCTTAGTAGGTTCCCTCTCTTTCAAGGGGAGGCCTAAACGAAGAAGCGGGTGGGGATGAGGTTAAGCCCAGCGCCGCGCTCACCCGCCCGCCAGCACCGCCTTCACCTTCGCCTGGGTCCAGGCCGGGGCCAGCATGTGGATGAAGTCGAAGGTGTACTGCCGCATGTATTTTGCGCGATTCAAAATCAGCTTGGTGTGCGAGCCGGGGAACAGGTGGTCCACGTTCACCGCCGCGATCTCCGTGTCAACGCGGGGGTCATACGCCAGGCTTTGCAGCACCGCGATGCCGAGCCGGCCCGCCACATAGGCCTTGATCACGTCCGCATCGATGGCGGAGAGCACCACGTTGGGTACGATGCCGGCTTTATCGAACGCGTCCTGCACCGACTTGCCCGAGCTGAAATGCGGGTCGTACATGATCAGCGGGTAGCGCGCGATGTCCTTCAGCGTCGGCCGCTTGTGCTTGAGCACCGGGTGTCCGCGCGGCGCGATCAGGCAGCGGTGCAGCGGGTAGGCATTGAGCGCCACGCATTGCGCGGCCAGCGAGTCCGAACCGGTGGTCACGCCGATGTCCGCCTCGCCCGCCACCACCCGCGCCTCGATCTCCTCCGGTGGGCACTGCAGCAGGCGCATCTGCACGCTGGCATGTTTTTTTGAAAACGCGGTAATCACGGGTAGCAGCGGGAAACGCGCATGCAAATGCGTGGTCGCCACCACCAGGCGCCCGCCCTCGCGGTTGGTGAATTCGCGCGCCACCTCCTCGAGCTGCTTGGCATCCACCAGCACCCGCCGCGCCGCCGCCACGATCTCCGTCCCGGCTTCCGTGGTGCCGATGATGCGGTTGCCCGAGCGCACCAATATCTCCACCCCGAGTTCCGATTCAAGCGCGCGGATCTGCTTGCTCACCCCCGGCTGCGAAGTGAAGAGGGCCGCCGCCGCCTCGGTGATATTGAAACCGCTGTCCACCACCGTGCATAAAAACTTCATCTGCTGCAGCTTCATCGCCCGCTCCGGCATCCGCAAAGACATAATCTAACCATAACCAAAAGTTCTGGTAAATGAAAAAATAGTCTTTTACCAACGCAGTGAAAAACCGCACCATGCAACCCATCGCAACTTGCATCACAAAGGCCAGCCATGAGCAGCAACGTCAAGGAAAGACTCGAAATCGTCAAGATGGACGCGCCCATCGGCGCCGAAGTGCGCGGGGTCGATCTCTCGCAGCCGCTGGACGCCGAAACCTTCGCGCAGATAGACGACGCCTACAACCGCCACACCGTCCTGGTGTTCCGCGACCAGAAACTCACCCCGGAGCAGCAGATCGCCTTCGGCGCGCGCTTCGGCCCGCTGGAAATCCACGTGCGCCATGAATACCTGCTCGAAGGCCACCCGGAAATCCTGGTCGTCTCCAATGTGCTGAAACCGGACGGCAGCTTTCTCGGCCTGCCCGACGCCGGCCAGACCTGGCACACCGACACCTCCTACCGCACCAAACCCAGCCGCGGCTCCATCCTCTACGCACTGGAAGTGCCGCGCAACGAAGCCGGCGAAGTGCTCGGCAACACCCTGTTCGCCGGCACCGCCCCGGCCTACGAAGCGCTCTCGCCTGAATTGAAGGCGAAGATCGACGGCAAGAGGGCGATCCACCGCTACGCCGTGCGCAAGCGCCCCGTGGGCAGCCAGCGCGCCAAGCTCACCGCCGAACAACTGAAGGAAACACCGGACATCGCCCACCCCGCCGTGCGCACCCATCCGAAAACCGGCCGCAAGGCGCTCTACCTGTTCGAGGGCGAATGCATCGGCCTGGAAGGCATGCCGCTGGAGGAGGGCGCCGAGCTCATCGCCGAACTCACCGCCCACATCATCCAGCCGCAGTTCACCTATCGCCACAAGTGGCAGCAAGGCGACGTCATCATGTGGGACAACGCCGCCTCCCTGCACCTGGCGATTGCCGACTACGCGCTGCCGCAGCGTCGCCTGATGCACCGGGTCACCGTCGAAGGCGGCGTGCCGGTCTAGATTCTTCCACCAGCCCGGCCGCAGAGCCGGGCAACCATAAAGTCGACCCGGAGACAAAGCTAGCGATGTTCACCCAAGACAGCAGTGCAGGCCCGTCCGCCTGCCCAGACAGTGCCCGTACACCCTACGCGCGCTGGCACCACGCATGGCTGTTCGCCATCGCCGCCACTTTTGGCCTCTTCGGCGGGGGCAGCGCGCATGCGCAATACCCTGACAAGGCCGTGCGCATGGTCGTGCCTTACCCGCCCGGCGGCGGCATCGACCCCTCCGCCCGCGTGCTCTCCAACGAACTCGCCAAGCAACTCGGCCAGCCGATCGTCATCGACAACGTCGGCGGCGCCAGCGGGCGCATCGGCACCCAGCAGGTGGCGCGCGCCAAGGGCGACGGCTACACCATCCTGTTCGCCAGCGGCGCCCCCAACGTCACCCTGCCCGCCGCCTACGGCGACAAGCTTTCCTACGACCAGAAAAAAGACTTTATGCCCATCGCCCTGGTCGCCGAGGCCGACTACGTGCTCCTGGTCAGCAAAAAACTCCCCGTCACCAACCTCAAGGAACTGGTCGACTACGCGAAAGCCAATCCGGACACGCTCACCTACGCCTCCTCTGGCCTCCTCAGCGGCCCGCATCTCGCCGGTGAACTCCTGGGCAAACTCGCCGGCGTCAAGCTGCGCCACATTCCCTACCGCGGCAACGGCCCCGCGCTCGCCGCCCTGATGAGCGGCGAAGTCTCCATGACCTTCGACAGCGCCGGCGGCGTCGTCGCCCGCGGCCCCTCCGAGTACTACCGTGTCATCGCCTATTCCGGCGACGTCCCGCTGCCGGCCTATCCCGAAGCACCCAACCTGGCCAAGGTCTACCCCGGCCACAACGTCGGCCAGTGGTACGGCATCATGGTCCCCGCCGGCACCCCCGCCCCCATCGTCGCGAAACTGCGCCAGGCCATCGCCAAAAGCATGAACAGCGAAACGGTGAAAAAGCAGTTCAACGACATGGGCCTGGCCGCCGTGCTCGACTCCACCCCGGCCACCTTCACCACCTACGTCGACGGCGAAATCAAGCGCTGGCAGGAGATTTTCAAGACCGCCGCCATCCCGATTCCCGCGGACTAGCGCAACAGTTACTTCGCGTTGTACAGGGCACCCCGCCGCAAGGTCGGGTGCCCGCTTTATTTCGCGGCCACTTAGCAGGTCTCCTCCCCTTCAAGGGGAGGGACAGGGTAGGGATGGGGTTAAGCCACGAGGTACACACCTACTTCGCGTAGTAATACATACACCCCACCAGCGTCTTCCTGGTGCCACCCTTGTCCGCAGCCATTATCACCACGGTCTTTTGCGGCCCCAGTTCCAGCTCGCACGACTTCATCCCGTCGCTGCTCTCACACTGCTTCAACGGCTTGCCCACCGCCTTCTCCACGCTCGCCCTGCCTGCCTCGAAGCCGCTACCCACCACCACCGAAAAACCCACCCCCATGCCGACGCTCGCCGGATACAACTGCACCACCGGCATCCCCAGCAGCGTCTTCGCCCCCTTCGGCGCGAAATACGGCCCGTCGTCTGCATCCTTCCTCGCGTAATCCGCGTTCAGGCTCTGGCCCATGCTGGACATGCGCGCCTGGTCGGTCTTCCAGGCCTGCCACGACTCCTGGCAGGTCGCCAGGCGGTCGAGGTCGAGGGTGTCGGCCGCGTGTGCAGTTAAGAAAGTCAGGCCGAGCAGGGCGAGCAGACAGGCATTGAGTGCGGATTTCATTTTTTATTCTTTCCCGTGATGGTTGGCGTGATTGCCATTGAGGAGGTAATACCCCTCGCGCCTTATTCCATGGCGCATCGATCT